>JBCBWB010000021.1:7360-40586 GCA_039817275.1 Cyanobacteria bacterium J06648_1 | reverse complement strand
GGTAAAGTCGCACAGCGAAGCACATCCTCGATTTTAGAATCGATTAGACCAAAAGTTTTGCCCCAAAATAAAGCCTGGCGACAATCTTCGGCTGTTCCCAATGAGGAGTATGTCCGACTCCTGGTAGCCAAATCAGGCGAGAATTGGCGATCGCCTGTTCAAACTCAATCGCTGCGGCTGTACCCAACATCTCATCGCGATCGCCCCACAAAATTAGGCTAGGCTGAGTAATTAGAGGTATTTTATTCGCCAAACCATAATAACCACCGCTGCGCGTAAAATCGGCGATCGCCACATTCCAGTTAGGCATTTGTGAGGGTAAAGTCGCACAGCGAAGCACATCCTCGATTTTAGAATCGATTAGACCAAAAGTTTTGCCCCAAAATAAAGCCTGAACTCGCCGCTGTCGCAAAAATTCTACCGCCAACCAGTCTATTGGTTCAACCAGCAGCTTACCCAGATAAAAACTACCGCTATAGCCGACAGAATTCATCAAAACCAACTTGGCTATCGCGTCAGGATAGGTCACTGCAAAATCGATCGCCGTCGCCCCACCCATCGACGATGCGACTATTACCACGGGACGATTAATCATCTTACGCCAGAAACAGTAAAGATGTTCCTTAATCGTTTGCGGATTATAAGATATATGCTTTGGGCGATCGCTAAATCCAAAACCCAATAGATCCAGCGCCCAGGTTTCTCGTTGTCCAGCCAGCAAAGGGTATATATGACGATACTCTAATAACGAACTATCAAAGCCATGTAAGAGTAACAGCGGTGCATCACCTTCTCCAGACTCTACGTAAGCCGTTGGAATTTCTCTGTTGCTTAACGACGTAGGGATATCAATTCTTTGAATGCTTTTCGCTAAGGCGATCGAGTCTGGATGTTCGAGTAGATGAACATCGTGGGGAAGAAAATCAGGAAACATTAATTGATGTTGGTATTTGCGATCGCTATTTATTTTCTCTCTATCAAACCTTTAGCTACCATTTCTTCAGCTAGTAGCCTTGGCGAGACAATCAATACGTTTGCCACTTGTTGACCATACAAAAAACCAAAATCTTTTTTATCTCCAGTCAGTAAATGCGTACACTGCAAAGCGATTGCACCACCTAAAATTGGAATATCTTTTGATTTTAATTCTACTGGTACATTAAGCACTAAATCACTACTAATGGTAATCTCTTGCAGCAACGATTCCAATCCTGAAATTGAACCGTATTTTTTTCTTCCTATGTTCTTTCTCGCTTCCTCAACGGCGTAGATATTGGTAACACATTCTCCGTGCTGTTGAACGATCTCAATTAATTTAGTAATTTTGCTTCCTGAAACTGAACCGCTAAAAAGGATATTTGCATCGAGAAAGACTCTCATTACAATTTAAAATCTTTTAACTCATCTTCATTTTGCTGCCTAAACTCTTCCACCCTCTCATCAGAGTAAATTTCCATAGGAAACTGAGTGTTTGGACGCAGTACCAACCCTGCTTCGCTTTCTTCAATTATGATCTGTCCTCCCTCTTCTAGACCATATTTTTTAATTAAGTCTTGAGGAAGTGCGATCGCACCTTGTTCGTTAATCAATATAATTCTACTCATGAATTAAATAATTTTTGTAACTTTTAAAAAACAAACAATATCATTCTATTTTTTCTGAAGAGGCAAATATAGCACAATTCCTTTCCATTCTTTTTAGTCAGTGTAATTTTCAATCAGCAATATTTCATCAATAGCTTGGCGTGTAGAAATGCGGTCGTTAACTACAAATAGTCCTATCATTGGTTCTTCTTTGACCAAACGCTCTCCAGCAAAGTCTAGCATAGTGGCGCGATCGTGAGTGATGACAATACGATTATTATCAGCAGCTAAAGTTAAAATTTTCGGATTGTCAAATTCTTGTAAGCCTATATCTTGAACTCGAACAAAATCTAAATTGGGTTGGCGTAAAAACAGTCCTCGAATAACATCGTCGTTAAAGTTCTCATAGCTGAATAATCTCAACATATCTACTGTGATGAATTCTTTTGAGCAAGCAAACGAGAACGAATCTGACTCAGATCGGGTTGAATAGATTGAATACGCTGTTTGACAGATTTGGCTAACTCTTCTCTCTGATTCAAATATTCTTCCACTGAATCTTTATTTTTGAGATAGTAGGCGATCGTACCGTAAATATCTGATAAGCTCAAAGTCGAGTAATTATCGGCAATTGCTTCAGGAGATTCACCATCCTGAAATGCATGAATTACCATTTCTAATAAGACTCTTGATTTTCCCACTCTGATTGCGCCAGTTTTATCTTCGCGTAGTGGTGGTTTTTCGCTTTTTAAGATTAGGGTCATAAACTATTTTGTTAACTCATTATATGATTATAAATTTTAACCCGCATGAGTTAATCCAAACTAATATTAATCAATTAGAGATTCTGCCCCGATCGCTTTTTCCTGTTCTTTTTCCAAAGCTTTTTGTAACTCGGCTACTTCATCTTTTAAGCTTTGATATTCATCAACAACATCTTGTGCATCTTTAATTTTTTGGTTCTTTAATAACTCTTTATTTGTTACTTCATTGCCATAGGGAGATTCAGCGCCGATAACTTTTTCGCCACGATTTTCTTTTTCGGCAAGCTCTAGATTTAATTCTAATAATTTGGCTAAAATATCGTCGTTGGTTTTAAAACCATAAGCTTTCATTACTAATTTATCTAGCTGTTGGTGCAGTTGATAAAGTTTGCTAGCTGGTTCGTGAAAGTATTCGTTATATAGTTGCGTAATACCCCATTGTTTTTGTTCCATTTGTTGCGATCAATATTCGTGGAGTTCGGTCATTTTATCGCGGATTTGCTGCACGCTTTTTTTGCTGGTTGACTGGGGAAAAGGAAAAGTTTCAAAGCAAGTTGTATGAGTATATCTTGTATCGCCTTTTAAAGTAGAACTTTGTGCTTTTGTCCATAAGCGATGAGCATTAGATGTTAATATGCCTAAAATATAATAATCTTCAGAAGCAACTACTACACTTAAATCTCCAGGTAGCCAATTAAGAGGCGCTGGAATAAAGACAGCCCATTTAGAAACTCTAGGAACTGTAAAATAATAAGATAGTGGTGAGATCGCTTTTCTCATTTGATTCCTATTGCCCTCATACTGCCACCAGTATTTTTTTAACCTTTGGTTTCTATTATTTTTTCTTTCTATAGGGAGAATCGATTTTACTTTTAAAAAGGGGATTTTATAATTTTGAGCATCTTCCAAATCCATATCATTAAAATCGATAATATATCTATCTGGTATGCCATTCTGATTTTTAGCCAAATTACTCCCTGTTGAAAATAATTTGACTATACGAGTATTGACAATATCTTTGTTTATCCACTCTTCAGCTTCTTGAAGAGTAACTAAAAAGCCTTTTCCATTTGGTGCAACTCCTTTAAAAGACGTATTAAGATTACATCTCAGCTTTATGGACATAGAAACATCTATATTAGACTTCAGAGAAGAGTTAATTTGTCTAACATATTTATTGTTTAAAAATAGTTTCTGAGGTTTATTTTTGCACCAGTTAACTATACTTACGTGAACTTTAGCTTCTCCAGACCAGGGTTGACTGGAAATAGCTTCGTGTATGTAACTACCTTTGCTAATAACATAATCTAAAGTTGCTACTCTGCTTTGACCTTGACTAACTGAATTTGTGCCGACTAAACCTACTCTACCCCCTACATGTAAGTTATCTTCTGCTTTTCTAAACCAATAGCTACAGAAATCAACCTGACCTTTTACGTCTTTAAATTCTTCATATACTTTTTCGGTATAGTCATTACCTAATTCTTGTCTTAAGTCTTTCCCACCCAAAAAAGGCGGATTTCCAATGATTGCATCGGCTTTTATCCAGGGAGTAAATAAAGCATCTTCGCAGACAATGTTTTGGTCTAGGGTATCGAGGGGTAGTTCTTTTTCGGTTAAATTTAGTTTGTCGATCGCCACTTTTTTAGCGATAGTTAGAGTTACTTTTGCTAGTTCTACCGCAAAGGGATTAATATCCATGCCGTAAAATTGTAATGGCGTAACCAAACCTATCTGTACTTGTTGTTTGGTAGTTTGCGAACGTCGGCGGGAAGCTATTTTATCGAGTAAGTCTTTTTCAATTTCTTTTAGTTCTTGATATGCCAGATATAAGAAATTGCCCGAACCACAGGCTGGGTCAAAAATACGATAGTTGGATAACTCTAGTTGCAAAGCACTCAATTCGGCGATGGTATTAGCAGCTTCGATCTTTTCGTCCCAGTAGTTACTAATTGTCGGACGCACGATTTTCATAATGTCCACTTCGCTAGTAAAGTGGATGCCGTGGCGATGGCGTTTTTTCTCGGAACAAGCACCTTCAAATATATTGCCAAAAATTGAACAGCGGATACTCGTCCAGTCTTCCTTTGCTGCGGTTGCTAGTAAAGTTAATTCTTCTTTAGTTAGTTCAACATGATGGATGGTGGCAAATAACCCGCCGTTGAAATAATCGACTCCTTTATATCTCCCCGCAGGAATTATGCCTGGGCGATTCATGGCTTCAAATAAACCACCCAACAGATCGTATGAACTTTTACCGTCTAAACATTCATCGATGCAGCGAGTAAATATATTGTCGGGTAAGAGTCCGCGATCTTCGGAAAACATGGATAGAACGCATTGCAAGACCAATCTTTGGGCTACATAGTCTTTAAATCCCTCTTTTTCGCCTCTTTGCCGAATAATTTCATAGAGTTCGCCCATTTTGCGGGCAGTCTCTTTGGTAATTTCTACCTGATTGTTTTGAAAGATCGGTGTTTTATTGTCGATCTCCATAAAGCCAAACGCAGCTACTCGCTTGGGCAAATCTGGTAATGCCACAACATCGACAGGTTCGTCTACCTGTAAGTTGAAATCATAAATCCAGAATTCATCAAAGTTACACAGCATGACGTAGCGCGGACGATCTGGAACTAATCTCGTCCAGTAATTAAACGCCTGTCGGTAGTGCTTGGCTAAGTCTTCTCCTCGCTGCTTCATTTCAATCAAGACGCGGGGTTTCCATACCAAATCCGCAAAACCCGTTTTACCTTTTTTACTTCCCTTCTTGATGGCAACTTCGTATTCCGCACCCGCCTGTAATGCCCCTTCATGTCCAAAAGCCTGGAACAAACGATCTAAAAATATTTGCGCCTGACTACGTTCTTTTCCTGAAATGTATTGATGACAAAAATTGACAAATTCTTGAAGGCTTTGAGGTCGGCTTTTTGCATTGACCTTTAAAGGGGAAATTACCATATATCTATTTACATAACCGACATAGATAGCTTTCCTCCGCTAAACAAACAAAAGATCGGTAAAACTACTCGATCACTGCGGTAAATCTAAATTTGTGCCAAAGTCCCAAGTGTTTTTGCCGATTTTTCTACAAGCAAGACAATCATTTCATGTGTCGCTCAAAAATTTTTCTGACCAGCCAAAATTACCGAGCAATCTGCCAAGTCTTGAGTAACGATATAATATAGATAACTACTGTTGCCTAGAGTATTCCATGCCCGCAGAACTCCAGACCGAAATCGAACAGGCTGTATCCAGCCGTCGTAATTTTGCGATTATTTCCCACCCCGACGCGGGAAAGACAACCCTGACAGAGAAGCTTTTGCTTTATGGGGGTGCGATTCATGAAGCGGGGGCGGTAAAAGCCCGTCGAGCGCAGCGTAGCGCCACTTCTGACTGGATGGAAATGGAGCAGCAGCGGGGTATTTCGATCACCTCGACAGTGTTGCAGTTTCTCTACAATAATTTTCAGATTAATCTGCTGGATACTCCTGGACACCAAGACTTTAGTGAAGATACCTATCGTACTTTGGCGGCGGCGGATAATTCGGTAATGCTGATCGATGCGGCTAAGGGTTTAGAGCCTCAGACGCGGAAATTGTTTGAAGTTTGTCAATTGCGATCGCTCCCAATATTCACCTTTGTCAACAAGCTCGATCGCCCTGGTAGGGATGCTTTTGAATTAATCGACGAAATCGAACAGGAATTGGGTTTACAAACCTATGCGGTAAATTGGCCCATCGGCATGGGCGATCGCTTTAAGGGCGTATTTGATCGCAGGGAACGTAAGATACATCTATTTGAGCGGCGTTCTCACGGGAGTAAAGCAGCACAGGATACGGTAATTGAGCTAGGCGATCCACGGATTGAGGATTTGATGGAACAAGAGCTTTATTACCAGTTAAAAGAAGAATTAGAGATTCTCGACGAAGTTGGGGCAAAATTTGACTTAGAACAGGTTCATGCAGGCAAAATGACCCCAATTTTCTTTGGTAGCGCCATGACTAACTTTGGGGTGGAGCTATTTCTCAAAGCCTTTTTAGAATATGCTCAGATGCCAGAGGCGCATAATTCCTCGATCGGCGTAATTGAGCCTACCTACGAAGAATTTACGGGGTTTGTATTTAAGCTTCAGGCAAACATGGATCCCAAACATCGCGATCGCGTTGCCTTTATTCGCGTCTGTACGGGGAAGTTTGAAAAGGACATGACGGTGCAGCACGCTCGCACAGGTAAAACAGTACGTCTGTCTCGTCCGCAAAAGCTATTTGCTCAAGGTCGAGAATCTTTGGATGAAGCTTTTCCAGGGGATATTATTGGTCTGAATAATCCTGGGGTATTTGCGATCGGCGATACGATCTACAACGGCAAGAAGATCGAATATGAGGGTATTCCCTGTTTCTCCCCTGAAATCTTTGCCTACCTTAAAAATCCCAACCCGTCTAAGTTTAAGCAGTTTCAGAAGGGTATCAAGGAACTGCGGGAAGAAGGTGCGGTGCAGATCATGTACTCTACCGACGAATTTAAGCGCGATCCGATTTTAGCGGCTGTTGGACAGCTACAGATTGAGGTAGTTCAATTCCGCTTGCAGAATGAATATAACGTCGAAACCAGAGTCGAACCTTTACCCTATAGCGTTGCACGCTGGGTGCATGGTGGCTGGGATGCTTTAGAAAAAGCAGGTCGAATTTTTAATGCAATTTCGGTTAAAGATAATTGGGGTAGACCAGTGTTGTTGTTTAAAAATGAGTGGAACCTCCGCCAAACCGAACAAGATCAGCCTGAGCTTGAGTTAAAGTCGATCGCTCCTGTGGGTACAGGGATACAGCCGAATCAGTAAACAGTGAACAGTGAACAGTGAACAGTGAACAGTAAACAGATAATCGTAGTGGCTCGTCAAGCTTAAAATAGTGAGACAGATAATTAACTTTACTTGGCGACTTAGAGGCTTTGCCCCTGCATGACTTCCTTTGGTCGCGCAAATTTTTAATGCTCTAAATTAGATTTGACACACCATTGGAATTGAAATCGATTGCTCCCGTGGGTACAGGACTACAACTAGACTAACTTGAAGAACTAAGGACAAGAAATAAAGGATAGAAAGTTACAAGTTGAGAGCATAGTAGTTTTTTAACTCTGCAATTGTTCTGTTGACTGTTGACTGTTAACTGTTGACTGTTGACTGTTGACTGACAAAGTTGACCGATCTTGTTTGCTTCATCTAATGTAATAAATGTTTAACTATAATTTTTAGAAAACAGGTATTACTCAGTATGTTTGACTGTATTGTGGTTGGGGCAGGTCCTGCTGGCGGAAGTGCAGCTTATCATTTGGCAAAGGCGGGGCATTCGGTATTGGTGTTAGATAAAGCTAATTTCCCTCGCGCTAAGTCCTGCGGTGGTGGAGTTTCCCCTGCGATCGCTCAATGGTTTGATTTTGACTTTGCTCCCGTCGTCCAGAATCACGTTTCCCAGGTCAAATATACTTTTAAGATGGGCGATCCTGCTGAGGTAGAGCTAGAGGGAGTTACGCCGATGTGGATGGTACAGCGATCGCAGTTCGATAACTTTTTAATCGAACAGGCTACAGACAAGGGTGCAGAATTTAAAAGCGGTATCGAAGTTACGAGTGCGGCGCTTCAGGGTGATACTTGGCAAATACAGACCAGTGACGGCACTTTTGAGGGTAAATATCTCATCGCTGCTGATGGTGTCAATAGTACTGTGGCAAAGTTAATGGGGATGGAAAATACTTCAACTATTGCTGCTGCTAGTTTACAGGTAACTGGAGAAGTAAGCGATCGCCGCAAAATGACAGCATTTTTTGACTTTGGCTCGCTGAAAAACGGCTTTATGTGGTGCTTTCCCAAAGCAGATGGCTTTTCTTTTAGTGCCGCCTATGTTCGGAACCCCAAAGGTAAACCCGATGAATTGAAAAAGCAGCTTACTAAATATGCAGAACTGTTTGGTTTAGATGCCAGCCAGGGAGAATATAAAGAGCATCCGTTGAATCTATGGGATAAAGAAAGTACTTTACATAGCGATCGCGCTTTGCTTGTTGGCGAAGCGGCAGGTATGGTCGATCCCTTAATTGGCGAGGGTATTCGCCCCGCAATGTTCACGGGAGTAAGAGCCGCAGGTGCAGTTATAGGTGCGCTGCAAGGAGATGCTAATGCGCTAGCTAGCTACACTGAATCGGTAAATCAGGAATGGGGCGCTAATTTAGCTAAAGCTGATTTCTTAGCAGGATTGTTCTTCAAAGCACCTAAGATTGCTTATAAAATGGGAGTCAAGCGTCCTACGGCGGGTCAGTTAATGGGTAAAATTCTATGTGGTGAATTGAGTTATTCTCAGGTGGCAGAGAAAGCAACTAAGAAGTTGAAGTTTATTCCTGGTATTGGTTAGAGAAGTAAAAAGTTAGATCTTTTCTAGAGGGCGTTGCTGGATTGAGGGATGAATTGTAAAATTTCGAGTTGATAAGGAGTATTTAAAAAGCTGGTAGCGCGGAAGCAAAGCTTCCCAGTCGTGCGAAGCCTCTGGCTTCTAGCCTCCTCCAAGGAGGCGGTCTGCCGCATTCGCGGCTGCGACGACGATCTGAGCCGAAGGCTCTGCGCTGATAGCTGATAGCTGATAGCTACGAACAGATTACTTATCAGTTTCATACTTTAAATTAGCAACGCCTTAGTTTCACTCAAAGATCGGCGTGTAGAAATCGAAACTGGCTCTGGGATAGAAAAAGTAATTTCCAATTCAAAAATAAGAGAAATAATTGAACAAGATATTGAACCCTTATTTCAGGCAAAAGAATATGATGTGGGAGTTTTAATTGCCATAGACGATTTGATAGCCGAACTTAAAAGTGGTGATCAAGTGAGCATCATCTCTATTCCACTTGTCTTACGGGAGTTTTTGCTATTGTGGCTGCTGTTAATTTTTGCAGTTCCTATTATCGCTTTGATCTGGGGAATCATTCGGGCTAAAAGAAAAGGTAGTTCATATTTTGCATACATGAGTAATAACTACGAGTCTAATTCCAGCGATTATAGCGTCAGTAGCGGTAGTGATTTTGGTGGTGGTAGCAGCGATGGCGGTGGCGATGGCGATAGTTGGTGATAGTTAATATATGAATGCCGAACTTCACCTATATAGAAGCAGCATTTAAAGTCTCTAACATCGCAATTCTATAATTGAATATTGGCATTTGAGTAACTTAAAAATGATATATCATCGCTATAATTTCTATTATTGGTAACTCAAAACAAGAATGACGTTTGAAGAATATAATCAAATATTGGATCGGATGCTACTAGTTCAGCAAGATATTCAGGTAAAGCAGTTAGAGAACCCAGATGCGATCGCCAGGATTACTAAAAAGCATGAAGAAATAAGTCAAAAACAGTCAGAGATTGCCCAGCAACAGGAAAAAAATACTCAGGCGATCGCTAATCTAACTGAAAACATATCTAATTTAAATATTGTTTCCCAACGTCATGAGGATAGATTAACAAGACTTTACGGTTATCAGATGACCTCGGACGGAGATCGATTAAACATTATGCAGGGAGTCAACGATATTAAGCGCCGACTAACTATAATTGAGGAGCGATTAAATGCGGGGTAAGAACTATCGTAAGTTAGGCAAAACTAAATTGGTACGGATACCCCAGGGAATTGAAGCTTGGGTCAAGCAAATTGGACGCGAACTCGATGAGAAGGAAGATCCAGCAGAAGTAATGAAGCTATTGCTTCTGGTTGCATCAAAGGCAAAATAAGTGATCAAGCGATCGCAATTTCAGTCTTAAACACTACAGTCCTAAATACTCTTTCAGAGAATTTCGCATAATATCGACAGGGACTGGTTGCTGTAGCCAAATCTCCAACGCTATTACTCCTTGCTGTACCAACATCTCTAAACCGTCGAGAGTAGTTGCACCTTGTGCTTGAGCCAGCTTAAGAAACTGAGTCGGATTGGGAGTATAAATCAAATCGTAGGCGATCGCATTTTTGTCTAACTTTTCCATCAAAGACTCATCTACAGGAGAAGCATCAATTTTGGGTGACATACCTACAGGAGTTGTATTAACCAGCAAGCCAGCAGCAGGAATCAAGCTCTTAAGATTATCCCAGTTATGAATTTTGAGTAAGGAAGTAATTTTAGGAGCATGTGACCAACTTTTATAAAATCTGGCAAGCTTATCAGAATTACGTCCAACAACATGGATTTCTGGACAGCCCAAGTTAGTTAAACCAGCAACTACGGCTCTTGCTGCACCACCGTTACCGAGTATGACGGGAGTTACCTTTGTCCAATCGCGATCCATCGCTTTTAGAGGTGCAATAAACCCTGCTGCGTCGGTGTTTGTCCCTTTCCAACCCGATTCAGTCCGCCAAACGGTGTTAACCGCGCCAATATTGGCGGCATCGTCAGAGATTTCTGTTAACAGAGGAATAATCTCTTGCTTATGGGGAATAGTGATGCTAAATCCCTGGACATTAACCGCACCAAAGCCTTCAAGCGCCGTGGATAAATTACCTGACTGCACAGGAAAGGGAACATAAATATAGTCTACGCCCAAGTTGGCGATCGCCGCATTATGCATCACAGGAGACAGGGAATGTTCGACAGGATCGCCAATAATACCTAGTACTTTTGTTTTTCCTGTGATTTTCATTATTGAAATCTCCCTATATTCTGATTCTAGATAGTAATTATCGCTCTTACAGCTCTATTCTGTACCAAGTCAGACATTACTTAATCAGCAACGTCTAATTACTTATTGTTCTCATTGTCTTCCGAGAAAAACATAACCTTTCCACCATAAGCACGCTGCAAATTTTCATCTTTGAGAACTTGCTGTCTATCTCCAGAGGCAATTAACTCTTTGTTGAGCAAGATCAATTCATCAAAGTTGGTAATCGATTCACCCAAATCATGATTCACTACCACCACAATTTTGCCCTCATCTGCAAGCTGGTGAAAGATATTAAAAATAATATTCTCAGTCTTTTGGTCTACACCAACGAACGGCTCATCAAAAAAGAAGACATCCGCCTGTTGCGCCAAGGATCTAGCCAGAAATACTCGCTGCTGTTGACCTCCCGACAGTTGACCAATGGGACGATTTTTATATTCGCTCATTTCAACCTGTTCTAGTGCTGCCATCCCTTCACGGCGACTAACGTTGGAAAAACGGCGGAACCAACCAGTTTTACGCACTCGACCCATCATGACCACATCCCATACCGTTACTGGATATGTCCAGTCAATTTGCGATCGCTGGGGAACATAGGCAACTTTATCGAGATGCTCAACAATTGGTTGACCATCATAGGAAACTGAACCACTATTAGCAGGAATCAGTCCCAACATCGCCTTTACCAAAGTACTTTTGCCCGCACCATTGGGTCCAAACACTCCCGTTACTTTACCTGGCACCAGATTGAGGGAAATATCCCGCAAGGCTTCTACTGTGCGGTAACAAACTCCTAAATTGTCAACAGCGACCGCGCTGGGATAACTCATAGCTCAGATAAAATATGAAAGGATTATGATAAATATTATGAAAGAAATATGATAAGTATGTCAAGATCGGTTCTACACGAAAGATAAAATGATGAATAGACAATTTGAGCTAAGTCGCTGGTTTATGGCGATCGGAGTGGGTTTTAGCCTGCTGCTGGGGGGATGTGAAGCAAGTACCGATAGCCTTGGTGAAGATTTACCAAAAGTAGTTTCGAGCAACACTATCATTGCCGATCTGACGCAAACAGTGGGCGGTGACGAGATCGACCATCAGGGACTATTGCAGCCAGGTGCCGATCCCCATGTTTATGAGCCAACTCCTAGAGATAGCGTGGCGCTGGAGCAGGCAGATCTGATTTTATATAATGGGTTTAATCTGGAGCCTGGCATCACTAAAATGATTAACTCTACGGGGGGAAATGCCACTAAGTTTGCGGTAGGGGAAGTAGTTGAGCCACTAGACTTTGAATATCAGGGACAGCAAGAACCCGACCCTCATGTCTGGGGAGATGCGGAAAATGCGATCGCCATGACTGAAGCAATTCGCGATCGCTTGATTGAACTTTCTCCCGAAGACGAGGCAGAATTTAGGGAGAATGCCGACAAGTTAATTGCCGAACTGAAGCTAATAGATGTTTGGATTGCCGAACAAATCAGTACGATTCCTGAAGCGCAACGAAAACTGGTAACAACCCATGATGCCTTTCAATACTTTACTAATGCCTACGGCTTGGAAATGGCAGGAACTCTAATTGGGATTAGTACCGAAGAACAGCCCAGCGCCCAAACAGTGAAGAATCTGGCAGAGGATATCAAAAAGACCCAAATACCAGCCATTTTTGCAGAAACAACCATCAATCCTCAGTTAATCAACACAGTTGCCCTCGAAGCAGGGGTCAAGCTCGCTCCTCAGGAGCTATATTCAGATTCAATTGGTGCAGCAGGAAGCGATGGAGATAGCTATCTCAAAATGCTACAGGCTAATACTAAATCTATTGTTCAGTCCTTGGGAGGAGAATACCGCGAGTTCAAAAATAATAAATAATAGTTAAAAGATGAGATAAAAATAGCAAAGCTTGGTATGGTTAATAATTAACCTTGCGAAATTTCTTCTCCAACGAATCAGTAATGGGACTGAAGAGAGAGTTCGCTTAGATGTTCAATTAAGGCTAGGTCACAGAATTTATATCTTAATTCCTCGCTGAATAAGTCTCAATCAAGATAACTATGTCAATTATTCACGGCAGCTGGATCGTTAATGCAGGTCAGGATTATTTCTTTGTCTGGGGACAGGCATGGCGTTCTTTGGTTAACGAAAAATTTTCGCTCAATAAAGCAGGGGATTTTGTTCATCCCTTCAACTTAAAACGCGGAGAATTACTTGATCTGTTCCATAGCCATGAATTAGACGTTGAAGATATCCTCAGCCAAAGCAGGTGGCATACACAATTGGTGGGAATGCCGACAATTATTACGGGGACAGCAGAAAGTAAGAAAGTCCAGCCCGTATTTGCGGGAAACGCCGTAAAGAACGAGTCCAACCTCGATTTATATCTCTGGGAAGTCAAGGGATTTCGCCTCTCTCCTAGTGAAACCATTGAGCTTTTGCAAGTATTATCATTGAGATCTTTGCAGTCTAAGACTGGCTATTTTGCAGGAGACATTCGCTATTGGTCGCACATATATCGCTGGGCGTTGGATTTGATTGTGAGGCAGAAATTTTTGCCTGGAATTGAAGTAAAAAAGTCGCGCCGAACTAATTACAAAGGTGCCTGGCAGCCAATCATTGATAGTGAAGTAGACCGTGTCCGCTTGGCAAAATTCACCCAGGCTTTACCAGAAGCATGTCTAGCATATCTCGATGCGGAAGAGTCCCAGGCAGACACCACAGAAGAAGAACTATTATTGCGATCGCTGTCTTTGATTTTAGATGAAAGATTACGCCCCTGGATTGACTATAATCCTACTGTTTATAAGGATGTTAGCGTTGAACCCTGGCTACGGTCTCTGGCTCGCTCGCCAATTTTAGAAACCGATCAAAGAAACGCCAATCGTTTGACGAATGCCCTTTATAGCTGGACTCTGCCCATTAGTGAGTATATTGTTAATCGTGAAAACGAACTGGGGCTAAATCGTTATCAAGTTTGCTTTGTGCTGACTCCTCCTGCGGAAACGCAAGAAGATAAGGAACAGCCAGACTGGTCATTAAATTATTATCTACAAGCCCTAGACAATACAGATTTCCTTGTTGACGCGGCGACAGTGTGGCAATGCGCGGCAGATTTTTTGAAAATTGGCGAGCGCACGATCGAAAATCCCCAGGAAACCTTGCTCAAGGGTTTGGGACTAGCGACACGCATCTATGAGCCTATTTTAAATAGTTTAAATCGCAGTCAACCCGTAAGCTGTGCTTTAGATCCAATTCAGGTCTATGAGTTTATCCGTGCGAGAGTCTGGCAACTGCGGGATAACGGTTTGGGGGTCATTCTTCCTCCTGGTTTAACCAATGATAATACCGAACAAAGACTGGGGATTAAGATGACGGCAGGAGTATCCCAGAGAAAAGGAGAACGCCTAAGTCTGCATAGTATGCTCAAGTACAAGCTTGAGATTGCGGTAGGCGATCGCACCGTATCGAAAACTGACTTTAAAAAGCTTTTGGCACAGAAGTCGCCCATTGTCGAAATAGACGGACAGTGGATTGCCCTTCAACCAGCAGATGTTCGGGCGGCGCAGCAGGTACTAGATAAATCGAACGAACAGCTCGATCTCTCAGTAGAGGATGCCCTGCGACTATCTACAGGGGACACTAAGACTTTGGCTAAATTGCCTGTGGTTAAGTTTGAACCGACAGGAGTGCTAGCAGGTTTATTGGATAATCTCGCCGACGATAAGTCGGTTGAACCAGTTAATAATATCAAAGACTTTAAGGGCGAATTACGTCCCTATCAGGCAAAGGGTGTCGGCTGGCTATCTTTTCTAGATACCTGGGGCTTGGGTGCTTGTCTAGCGGACGATATGGGACTTGGTAAATGTGTTTTACCCGATACTAAGATTCAAGTCAATGGTGTTCTAAAAACTGTGGCTAGTATTTGGCAGGAATATTCTCAAGCAACTGAGTTTGATGGTGAAGGATATTGGAGTAAGCCAAGACAAAGTTTACTCGTCAATTCTTTGGATGAGGCGACTGGCAAAATGATCCTCACTGAAATCGGTAATTTATATCGACAAAAGATCGATGAAAAAGTTGTTCGAGTCAATTTAGAGGATGGTAACAGTATTACTATCACTAAACGCCATAAGTTGCTAACTAACCGTGGTTGGCAGAATAATTTGCAAAGCGGCGATTATGTCTGTGTACCTGGCAAAATTGATGGTGGTTCTGAGCGAGTAGAACGCAATTTGGTGAAACTTATTGCTTGGCAGATTGCAGAGGGCTGGGAGAACAATCGCAGAGCAACGGTTAACATATTTCAAAAATCGGTCAGAGTTCTTGAAGATTTACGAAAAATTATTTTTGAGATAGCAGAACAATATCAACTCAATCTTAATCAGCCAAAAATGCGTTTGGTAGGGGAAAAAAGAACTAGTTATTTATCAATAAACAGCAAAGAATATCGGAACTTTTTGGTTAGTAGAGGATATCAGTGGGGAAAAATATCTCGCGATAAGTCAATTCCAGAATTCATTATGAAAGCCAATGTGGCTACAGCACAAATTTTCTTGAGCAACTATTTTGATGCAGAAGGTTCTGTAAGTATAAGCTCACACAATATTGAAATTAGTACTGCTTCTTCAAGCATGATTGAACAGCTATCAGTTTTGCTAAGACGCTTTGGTATTTGGTTGCGGATCGCTAAGAGAACAAAAAGAGCCACCAACGGTAGTCAAATTTTTAGAGATTATTATATCGGCACAATAGGTGGAAATGGCGCAAGGCTGTTTTATGAACTAGTTGGATTTAACGATTCAAAAAAGCAAGACAAACTAGAACAGATTTGTGACAAATCTAATAATACAAATATTGAAGGAGTACCGGCCTCTAAGTTGGTTGCCGAAGTGGTTTCTAATACCAAACTGCCAATTCGCCATTTAGGAATGTACAACACGGTTTATCTCGACGGTTCTCAGGAATTTTCTATCCGTAGTCTTAATAAAGTGGTAGAGAGCATGGAGAGGATTATGTCAGGAGAAGCTGAAGCAAACTATAGACAGTTAAAACCTTCTCGGTGGACTCAGAAAACTCTAGGTGCATACAAACACTTGGATAGACAATATCTAGCAAACAAAAAGCAACAGTTAGAAACCTTATTGAATCGGGAAGTTTTTTATTGTCGGGTAAAATCAGTTGAAGAGATCGATTATCAAGGTTGGGTGTATGACTTAGAAGTACCCGTATATCACAATTTTGTAGCCAACAACATTGTTTGCCATAATACGGTTCAGCTGATTGGTTTTCTGCTCAATCTCAAACAGCAAAAGCTGCTTAAGCAACCGACATTATTAGTTTGTCCAACTTCTGTAATCAATAACTGGGAACGAGAAGTTAAAAAGTTTGCGCCCAAGTTAAAGGCGATGATTCACCATGGCAATTCGAGGGAACAGGGAAAAACCTTTGCCAAAACAGTAAAAGATCAGCAATTAGTTATTACTAGCTACTCCCTAGTTCATCGCGATCAGAAAACCCTTTCAACTGTTGACTGGCAGGGAATAGTTCTCGACGAAGCACAAAACATCAAGAATCCCACTGCCAAACAGTCTCAGGCAGTAAGAGAGATTCCCGCTGGCTTTCGTATTGCTCTAACAGGAACACCTGTAGAAAACCGTCTGACCGAACTCTGGTCAATTCTTGATTTTCTCAATCCTGGCTTTTTGGGCAATCGCAACTTCTTTCAAAAGCGATTTGCCGTACCGATCGAAAAATATGGCGATCGCGAATCTTTAAATATTCTTCGTTCTTTAACGCAACCATTTATCCTGCGTCGTTTAAAAACAGATAAAAACATTATTCAAGATCTGCCCGAAAAGCAGGAAATGAACGTCTTCTGTGGACTATCAGCAGAACAGGCAGAACTCTATCAGCAGCTTGTCGATAACTCCCTCGAAGAAATTGAGGATTCTGACGGCATCAAACGTCGCGGCTTGATCCTGACCCTATTATTGCGTCTTAAGCAGCTTTGCAACCATCCTGAACTGTTAGATAAAAATAGTAATAAAAAAATAATTGTCAAAGCAGACGATTTTAGCGATCGCTCTGGGAAACTGCTGCGTCTGGAAGAAATGCTCGAAGAAATTGTTGATGAAGGCGATCGCTCTTTAATTTTCACTCAATTTTCCGAATGGGGCAAGATGCTCAAACCCTATCTCTCAGACAAGTTAAAAGAAGAGGTGATGTTTCTCTATGGGGCAACTCCCCGCGAGGCGAGACAAGAGATGGTCGATCGCTTCCAAAATGAACCCAACGGACCTAAAATCTTTATTCTCTCCCTTAAGGCTGGAGGAACAGGATTAAACCTTACTAGAGCAAATCACGTCTTCCACGTTGATCGCTGGTGGAATCCAGCAGTAGAGAATCAGGCAACGGATCGGGCATTTCGGATCGGTCAAAAACGTAATGTTCAGGTACATAAGTTTGTCTGTACGGGAACCCTCGAAGAGCGGATCAACGACATCATTGAAAGCAAGAAAGAACTCGCTGAACAAACTGTAAATGCCGGGGAACAGTGGTTAACGGATCTCGATACTGGTAGCCTACGTAACCTCTTGTTGCTTGATCGCGATGCCGTAATTGACGATTAGCTGGTGCCGACTGAAAACTATTATTGAATCTTGTCATCTGCAACTATTTATCTAGAGCATAATTACCCTTTATCTTTTTAACTGTGCATGCTTGAGCAGAGGTTAATTTAATCGCTTTGATGCCGTTAAAATACCCAATAATTACAATCTATGACTCGTTGGGCTAGCTTTCTAGATAAATATACGTAAAATAGTGAGAGTCAAACTTTCATAGTTAAGAATAGGAGATAGAAAGTTGAAAAAAATAGAAGCTATTATCAGACCTTTTAAATTAGATGAAGTCAAGATCGCCCTGGTTAATGCAGGAGTCGTCGGCATGACGGTTTCGGAAGTTCGCGGGTTCGGTCGCCAAAAAGGACAGACGGAGCGCTATCGAGGTTCTGAGTACACCGTTGAGTTCCTCCAAAAGCTCAAGATTGAAATTGTGATCGAAGACGATCAGGTCAATATGGTGGTAGACAAAATTATTGCGGCAGCTCGTACTGGCGAAATCGGCGATGGCAAAATTTTTGTTTACCCTGTAGACCAGGTAGTTCGTATCCGTACGGGCGAAAAGAACCTCGAAGCAGTATAGCAACCTGTAGCAACTGTTTAATAATTTGTTGGCTAAAGGAAGATATAAGAACTGGCAAATTGCCTATCTTCCTTTCTTTGTGCCTAACCGCAAAATTATTTTCTAGACTGCTTTCCCGATTTAAGCTAAAAATTCTCTTGGCGATCGCTTTAACCCCATATCTTACTCTTCATTCAGTTGAGCGACAGCTTCAAGCTCCAAATAACCTACGTTTTGGCATTCTCAAAGCGTCTTATTTTGCTCTATCCATAAACTTATAATTATGATTTATGCTAAAAGCATTGGTTTTTATATATGATTGAATTAACAACTATTGGATATAGAGGAGCAAAAACTTTTGATTCCAGCAACCCTACATCAACTAAAGGTATTTGAGACTGTAGCTCGCAACGGTAGTTTTACTCGTGCAGCAGAAGAACTTTTGATTACCCAACCAACGGTATCAAGTCAGGTCAAGCAGCTAACTAAGTCTGTGGGACTGCCCTTGTTCGAGCAAATTGGCAAAAGACTATATCTTACCGATGCAGGTCAGGAACTATTGCTTACCTGCCAAGATATTTTTGAGAAGCTGAACAACTTTGAGATCAAGGTAGCAGACCTCAAAGGAACGAAGCAAGGACAGCTCAACCTGGCGGTAATTACTACTGCCAAATATTTTGTACCTCGATTGCTAGGCTCCTTTTGTCTAAAATATCCAGGAATTGACGTGGCGCTAAAGGTAACTAACCATCAGGAAATTCAGCAGCGGATGCTGAGCAACCAAGATGATCTATACGTAGTCAGCAATCCTCCCAAAGATATCGATTTAACCAGTCAGCCATTTCTTAATAATCCTCTGGTAGTGGTAGCGAGAAAAGATCATCCTTTAGCAAACAAGAAAAATATTGAGCTACAGGAATTGAACGATCAGCCCTTTATTATGCGAGAGCAGGGTTCTGGAACCAGAGAGTCAATCGTTAAACTATTAGCAGCCAACGACCTGGCGGTTAAAGTCAAACTAGAGTTGGGCAGTAATGAAGCAATCAAGCAGGCTGTCTACGGTGGCTTAGGAATCTCAATTCTGTCCGAACATTGCCTAATGTCGGAAGGAATCGCTGGAGAACTAACGATTCTCGATTTTAAACACTTTCCTCTCAAGCGACGTTGGTATGTGGCTCATTTGGCAGGTAAAAAACTGTCGGTAATTGCCGAGACCTTTCTAGACTACTTGCTACAGGAAAGTCCGAAGATCACCTTTCCTCAGTCCAGCATTTTGGCTCAATTGAGTAAATAAGAGTATCCTGAACGCCATATAAAAATCGAAAGTTTGTTGAAGAGCATAATTAAACGGACGAGCTTTAGCTACAATTTATGATGGTGCTAAAACCATATTTACGGCATTGATGCTGGTAGTAATGCAGCCTTTATTTTATGGCTATTGCTCGATTGAGAAGTTTTAGCTCGATAGCTTCTGGCTTTGGGGTCAATTAAAACAGTGTCTTGACTAATGCTCAAATTCACTGGTTATTCTAATGAGGTAGAAATTATGGCTAATAGCCGTCGTGTAGCTCGTGTAGCTGCTTTGATTAAGCGCGAAGTGAGTCAGATGTTGTTCAGCGAAATTAAAGATGATCGCGTTGGTGCGGGGATGGTCAGTATCACCGATGTCGATGTTTCAGGAGATCTACAACACGCTAAAATTTTTGTCAGTATCTACGGTACGGATGAAGCTAGAGAAGAAACTATGGCAGGCTTAGAATCTTCGGCTCACTATGTGCGTAAAGAGTTGGGTAGCCGCATGAAACTAAGACGCACTCCTACTGTCCAGTTTCTCGAAAATCCCCTGGCAAGAGGAGACGACATGCTCAATTTGTTGAACAAAATCAGTCAGGAGCGACAAAATAAGCCAGAAGCAGTAGATTGAACTGGTAAATATCTCCACATTTAGCACTCGATGATGCAAAATTGGCAAAGTTTAACCCTTCAAGAGCAGATTGCACAAATGATTATGGTGCGGGCTTCGGGTCACCTGTTCGATTGTCAAATTCGCTATCCTGCTTGGGAAGCCAAGCATCAACAATTAAAAGCTTGGCTAACAGAGTTAAATCTGGGAGGAGTTATTCTGCTGGGAGGTAGTAGCGTAGAATTGCAGGCGCGATCGCAACAGTTACAGAGTTGGGCAAAAATCCCTCTATTCATCGCCGCAGATATTGAGGAAGGTATCGGTCAGCGTTTTCCTGGCGGCACCTGGTTTCCCCCACCAATGGCTTTAGGTCGCATCTATGACCACGACCCCAATTTAGCCCAGCAGTATGCCTATCAGATGGGGTCAATAACGGCAAAAGAAGCTATGGCGGTAGGTATTAACTGGCTGCTGGCGCCAGTGGTAGACGTGAATAATAATCCTGATAATCCTGCTATTAACATCCGCGCTTTTGGCGATCGCCCTGAAGTAGTAGCCGCTCTAACCACCTCATTTATCCAGGGGGCAAAAACTACTGCGGTTCTAACCACTGCCAAACATTTTCCTGGACATGGAGATACTTCTAGCGATTCTCATTTAGATCTACCCTTTTTGGCTCATTCTGAAGCTCGATTAGCAGCAACAGAGCTACCTCCTTTTGAGCAAGCGATCGCGGCGGGAGTAGATAGCGTGATGACGGCTCATTTATTAATTTCTGCTTGGGATCAAGAGCTTCCAGCTACCCTATCACCCAAAATTGTCACAGAAATCTTGCGTCAGCGGCTAAATTTTTCGGGGTTGGTCATTACTGATGCTCTGATTATGGGGGGTATAACCCAATACGAACCTGCGGATGTGGCGGTAATGGCAGTCGAAGCAGGTACAGATATACTATTGATGCCAGACGATCCAGAAGTAGCGATCGCCGCAATTTATGAGGCGATCCAGGCGGGACGAATTGATCAATCAAGAATTCATCAGTCTTTAGAGCGGATCTGGCACGGCAAACAGCAGATTAATCAGGCACCCCGTTTAAACACTGATTTAAATTCAGAATTATCGAGCGATCGCGCTAGAACAACAGTTAACTCTATAGTCCAGAAGTCTCTACAGCATAGTGAAACATCGATTGCCATTGACCAACGGTCAGAGCACAAAGGGCTTGCCCGCATGTGTCCGTCGTTTGCAGGCGCATTCGCGCCCCAGTCGTGCGACGCGAAGCGTCTGAGCTTGCAGAGCAAGGCATTGGAACATTCGTTCCGCGACGACGATCTGAACGAAGTTCCGCGCGGAGTAATCTCTGACTCTCAGCCAGGGCGCAACTTAATCATCGTGGATGATGTTTTAAATGCCACGTATTTAGATCTCAATGCCCCCGCTATCACAATTCCCCAAAGCCATAACTATCAAAGACAGCTAGTAGATCGCAACTCTCTCAACTGCATACTCGCCGATTCTCGTCCTACTCTATTACAGCTATTTATTCGAGGCAATCCTTTTCGGGGCAACGCGGGCTTAACAGAGAAAACTAAAGCTATTTATCAAAAGTTACTTACCGAGAGCAAAGTTATGGGTATTGCAATTTATGGTAGCCCCTACGTTTTAGACTGGTTTAAAGCTATTCTGGAGCCAGAAATGCCCTGGGTGTTTAGCTATGGACAAATGCCCCAGTCTCAGGCGATCGCCCTCCAGACTTTGTTTGCTGACAGCTCTCAAACTTCACAGGCTAGAACTCGCAATTTTGGGTTTTAATTCCATATCCTATGCCAAATTCATCAGCAAAAAAGGAGATTGTTCCCTGACAACTAACTCTGCATTATTATTAGTTTCAGGTCGAAGAGAAATCAAATAAAATATCGGGTTCTGTAAATCTACTGCTATGGTGCTTAATTTTTTCTTAATCTAATATTTATTCTGCTAATGTATGGCATATTTGTAAATTTAGATACAGCAACTTAAAAGTTTTTTGTGATCAATAATCTGCTAAATAGTTTATATTTGTAGAAAGATTAGTTTTAAAGTTATTTTATTAATACGGTGATAAACCATGACTGCTACAGCCCAACCATGTATTTCTACTAGCTATTCTCTTGACACTCTTAAAGACGAAGCGCGCCAATTAGTTGAAACAGGAATTATTAGCCGCCAACAGTCCATATACAGCCTCTGCAAGTACATTCCCGCCCGCGAGTGGGTGACAATTGAGTGCCAGTTAGAAAGATACGACTATTTGCTGAGAGATCCAATTGGAGATTTGATTTCATATGATCGCTGGGAAAGCGACTAAAATAAGGAATTTTAGCTTGAGTAAATTTCGCCCATTTAAACAGCCCTCCAGATATAAATCGGAGGGCTAATTTATTGAGTTAAAGCAAATTTCAGCTAAATTTATCGGCTAGAGTAGCTTATCTTTCCAGACTTCAACCTGTTCTATCCAAGGAGAGTCGGGGTTTTGGCTCCAGACATATCCGATTGCCCCAGCGATCGCCAAAATTCCCAACAGCAGGATTCCGAGTATATTGGGGGCGGACTTTTTTTTCTGGATCGAAGTAGAGATCGCCTGAGTATTTTGTACCTCATTGCTCTGTATCTTAGTTAAATTATCTGGTAGAGTCTCTATCGGTGGTCTTTCCTTAACCATTAAACTAGTCTTACTAGAATTTCCAGGCAATGACAGCTGAGTATGGCGATCGCTAATCAAAGATTTAAGTTTAGCACCCTTAAGATTTGCCTGATCGAGATCTACCCCACAAACGTTTGCTCCCACTAAATCGGTATTCGTCAAGTTGGCATTAGTCAGGTTGCTGCGGCGTAGAATCGCATGACTCAATTTGGCATTGGTCAAATTAGCCTCTTCAAAGTCAACTCCCTGAAGATTGGCATTACTTAGATCCGCACCACTCAAATTTCTTTTCGCTGCCCCTCGATTGACAATTTCCCAGACGGAATACCACTTCAAATCAATCATGGTTTTGTGGCTAAACTTGGCTGTTTTTAAGTTGGTGAACTTCAATTCGGCATCTTTAAAGTATGCACCACAGCATAGCGCACCACCTAAATAGGCAGAAGTGAGATTTGCTTGACTAAAATAAGCATTTCTTAAATCTGCATTCTGCAAGTTAGCCCCGCTTAAGTCGGCTCGGTAAAGATAAGCACTGCTTAAATTGGCACTATTAAAGTTAACGTTGAGCAGTTTTGCATTACTAAGTTCGGCATTACTCAAATCTGCTTTGAACAAATTAGAATTACTCAGATCGACACCAGAATAATCTTTATTCTCGCTCTGATGATTGACAATTTCGTAAACTTTTTGATATTTGGCTGAGAGCGAAGTATGGCGATTGATCAAAGCTTGAAATAAAATTGCATAATCTAAGTTGGCACCCTTGAGATTAGCATTATTTAGGTTTGCTCCCAGCAAGTTGGAATTGGTCATGCAGGCATTAGCTAATTGGGCTTTGCTTAAGTCTGCATGACTAAAATTAGCGCGCTCTAAGTTAGCTTTTTTAAAATTAATCCCGCTCAGATTTAAATTACTAAAATTTGCTTGAGAAAAGTCGGGTACTACTCGGCGATGTTTCTCATACCATGAGTTCCATACTTCAACTCCCTCCTTAACTAAGGCTACATGCTCTGGGTTTGCCACTTGATAAATCCTCAAATAATACTTGTTTGTAACTGCAATCTTGCCAGCCTAGATCGATGAGTTAAACGATAATATAATTATCAAATATTAGACATTTTTCGTAGTATGACACCTCAATATTTGACACATAAGCAAATAATATAATTGACGTTGAACGACATTCCTGTTGTCAATTTAGTATATAAGTTGTTGATCTAATATGAAGTTTTCAACAAGCATTAGCCGCTATCTGCAAGATTTGTTAAAGGCGTTGCTGATTTAAATTATCCCTAATGGGTCGCAGTATCTTTTTAGAAAGTGAAATGTCTAAATATTGAGCTTCCTTCAAATGGATGTATCAAGCAGCTAGGGCAATAGCAGCTATGGTCGCTACTCCCATCGCTTTTAGTGAGAATAACAAAACTTTTATCTTGGCGAGATACAGAGGCAGTATTCAAATCTGGAATTTTGATTTGGCTAGCAATTCTAGGTTTTTCTGGCAACTTTAATCTTAGATCGTGACTTTTAAATTATTTCATATTGCGATCGCCTTACTCAAAATTAGCTATTAGCGTAGAAACAAGTAATTTTAATTAGTTACTAAGTATAAAATCATAAATTATTAATCCCAGAATTGTTGCCCAACAAAATCAGGAAAGACTATTATCATTATCGCCAATCGACCTGAGTTGAAATGACTTCTGCGGCACGAGGCAACCTGTAGGTTGAGAAAAACGATAGAATTCATACTGTTTAAGCAAATCAAAATATACTCCACTTATGCTGCGTCCAGAGCAAAGAGCAAAATTAGACGACGGTAACGACCTCAATTTTTATGACACTCCTCGGTTAGTTACCCATGTCGATGACGGTTTTATTGATCGCCTGACGAATCTTTACCAGTCAGAATTACAGCCCAACAGCCGTATCCTCGACCTAATGAGTAGCTGGGTATCCCATCTACCAGATACGATGGAGTTTGCTCATGTTGAGGGACACGGGATGAATGAGGCGGAACTAGCTAAAAATCCCCGACTAGACCATTATTTTGTCCAAAATCTCAATCAAAATCCGAAGTTACCTCTAGAAGATGCCGATTTTGATGCGGTTTTAATTACAGTTTCGGTGCAGTATTTACAATATCCCGAGGCAGTCTTATCGGAAATTCATCGCGTCTTGCAACCCAATGGTGTGGTGATTATCAGCTTTTCCAATCGCATGTTTTATCAAAAAGCGATCGCCGCCTGGCGCGATGGAACAGATACAGATCGGGTCAACCTAGTTAGGCAATATTTCCAGTCTGTTGATGGCTTTAGCCAACCACAGGTAATCGTTCATCAGCCACCTCTACCTGGTTTTCTGCAAATGCTGGGCTTGGCAGGGGGAGATCCGTTTTATGCCTTGGTGGCTCGTAAGGTAGCTTGATCCAACAGGTTTTGCTGATTACTGTTCGGGCATTATAGCCAAGATCTCCTTGCCCATATCTTGATAACGATACCAGCCAGTTTTGGCTCGGCGATCGGGATAATCTTTAACAATTACGCCCCGACTAGGAGACCTTTGAAAAGCCACCAGCAGAGGAATTTCGGTCTCAAACATAGGTAGTTGAGCCTCTTCTAGAAACTCTCTGGCGCTTTTACCATTCTTGGTACGAGAGTCAACTTTGGTCAATAAGACTCGATAGTTGGCATTTAAGGTTCTTAATAGCTCTACCGCCTTAACCGTCGTGTCGAGATCCAAATGATTTGGGGTGGTAGGCAAGATGAGTAGATCGCTTCCAGCGGCAAGATCCTCTAGCTCTTCGGGTTCTGGTCGAGCCTGGGTATCGATCACGATATGAGTAAACTTCTTAATCAGTCCAGGTGAACCTGCTTGGGATGCCACATAAAAGGGCAGCTTATCTTCTTTTGACCAGACTAAAGCCGAGCGATTTTTATCAGCATCAATCAAGAGTGTCGGCGCGAGAGTTTGTAAAAATGCAGCTAGGTGAACAGCGGTTGTGGTTTTGCCCACTCCTCCTTTCAAAGCGGTAATGGCAATAATCATCGGCAACCCCTGAAATAAATTATCGAGTAGTAAGTAGTAGTTTACCCATTAGAGCGCCATGCTCGGTTTGGATCGCCCTGTACCTTGTTAATATATGAATTTTTTGTTACATTAATTTACATAATTTAAGGTGTTGCCAAGATGTTCTAGAAAACAAAGCAAAAGCGATGCCTTTCTAGCAGCAATCTTCACGTTGTCCTGATGAGCAGCAATTTTATAAGTTGATTTATAAAAGCGTTACTTAGACAGATACAGGTTGAAGCAACTTAGCCAACCTTGATTTCTCCTGAATATTAATTGCCTCGGTTAGTCACCGAGGCTTTTTTCTTGGAGATATTTTTAGGGTTAGCGACTATTGACCCTCAGATTGGAGCGACGATGATAATTACATCTTCAGTGGGTTCTGAGCTAAAATTTAGCTCACAGTTGTGGCTCATGGCAGTGAAAGTTGCTTGGCAGACAAACAGGTATGAGTATCGACCTCTACTTGCCTGCCAGAAGCTGGGATTAAGTCAGATCACCAAATTAATTACAATATTGGCTAATGAAATATTGCTAGGCTCACCTGTATGTAAATTACTTTTAAATTGCTAGAGATTGTTTGGTCAAGAAATAGCGGACACATCAGCTTGCAGCTATTATGCTGTGTACGTTAGGTCATAGACGACTCCGCGCAAAGCGAAGCTTTGCGAGACGAACGGCGCGAATGCGCAAACGGCGGACATATGCGGGGCGCTGTGACCATTGGTAAAAATACTTGAAAAATTTTATTTCTATCTTGATGTCTGAATTAAGGATATTGCTAAATTTCACTACCTTGTGTTTAACCTCGACAGCCTATAATTGTCGCAGTTTTGCTCTAATGCTCTCTGGAGGAAATTAATTACCGTGTCTTCTGAAATTATCTTACAGAAACCAGAGCCTCAGCCAACTAAGGCGATCGCTAAGTCTTTTTTATCAGGAGTAGCTAAAGCAGCGGGAGGCACAATACTCGGCATTTCGATGATCACAAGTGCCGTAGCAGCAGGAGGACTAGTTGGTTTAGCCTTCAGCTTCCGCAATTTACCCGACGTCAGAGTCTTGCGTAATTATGTTCCTGCCGAAACTAGCTATGTCTACGACATCAAAGGTAGATTGATGACTAGTCTTCATGGTGAAGCCAACCGCGAAATTGCCACCATCGAGCAAATGTCTCCTGAACTGAAGCTAGCGGTAGTGGCGATCGAAGATAGTAATTTTTATCGTCATCGAGGACTAAATCCTTACAGCATTGCTCGTGCAGCCTTAGCCAATTATCGAAAAGGAAGTGTTTCTGAGGGTGCTTCGACCCTGACAATGCAGCTGGTCAAAAATCTGTTTCTTACCAGAGAAAGAACTTTTAGCCGTAAACTAGCAGAGGCTATTCTTGCCATTCGTGTCGAGCAAGTGTTCTCTAAAGATGAAATTTTAGAAATGTACCTCAATACGATTTATTGGGGTCATAATAACTACGGGATTCAAACTGCCTCAGAGAGCTACTTTAATAAAGGTGCTGACGAGTTAAACCTGGCGGAAGCGGCGGTATTGGCAGGTTTGATTCAAGCACCAGAGCAGTATAGTCCTTTCCTCAACTACAGCAATACGAAGCAGAGGCAGGCATCGGTGTTGGCAAGAATGGAAACCTTGAATTGGATTAGCCCAGAAGAAGCAGCAGCAGCACGCAAGGCTCCATTACTAGTAGGTAAGCCTACCGCCTGGCGCAAAAGCAAATCGCCTTTTATTACTGAAGCTGTAACCAAGGAACTAGAGGAGCGTTTTGGCAAAGAGAAAGTTCTTCGTGGAGGAATCAGAGTCCAAACTACGGTAGATATGGACTTTCAAAGAATGGCGGAAGAATCTGTCCGCGACAGCCATAATTTGCTGCGTCGTTGGGGTTTAAGAGCCGATCAGGTTGCCCTCGCTGCGGTCGATCCGCGGACTCATTTTGTTAAAGCCTTAGTGGGGGGAGTGGATTACGAATCTAGCCAGTTTAATCGGGCAGTACAGTCACGGCGACAGCCAGGCTCTTCTTTTAAACCTTTCGTTTATTACGCAGCTCTAGAAAGCGGCAAATTTAGCCCTGGCACCATTATTGATGATGCTCCTGTTTCCTATCGCATTCCAGGGGGTGTTTATAAGCCCCAAAACTATGGCGGAAAAAAGGATTTCAAAGGAAAAATGTCAATTTCCTCGGCTCTAATTCAATCTCGTAATATCCCAGCCGTTAAGCTAGGCAAGGCTGTCGGTTTGGAAAAAGTAATTGAAATTTGCCGACTATTAGGAATTGAAAGCCCCATGCAGCCTGTAATATCCTTACCTCTGGGTTCTATTGGCGTCACGCCTCTGGAGATGGCAGGAGCATTCGCCACCTTTGCCAGTAACGGTTGGTATGAAGAAACGACAGCTATTTTGCAGGTTACTGATAGTAAAGGTAATGTGCTGCTAGACAATACTCCCGAACCCAAGCAAGTTTTAGACCCGTGGGCAACAGCGAACTTAACTACTATGTTAAAAGGGGTTTTAGGTCCTGATGGGACAGGGAAAAAGGGGAATATTAATCGTCCCGCAGCAGGTAAAACTGGAACAACTTCCTCAGAACGGGATGTCTGGTTTGTTGGCTATGTCCCCCAGCTAGCTACGGCAGTCTGGGTCGGTAATGACAATTATCAAAGTATGGGCAAAGGCATCACGGGAGGAGACTTTGCCGCACCAGTTTGGCGCTCTTTTATGTTGCGGGCGCTAAAAGACGAACCAGTGAAGTACTTTCCTGCCGCTTCACAGTTTGGTCGTCCTGATGTAATTAATTAGCCAGCGAGGCTGCGGAACCTGCCCGCCAGGCATAGCTGACGCTGTGAAAGAGTTGCCTGGATCTAACTCCGATGAAGATTGGACTTGGTCGTGGATTATTGTAAATTTGCTATTCAGGCACAATACCCGACAGACTAAGGTTCAATCTCAGCCTTCATTCGTTTAAGGGTTACTTCCATCTGATCAAACATTTGCTGCGGAGTCATACCAAACTGGTTTAGCTGAGTCTTTAGCTGTTGTACGGTCATTTGCGCCATGAAATCTTCCGATAGTTCAAAACGCTTCATAAAGATGCGATAACGCTCCATTAAGCGTTCCATTTGTTCAATGAACATCTTTTTGCCTTCGCGGTCAAATTTGCCATATTCACCACCTAGCTGCATTAAAGATTGATAGTCTTCAAATAGCTTCTTGGCTTCTTCTTGAACAACCTGGGAATCGAAAAAACTCATGATAATTGTCTGCCTTCTATCTATTGTTCTAACCAAGGAATTATTTTGTTAGAACTAGCTATATTAATTATTTGTTTATGATCTTCATTTTAGAATAGTCAAACAATTCCCGTAAAATACGGTTAACCGCATATCTCCGCGCCTCTGCCTCACGGCTCTAGCCAGGCTCGATAGACAAACACCCCCCCTACCTGTTCGTAAACGGCATTGTTGACCTGTTCCTGCTTAAAGCTAAAACCAGCTTGGGCTAAAAGATGTTCATAGCGATCGCAGCTCAGTTTATAGTCTCCTTGGTGGTTTAAGGCACAGTCCGCCATCTCTCGATTTAAGGCTTGAATTTCTGGCTGGTGCGACCAGGATAATCGCTGTTGATGATAGCGCTCTATAGCAGTTTGGCGAGCATGATTATCTTGGTATTCATAGGGAGGCAAAAATTCATCCCCCACGATAAATAGACCGTTAGGCTTGAGGTTGCGCTTAATATTTTTGAGATATTTTTCTTTATCGGCAAAGTCGATTTGGCGATCGCCCAAACAGGAAAAGATATAGTCAAACTGATAGGGGGGATCATAAGCACAGCTATCTTTATGTTCAAGATTAATGCGGTCTTTATTATGATCCAGGCGGTTTTTTAGCTTTTTAAAACAGACCCAATCCAACTCCAATGCCCAAATATCTGCCTTAATTTCGCTTAAATGCTGGGTAAAATGCCCTGTTTTCGCTCCAACTTCCAAAATACGGACAGATTGATGATGCGGATTATGGTGTTGCTGGAAAATAGCTAGCATCTGCTGGACTAACTGGGGATAGAAGTCTTGCGACTGTCCCCAGCGATCATAGTTTTCGATATTAAGATATTGAGAAATTCCTACCGATTTGACAGCGAAGCGCGATCGCTCAAAAACCAGATCGCGAATTTGCCGCATTCTTGACAGTATGACATCTGATTCAGGTAAATAGGGTGTTCTCTCCACCTCTACTGCACTATTAATAATATTATTCAGAATTTGCTCGTGATGCTCAATTGTCTCTGGCTTGGCATCAAATCGAACATACTTTACACCATCCTGAATCACGTATTCTGTCAGCAGCTTACCCCCAGGAGCAATAATAATACCAAAACTTTTACAGTATTCAGGGAAGTCCTGAGACAGCTTTTGCTGGCTCACTACCCGTACGGAGTATTTTGCCCCCTGCGCCAACAAAATTGTAAAATTACGCTCAAATACCCTAGGAGTAGTAAAAGCAAATACACCCACGCTATTTATCTGAGTGGTCGAAGGCATTTCAGACCCCATTTCCCGCTGCCAAAAATCCTCGTTTTGCTCGACTAATGTGAGAGCTTTGATTGTGATGGGCGATCGCTTCTGCAAAGAGCTTAGATAACGCGGGTAATGGCTAGCAGGGATGAGGTGAGACGAGAGGGTTTCTAGCTGATGATTAATTTCTGCTAAGGAGTGGAGCATAATTCGTCCAAAACAGCTATTCTCCAGAATGTATTGATTTTGACTAAGAGCCTTGAGCGACTGTTCGACAGAATGAGCGACTTGTGACCAGTTGCGATCGGCAATATCTGTAGTGGTGTGCGCTGCAACCGTACATAATACATTTTGCCAAGGCTGAAGCTGATAATCGAGCCAGTCCGCCCCTGCCGACCTTCCAATTAAAGATTGTAGTACGTTCTGTAGTTCGGCTGGTTTATGGGCATCAATAGAATTGAGATCAGCCAAAAATTCGGGCAAAGCTGCTTGAAAATTTAGCAATTTTACCTCCTGAATTCTACCCAGCAGCCAGCCCAGGTTAAAGTGCATAGCGCTGGTAATGCTACTCAAACAGCAAATGACCAGGTGAACATGGTCTAATTTTGTCTGATTTCGACTCTGCCAAGACACAGCGGCAAGATCCTGGGTGGCTAGGGACACTTCAAGCTGTGGATGCTTAAAAATCGTCCGCTTAAAACCTTGTGCAATTAGCTTCCCTACTTCTCCCGACCAAACTAAAACAATCTTCTTCTTTGCCGTTTGAGCTTGATAGGCAGAGATTAAATGCTGCTGTAGTTTGACAAATTTCCCTGGTCCTTTACCGAGGATCTCAAATTTACGATAAGCTTCTCCCAATCTCTTACGGACGGCATTTGGCTGAATTGCTAAATTGAAAGCTATTTTGGCAATTGATTGACCCTCTAGGGCTGCTGCTATAACTTCTAATTCTCCTGGGGTGACTTCATATTGAGCAACATAATCAGCCAAAAAGTCTCGTGGAATCATATATTTAGAAGATACATTTAGAAAAACGAATAAAAAACTGTTTGGTGTAAATCAAACAGCTAAAATCTCAGACATATTGCCAATTGCCCAGGAGAAAATTAACATATATAAAACCTAGCAAACTGATATTCGATATCCATATTTTAATAAATATTTTTTTATCTAGAGTAGCAATCATTTATTAGCTCATGATTAAACTAGGGAATAATCAGACTAAGCTTAGCAACCATCACTCAGCTCAAACTCTAACCACAGTAATTTATCTAGGAACAATTGCGCTATGTAGCTCGGTAGGAATCACCTCTGTTTCTGCTTCTGCTGATGCCGACTATAGCTTTTTAATTGACTCAAATAAGCATGGCTGTCAACAAATAAGTTTTGATTACCATGAAGTCTATGCCTTTGAAACAGCTAGCTTTTATATCAATATTTGTCAAAAAGATGATGTTTACTTCTATGCGGGTGAAGCAAAACAAAGCGATGCTAATTCAATTTTTATCCCCGCCAAACCGCTCAAGCAAAATCGCGGTTTTATAGCCACAAATGGCAACGTTGACTATATCGTGATTCTACCTTTGTTCCAGCAAAATACCCAGCAACCTTCGATTCTCGATCCCGAAGAAGCAATCCTCACCATCAAACGTAACAATCGCTTAGTTGCGGTAGAATCATCTCTCAATAAATACTGTCATCAATCAGAAGCGATCGCGCTAAATAATATTGGCTTAAATCCTCACGACGACCAGCTGGCGAGTATTACTCAGCAGCAGGATATTGGCTGGAATTTTTTGCCTGGCATATCCAAAGGCATTTTTCCCAGCAACACATTAGATACTGATGTTACCTTCGATTTTTATCGTCTTAACGGCAAAATACATCAGCTAACTACCTGTAATTAAAATAACTCGCTCAGGATTTAAGACCAAGACCCAAAGATTAGCTTTTAGTTTAGACTAAACTACGAGTGCTAGTTTTCTCATTCGTTATCCCTTCTGACTCACCCCTTTTATTGTGTCTATTATTGCCGTTGATAATCTGAGTAAAATTTATCCTGTGGCAATCAAACAGCCAGGGTTAAAAGGGACTTTAACCCACTTTTTTCGTCGTACCTATCGAGAAATAAAGGCGGTACAAAACGTCTCTTTCCAAATTCAGCCTGGAGAAGTAGTAGGATTCTTAGGTGGTAATGGTGCAGGCAAAACCACTACTCTCAAAATGCTCACGGGTTTAATTCATCCCTCAGCAGGAAAAGTTAAAGTAGCAGACTATACTCCTTTTCGTCGTCAACCCCAGTTTCTGCGTAAAACTAGCCTAGTCATGGGGCAGAAGCAACAACTACTCTGGGATTTGCCCGCGATCGATTCCCTAAGAATTAACGCTGCGGTATATAACATCAGCGATCGCGTTTTTAAGCAGCGACTCCAAGAATTAGCATCAATGCTATCGGTAGAAGAGAAACTGCACCAGCCAGTGCGCAAGCTATCTTTAGGCGAAAGAATGAAGGCAGAACTGTTAGCTGCCTTACTCCATCATCCCCAGGTACTATTCCTCGACGAGCCAACTTTAGGATTGGATGTTAATGCTCAAGTAGCGGTGCGAGAATTTTTGCAGCAATATAACACCAAATACGGGGCGACGATCTTGCTTACCAGTCACTACATGGCAGATATTACCGCTCTGTGCGATCGCGTCTTGTTAATTCATCAGGGACAGTTGATCTATGACGGCTTATTAGACGATCTACTTGATCGCTTTGCTCCCTATCGTCAGGTAAAAGTAGAGCTAGCACAGGCTTTATCAGCAGAAAAATTAGCTAATTTTGGCGAGGT
>JBCBWB010000021.1:0-7261 GCA_039817275.1 Cyanobacteria bacterium J06648_1 | reverse complement strand
GATTTATTACAAATAAAATACATATTAATTACTTTAAACAAAATATTAATATGCTTGCTTCTAAAATCAAAGCTAAGTCTTTGCTCGGTATTACTTTAGCTGCTTGTGCGACGGCGATCGCTTTTCAACCTCCGACTCAGGCAGAAATAGGCAATATGTCTGAGATTCTTGTGCAAACTGCCGACATGATGAATCAGCAATTGCCAATGATGGTAGACGCTGATACCCGCTGGGATTCTTCTTCCGCTGGACCAGGCAAAGTCCTTAGCTATAAATATACTTTGGTTAATCACTCAGCAAACCACCTTGATGGTACACAGTTTGCCAAGAACATTCATCCAACCTTAACAGATCTAATTTGTAACAACCCCGCTACTCAAATTTTTCCAGACAATGGAGTGCTGCTAAACTTCAACTATTACGACAAAAGTAGCAATCTGATTGCCAGAGTCAAAGTCACCCCCAACGACTGCCGATGATATTATTTTCTGGCAGATACTTTTAACAGAATTCTAGACAAATACTCGATGCTGTAAGGATGGCATCTGTTGACGCACCTGCTGCAAACGCTGAGGATTGATCTCTGCTACTGCTACTCCAGGTGCATTTCCTGCGTCAGCCAAAATTACCCCCCAAGGATCGACAATCATCGCATGCCCGTGGGTATAACGGCGCTCATAGTGGTTGCCTGTTTGAGCAGGGGCAATTACATAGCAGGTATTTTCGATCGCCCTTGCCTGTAACAAGACTTGCCAGTGATCCTTACCTGTAAAGGCGGTAAAAGCGGCAGGAATAAAGAGAACATCCGCACCCTGACGGGAAAGATAGCGATAAAATTCAGGAAAGCGCACGTCATAGCAAATCGATAGTCCCAGCTTTCCTAACTGCTCTGATTCATAAAGCGTGGGAATTACCTTTCCTGCCATCACGGTACTAGACTCTTGATAGGTATTACCATCTGGGACATCCACATCAAATAGATGTACCTTTTGATAGTGAGCTACTTGCTGACCGTTAGGCGTAACTAAAGATGCCGTGTTGTATGCCTTTTCAGGGGTTTCCGCTACAGGAACGGGAAAACCACCCCCCAGGATGGTAATTTGATATCTCTGCGCCATTTTCTTGAGGAACTGCTGGGTTTTGGCGGCAATTTCTTGCGCCTGCGCCACTTTTTCCATTTCTCTGCCCAGAAAGGCAAAATTCTCAGGTAGGCTAACTAATTCTGCTCCCTGGCGCACTGCCAGATCGATCAATTCTTCAGCCTCGACTAAATTTTTGGCAAGGTCGGGTTTACTGGTCATTTGCACAGCGGCGGCGAGATATGACTTCATGGAGAGACTTATTGTTTTTGGTGTAGCTTTTCTAGGATATAGCTAAGGGAACAGTTTGAAAAACCAAATTTATTAAAATCAGATTTACAAAATAAACCCTTCTGGCAATAGATCTTTGATGTTTGAAGTTTGCCATCCTTCACTGCCAGGGAAAATAACCTGGGTCTGCTGTCCAAATTCCCAAATTACCTGACGGCAGGCACCGCAGGGAGAACAAAAAGCGTTTTTACTATTAGCTATAGCGATCGCAGTTATTTCTATTGTATCTTTCCCTTTGGCAATTATGGCACTGGCGATCGCATTTCTTTCGGCACACATGCTCAAGCCGTAGGACGCATTTTCGACATTGCAGCCAGCAAAAATTTCCCCCGTATCAATTAGTACCGCTGCCCCTACTTTAAATTGCGAATAGGGAGCATAAGCACTCTCCATCGCTTGGGTTGCGACTTGGATTAACTCGGCTTTTAATGACTGTGATAATTCTGACGACACAATAAATTTAAATTTATTTGAGCGAATGTTCTTCGTCCTGACAAGATTCGTCCTTGCTCAATTATCTACTAACAGAAGCGACGCTCTGCTGTACTTCAGGTCTACCCAAAGCTACGGCACTAGCCAAATCGTGGAGCATGGTTTCGGTTGTCTCCCAGTTGACGCAAGCGTCAGTAATACTTTGACCATATACGGTAGGTTTGCCGTCTGCGGGTATGGATTGATTTCCTGCAATTAAGTGGCTTTCGATCATTATGCCCACAATATGTTGTGAACCAGCTTTAATTTGCTGATTGATATTATCCAACACCGTCACCTGTTTCAAATAATCCTTGCGGCTGTTGCCGTGGCTGCAATCAATCATAATGCGAGAGTTCATTGCCTTACTTTTTAAGGCTGCCGCCGCTGCATCAATATCTCTTGCTTCATAGTTAGGCTTTGCCGCACCACCACGTAGAACTAAATGCCCGTCGGGATTGCCCGTAGTTCTGACAATACTGGCTAGTCCATCCTGGTTGATACCTAGAAAGTGGTGGGGAATCTTGGCAGTCAGCATCGCATTAATCGCAGCAGCAAAGCTGCCGTCTGTTCCGTTTTTGTAGCCTACAGGCATTGACAAACCCGAAGCCATCTGACGATGGATCTGACTTTCGGTAGTGCGCGCCCCAATAGCTGTCCAGCAGATCAGGTCGGCAATATATTGTGGGGTAATGGGATCAAGCAATTCTGTGGCGGCGGGCAAACCAATCTCGGCTAAATCCAGCAGTAGTTTTCGGGCAATTTGCAAACCATGGTTAATATCGTAGCTGTTGTCCAGGTGCGGGTCGTTAATTAAACCCTTCCAGCCCACTGTAGTACGAGGTTTTTCAAAGTAAACTCGCATGACAATTTCTAGCTGATCCTGAAACTGCGATCGCAATTTGGTCAGCTTAGCTCCATACTCTTGAGCCGCAGCCACGTCATGAATCGAACAAGGACCTACCACCACTAAGACTCGCTTGTCCTTACCCTCCAAGATATTGCGAATGCGATCGCGAGTTTGAGTCACCAGTTGAGCAACATCTGAAGCGATAGGCAACTGGCTTTTTATAAATGCAGGGCTTAACAATGGTCTCGTTTCAATAACGTGCAGGTCGCTGGTAATATCCATATGTTCTCAAAAATGCTTTTAATTATCTGGATGAGCAAAAATAAACAGATAAGACTATACAATTATCGCTGATTATTATAATTCTGTGGCGCTAATAGATAATGGTAAATTCAAGTTTACTTCTGATATAGTCTACATTTTTTAATTACAGCAGGGAAGAACAGTTGGGATCTCGTAACTTAAGTTAAACCACCCTGGAAATTATCCATGTCCAGCTATCCTGTTATAAATGTAGCTAAATTTAGACATAATTATTCGCAAATCTTTATGAGTACCCATATTGTCACTGGTGTTGCTGGATTTATTGGTTCTCACCTAGCAGAGGCTCTTCTCAAGCAGGGAGCAGAAGTTATCGGTGTCGATCAGCTAAATGACTATTACGATCCGCAACTAAAGCACAGCAATTTGGTCAATCTCAAGGAATATCCTCGCTTCAAGTTTATCAAAGGGGATATTCAATCATTGGACTGGTTGGAATTATTAAAATCAGCAGAGGTCGTATATCACCAGGCAGCTCAGGCTGGGGTGAGAGCTAGCTGGGGCGAGGGATTTAGAAGTTATACAGAGAGAAATATTAATGCCACTCAAGTAATTTTAGAAGCGGCTAAACAGGTCAAGTCTTTAACTAGAATAGTCTACGCTTCTAGCTCTTCAATTTATGGCAATGCGGTCACTATGCCCACCCCCGAAACCTTGTGTCCTCAACCCGTTTCCCCTTATGGCATCACTAAATTGGCGGGAGAGCGTCTATGCTGGCTATATCAGCAAAATTTTGGAGTTCCTGTAACCGCCCTACGCTACTTTACCGTTTATGGTCCCAGACAAAGACCCGATATGGCTTTCCACAAATTCTTTAAAGCAGCGATCAAGGGTGAATCTATTAGTATTTATGGTGATGGACAACAGACGAGGGACTACACTTTTGTCCAAGATATTGTGGCGGCAAACTTAGCCGCAGGTGAAGCACCAGCAGCCATCGGCGAGGTATTTAATATTGGCGGAGGCAGCCGAGTAACTTTGATCGAACTATTGGACATGATGGAACAGGTGATGGGACAGCCTATTGCTCGTCAGCACCTAGCTAGTGCAGTGGGAGATGCTCGCCATACCAGTGCCGATATTAGTAAGGCGGAGAAACTTCTGGGTTACGTACCCCAAGTTTCTTTGGCTGAAGGGTTAGCTCAAGAATGGCACTGGATTAAAGATTTATACATCTGAATCTAGACTACCTATTTCTAGTCTTTCAAAGTAGAGAGATTGTCGCACAGTTTGAGATTGCCCCGCCTGGCTAAAACGACGATCACAATTGAGAAGACATTTAGCTTTCTACATTCAGGTTAATCTTCTTAATCGACTGAGAAAAAAGCTTGTCCTGTAGCTTTTCTTGCTTCAACTGCTCTTTCAAAATATTTACTCGCTGCATACATGGATGATTACTATATGCCTCTTTAATCTGAGCAATAGAGGTAAAATTTTCTTGATTTTTTCTCGGTTTAGACATTGTTATCTCCTATACAATATGAGTGGTAACAATAAAAAATTAAACTTGGCAATCAAGCTAAATACAAACTAGTAACTATTTATCCTTAGCTAATCTTTAGTAATGCATATACACAATATAGCAAGCAAAACTAGTATATTTAATGGTTTTTAATAAATGTCGCCAATTGTCATATACAGTAATAAAATTCTCAGCTTCATAACTGGCAAAAGATCGGCTGTCTAATCGTTATAGTAATTAGCAAGCAATAGTTTTGCTATGTTCAAATTTTAATAAATCACATTATATATTATGAGAATATGCTTTGACTTGACTTATGATTATGAGTAGAAATGAACAGATAGATTTAATAGGAAACTTTTGAAACAGTAGCTATTTATACTGTAACTTTCTAATTTTCTAGATCGACAAATTGATTCATAAATTTACGATCAATGTAATCTTTGAGCCACCAAAAAAAAGCCGATCGCCAACCAAAAGAATCATAAGATGCGATCGCCTTTTTATCTCCTGTACCAATCAAGGCTAAATACTTATCCTGTGGAGTATATTTCTTTAGCTTTTCTCCTCTAAGAATATGCTGCCAGTTATCAAACAATGGCTGTCCCTGGCGAACGGCAAATACACCTGCTTTAGGACGTTGATAGTTGATCATCGTCGCAATATCTCCTGCTGCAAAAATATCAGAATGAGATCTAGACTGAAGAGTGTCCGTAACCAAAATAAAACCGCGATCATCAGTTTCGATCGCCGACTCTTTAATCCAGGTAGGCGCAGCAGCCTGAGTTACCCAAAAAGTATGATCGGCTGGAATTTCTAATCCCGACTGACACATTAGGCGATCTGCGAAAACTTCCGTGACTTCCTGTTGCAAATATAACTTTATTCCTCGTTGCCGAATAATTTTTGTCAGCTTGTTACTTACCCAATCACTATGTCCTGAAAGTAACTGCTTACCTCGATGAAGCAGATGAATAGTCAAAACCCGATCATTTCTGAGGATATGCTTCAAACAACTCTGCATATTCAAAGCCAATTCTACCCCCCCTGCACCACCACCGACGATCGCCAGAGATAAATCTTGATCGGGATTAGCTGCTGCCAATTGCTGTAATTTATACCAAGCATTAAGGAATGTGGGTACAGGTTTAGCAGGAATAGCATATTGTGTCGCACCAGGAACATTAATTGCTTGAGGAGTACTGCCAATATCTAAAGAAAGATAATCATAATCGATCTGCTGAGATTCACAAATTACCCGTTTATTTTTCGTATCGATGCCAATAGCACGATCGCAGATAAATTTCGCCCCCGCAAACCGCGCCAGCGATCGCAAATCAATATGAGTTTCCGTATAGCTATAGAATCCCGCCACATGACCAGGAAGCATCCCCGAATAGGGAGTTTGCTCGACATCACTAATTAGAGTCAAATCCACATTTGGTAGTGGGTTTAGTCCCCATTCCCGCAGGGCGATCGCATGAGAATGACCACCACCGATTAACACTAACTTTTGGTTCATATCAATTACTTGGCGATCGACAAATAAACTGTTCAGTTGTCATCTTAAAGGCTGATCGAAGAGAACTGTTAGTAGCATTTTGGCTGATTTTACAGATTACAGAAACAGCAGTCGCAGTGGAAAACGTTTGAAGGCGATCGCAATTACCATTTTGAAGGGTTATCTGGATGCAATTGGTCTATTGACCAAGCCATCGGATTATTGACAATATATTGACGAATTTTGTCCATCCCATCCTGGTTACGAATAATATGTTCGTAATAATTACGTTGCCATAATTTTGTTCCAGGCGCATCGCGTAATGTGTTTATTTTTTTGGTGGCGATCGATTTGAAACCCGCCATTAACGATGATAATGATTTTGGTTTCATTCGTGGACGCGCGTAATCATGTAGGGGCGAACGACCGTTCGCCCCTACACAATTGCCATGATTCGCCCCGAAAGGGTTATTGATAATTACAATGCCATGAAAATGATTGGGCATCACAACCCATGCGTCTAATTCAATCTCCTGTCTGATCTTGGATGACCTTTGCCATTCTTCCGCAACAACTGCACCATATTGATTCAATCGCATTTTCCCATCAACAACGTTCCCGAATAAACAATGACGTTGATACACGCATACGGTCACAAAATACGCCCCCGATTGGCTGTAATCGTATCCCTTTAATCGAATAGATCGCCTGTGGTGTCGATCTAGGTCATATTTCACTGATATTGGTCGTAGTTAATTTCTTTGCGGAAGGCGATCGTCTTATATATTTGAAATGAGAAAGGCGATCGCTTTTTAGATTCAATTAAACGAAATATATGTATGGCAACATTATTCTAGAATTATAACTAGAATAAATTTATGCTTCAACACTATCAAAATTATCTATTAAAAACTCTAGCCTTTATTATCATCTGGCATTTTAACTGTTATCTTATTGCCATTAATGATTACTTCACCACCCAAGTATTTAATCTGTTGCAATGCCATCTGACGAACCTGTCGATCTTTAGAATTGGTAAAAAGCATCATCCAAGAGCTTGCTTGTGCTTTTGTGCTGTGGGGATCTGATGCTAAGAACTCTGCTGTCTCTTTAGCTCTATTACCAATAACCTTACTTCTTTCATCAGAATGATAACTTGCCCACTTTGCACCAGTTGCATAGGAATTCTGAGCAGCTACTTTATCTCCTAGAAATAGTAGTTCATCAACGCCTTTGTATGTCCAAACTAAATACGATTTGTCAATTTGAGGAGTTAAAGATTTCAA
>JBCBWB010000219.1:0-7154 GCA_039817275.1 Cyanobacteria bacterium J06648_1 | reverse complement strand
CTAAGCGTAAGGCGGCGATGCCCTCTTCGGGACTCATTTGGAGCCGCGCCGATAATTCTTCAACCTTGGCTTGACTAGCTTTACTCTGAGCCATTGCCTGAGACTTTTCGGTACTTAGGATTTTAATTGCCGACAACATTTCCTGTGCCTGGAAGTCATTGTCGATCAGGTTAGCTGCGCTTTTATAATTGTTTAACTCTGTTTCTGCCAGCTCCAAATTCTCTTCGGCGATCGCCAGTTCGGTGCTGAGAAATTCGGCTCGCTGACTAGCTTCCTCGGCGCGTAAGTTCTGGAGGCGGTTTTGAAATACATCTAGCAGGGCTTCGGTTCGTTGCCGAGCCAGTTCGGGACTCGAACCTTCAATAGCAATTTCGATGATCGTCGATTCGTTTTGCGGTATGACGCTAAACAGCTTTTGATACTGCTCTAGTCGGGGAAATAAATCTTTTTCGGTATCTTGCTTCCAGACCTCTCGTAACGAGTCTTTGCTAGTAATAATTGAAGCAAGAATTTTTAGGGAGTTGAGCTGCTGCGAGAAAACTGCCCCCTGACCGCTACTAATATTGCCCAGGGTACCTAAATCGGCGTTTAAGGCACTGGTGGGCTTGGGTAAAATCAATTTAGCTTCTGCCGTCCAGGTTCTTTTCGCCCGAACCATAATCGAACAGGTAATTGCTAACAATAAAAGATTGAACAAGCCCAGCAGTTTCCAATGTCTAGCGGCAGTTAGAATAAATTTGTTCATAAATAAACTGGCTTCTTAGGCTTTGCTGAAGGAAAAAATAAATATAAGTTTGGTTCTGGTTATTAATTTGAGTAGGGAGTCTTTAATTAGCTCTTGGCTCAATAATTATTTAATCAGACTATGTCTTAAATGCTGTTCTAATATTTGGGGCTTACACCTTATTTATCATGAAATTTCCTTGCTCTCCTAATCTCAAGCGATCAGGAGAGTATGAGCCGCAACTTTTTTAATCGGACAAACATCTACTTTGGCAGCCTGATTCCCGCTAACTCTGTCAGAATTGTTTCATAAGCAGCCAGTAACTTTGGTGCTTGATGTCGCCATTCCAACTCTTCTCGCATCCGACGCTGTCCCTCCGAGCCAATTTTTTGCTGCTGTTCGGGAGAATCGAGCAGTTCTAACATCTTCTGGGCAAATTCTCGCTCGTCGTTGGGTCTAGCATACAAAGCCCCTCCCTGAGCTGAATAACGGCTTTCTTTAAGGTCAAATTGGACTATCGGCTTGCCCAACGCCATATATTCTAAAATTTTGTTCATGCTACAGTTTTGGTTGTATGCCGAGAGGGGAGACGGTTCAACGCAAATATCGCAGCTGGAGAGCCTTTCGAGCAGTTCATCTCCCTGCTTAAATCCTGTAAATTCGACAAAATCAGTGATTTTTAGCTCTGCTGCCAATGCTTGTAAGTTGGCGATCGCTGGACCACTACCAATGAGCATAAAGTGAATGTCCGTCCGCTTCTTGTCCTGGGTGATATATCTAATTATCCTCAAGAGATAGTCGATTCCCTCTGGCTCTCCCATTACCCCCACGTAGCCGACTAGCTTAGTCTTGCCCTGACGATATTTGCTGTTGCCTGGTAAGGGATAAAACCGCTTCAGGTCTGGCGCACTGCGGACGACAAACACCTCGGATTTCTTTTTGCCGCCCCTGGTTAAAGCAACATCTTGATGGGATTGGTTAGTAGCGATCGCCAAATCGGCAACTAGATAGGTCAGACGCTCCGCTAGCTGCAAGCCGTAATAGAAAATATCTTTACGTTTATATTTGGCAATATACATCTCTGGACTCAAATCATGATGATCGAAGATCACCTTCACCCCATGAAAAACCTTGTACCAAGAAGCGGTTAAAAACAGCAGATCGGGTGGATTACACAAATGAACAATCTCAAATCTTCTTTCACGCCAAATTTGGCGCGCTAGCTTAAACTGCCAATACACAGCCCAGCTATATTCCCGCAGGTAACCCACAATCGAGCTTTCTTCTGGCGGTAGCGGATGACGATAAATATGAACGTTTTCGATCACTTCGTAAGGCAGATCGTAACCGTTGCCCTGAGGGCAGATTGCCGTGACTTCGTATCCCGCCTGCTGCAAAGTTGTTGCTTCCATCCAGACCCGACGATCAAAAGGAAGAGCTAGATTTTCAACTATTATTAGCACGCGCTTGCTTGAATGGTGATCATTCTGTCCTAATCTGCTAGATAGCTGTTTCAGCGCTTTGAAAGGAGCAGAGATCGTATTGGTAAAAACCATGAGGTAAATCTAACTCGGAAGTAGTAAAACTGACTTAGCAGTGTTTTTACTGAGACTAGAATACAAAAGGAGAAATTATCGTTTAGAAAAACTCCTTAATAAGAAATATCAATCACTATTTAGTAGTAATATAAGTCATATACATAGGTTACACACGTAATAGTTTTGAGCTAAATTATCGTTGTCCAAGCAGGATTAAATTTATAGGAATTATAGTTTTGAGAAAAGCCAAAGTAAGTTGTGCAGAAAAAGATCTGGTTAATAATTGTAATTATTTTTACATTTACTGCCGTAACTAGTGTTTCATCTCAGACAATTGTTTTTCAGGATAATTTTGAATCACCAAAAATAGATCGCTGGGAGCAAGAATTTTGTTGTCAACATTCGGTAAGTTTTGCTACTTTTGACCTCAATTCAGAGGGGGAAAAATCGACTAGTCTGAAATTTACCCTCAGAAAAAACGATCCAGAATTAAATTTAGGCAAAAGAGCAGAGTTAGCGCTCAAATCAGTATTTTTAGCTAAAATCTATACCTATAATTTCCGCTTATTCTTACCAGAAAATTACGCAAGCGATCGCTCTTTTGAAATCTTGGCTCAATGGCATGGCTTGCCTGATTTCGACCTAGGGGAAACTTGGCGCTCGCCACCTTTGGCATTAAGAACGGCAGACGGAGACTTTTGGCTAGAGCGTAACTGGGACGAACATCAGGTAACGGTAAATAGCGATCGCCAGCAGGAGTTGATCAATTTAGGAGCTTACACTACGGGCAAATGGATCGACTGGCAATTCCAAGTGCGATGGTCGGCTCAAGCAGATGGCTTGATTAAAGTTTGGCAGGATGGCAGGCTAGCTTGGTCGCACCGAGGAGCAAATACTTATAATGATCGCCAGGGTCCATATTTTAAAATCGGCATCTATAAACCAGACTGGAAACACCAGCCAGAGAAATCTAGGGTCAGCGAGCGCACAGTTTATTTTGATGATGTTTTGATTACTGATTGACGAGCGACCCACAGCCTCTATCGAGGCAAAGTCCCTTAAGGCGCAAGGGAACGCGCGAGTTTACTGACAAGTTATTCGCTAACAGTTTTGCTTGGAGTCAGAATCAATTGAATACTGGGGTGTAATCAATTAATTAGCGATAAAATATACAATAAGAAGATTTTGAATGATGCGATTGAAGAGGAGATATGACTACCGCCACCTTAGTAGAAAAGAAGAAGCTCGATAATCCACCCTTAGACATTCACTATTTGGGCGATCGCGTATTGCGCCAGCCAGCCAAACGAGTGGCAAAAGTTGACGATAAGATACGCCAGACAGTTAGAGAGATGTTGCAGACGATGTATAGCGCTGATGGCATTGGTTTAGCTGCGCCTCAAGTAGGAATTCACAAGCAGATAATTGTGATCGACATTGCCTTAGATCGACCCGAAGAACCCCCTCTAGTGCTGATCAATCCCAAAATTACCAAAGCAGGAAATGACTTCTGTAGTTCTGAAGAAGGTTGCTTGAGCATTCCTGGCGTATATCTCGATGTTACTCGCCCCGAAGCGATCGAAATATCTTATAAAAACGAACAGGGAAAACCCTGTAAACTAAAGGCTACTGGTTTGCTTTCTCGTGCAATTCAGCATGAAATGGATCATCTCAACGGAGTGATGTTTGTAGATCGCGTAGATAACAATATTGCTCTGAATGAAGAGTTGAAAAAACGCGGTTTTGCCGCCAGTGCGGTTAAGCCAGTTAAAAAATAAACCGAATAAAAAGTTATTAGTCGTTAGTTCTTAGTTCTTAGTAGCAATCAAATAGCGTACCAAACTAAAAACTAAATACTAAATACTCAAGATAAAGCCAATAAAATTTATTAAACAGCTATTTAGCCAGGAATAATAATATGATTTCAATGACTCCCAAAAGCGGTATTTGCCTACTGCTATGCTGTATTACGGCGATCGCTGCCGTTGGTTCGGTGTTTGAACTGTCTTCTGGTAATCCCGAACTCGGTAGCATGATAACGGGCTTAATTCTGGCTGCAAGCATCCCTCTGACGGGAATTTTGTTCTGGATTGCAGTACAAGACACCAAAGCTAATCAAAGTTAGTTGCCTGTCGCAACCAAGCATAAAAAAAGAGAAGGTAAAAGTCCTTCTCTTCCATAAATATTGTTATCGACTGAATAAAACTAAATCTGAACTAAATCTATTTCTTCGGTGACAACATCATCATCATGTTGCGCCCTTCTCGCTTAGGAAACTGCTGCACTTCGGCATAGTCTTCAAGATCCTTTGCCATTCGACGCAATAGGTCTTCTGCTAGGCGAGAGTGTTGAATCTCCCGACCACGGAAGCTAATGGTCGCTTTAACCTTGTCTCCAGACTTGAGGAAACGCTGGGCATTTTTGACCCGTACATTATAGTCGTGTTCCTCAATTTTGTAGCGCATTTTTACCTCTTTAACATCGGCGTTATGCTGCTTTTTCTTCGCTTCTTTCTGCTTTTTGTCCTGTTCATATTTATATTTGCCATAGTCCATAATTTTACAGACTGGCGGCTTGGCAGTTTCGCTCACTAGAACTAAATCTAATCCCTGTTCTTGCGCTCTGGCGAGGGCTTCTTTGGGAGTAATAATTCCTAGCTGCTCTCCTTCGGAGTCGATAACGCGAATTTCGGGGAAGCGGATTCTTTCGTTGGTTTTGGTTAAATCGCGACTGTTGTTACTGCGTCTTCTATCTCTCACAGGCGTACTTGTTCTTTCCTTTTATGTTAGTAATATTGTGAACTAAAATTTTTTGATGATAAAAATTGATATCATCTACCATCTTAGCGATGTTGCTATTAATAGAATGTTAAGTTAGTTTTATCTTCGATTCAGATATATCCTAAATCTAGCGACATGCATGTCTTACCTATCTTCTGGGTATTTTGTAAACAATTCTTAAGTAATTACATTGACTACACTCCCTCCTTGGCATGAGCGCATTGGCAACCAGAGAGACTGGGTTTGGCGAGGTTGGCAAACTCGTTATAGTTACTTGAGAGCCAGAAAGAGGCTAGATTCGGATCTTCCGCCCCTGATTTTAATTCATGGTTTTGGCGCCAGTATTGAACACTGGCGTAATAATATTCCCGCTATCGCCCAAGATCGGACAGTATACGCCCTCGACTTACTGGGGTTTGGAGCATCAAGAAAAGCCGATACTGACTACAGCGCCGCCTTATGGACAGAGCAGGTACATGATTTCTGGCAAACATTTATTGGTGTTCGAGCGATTTTGGTTGGCAACTCCATCGGTTCACTTGTTTGTTTGAATGCTACGGCTACCTATCCTGAAATGGTTGAAGGTTTAGTGATGCTGAGTTTGCCTGATGTATCGGTGCGGGAAGACATGTTACCGCCGCTGATTAGCCCCGTGGTAACGGCGATCGAAAATCTGTTTGCTTCGCCGTTGTTAATCAAAAACTTGCTCAAGTTTGTCAGAAGACCAAAAATCATCCGTAAATGGGCAGGAGTAGCCTACCCGAATCAAGCCGCCGTCACTGATGAACTAGTTGAGATTTTATCCAGCCCCGCATACGATCAGGGTTCGGGGCAAACTCTATATCGTTTAGCCCGTAGCGTCAGGAAAGCCAGCTTTGCTGAATCCGTCCGCGATCTTTTACCGCAAATTACTGTACCCATGCTCTTGGTTTGGGGACTCAAAGACAAAATGATCCCTCCTCAGCAAGCTCAGGCGATCGCTGCTCTCAACCCCCTGATCAAGCTAATCGAGCTGGAAGATATTGGGCATTGTCCCCATGATGAAAATCCCGCTCAGTTTAATTCCCTGTTGTTAGACTGGCTCCAGTCTATATAATCTAGTCATTAGCAATAATTACAATTAAACAGATTAGATCGTCATGGCAGGTATCAAAAAAGGCTCTTTAGTCAAGGTAGTTCAAGAAAAATTTGCCAACAGTCTTGAGGCAAAAGCTAGTGATGTACGTCTTCCGTCATATCTATTTGAAAGTAAAGGAGAAATATTAGACGTGAGTGATGACTATGCTCTAGTTCAGTTTTATGTCCCTACCCCCAATATCTGGCTGCGTTTGGATCAGCTAGAAGAAGCTAAGTAGAGCTAGCTACTTGAGTCGATAAATGCGATCGCCATCTCTGAGTCACTTAGGTGGTTTAAATGCGATCGCTGGCGATGAAATAAGCAAAATTCTCCCTACATTCTAATTCTGTCGGCAGCGCATAGTTTGAGTTATGAGCTTGGCAATGATTACTATTTGCCCAATTTGAGCGTGGCTTAAAGCTATTTAGTTCCGTTTCTCAGAACATTTAACTGTATAGCTATATAGCTGTTATATTTATAGATAAAATCTTTAAAACCTATTTCTGCAAATATATACTTTGGTAGCCAACTTAAACTATGTCTCGAACGACTAACAATACCGAGTTTTTAACGACCATAGCCGAATATTTCAAAGTTCTGGCGGAAACCAGTCGGCTACAGATTATTAGTTCGCTACAGTCTGGGGCAATGAATGTGACCGAACTTGGTGCGGCGACGGGTTTGGGACAGGCCAATCTTTCTAAACATTTAAAACTGCTAACTCAGGCCGGGATTTTGTCTCGCAAACCTCAAGGGGTCAGTGTCTATTACGAAGTAAGCGATCCTCTGACTTTTGAATTGTGTGAACTAGTCTGCGATCGCATTTATCAAAGAATGCAGGCTCAAGCCAAACAGTTTAAGCAAATGAATAGTTTCAGTTCCCAGGCTTAAGTAATTTTTAATCCATAGATGACAACTATGCCCAAGATTCCCGCACTCAGCAAGTAATAACTCAAAGGTAATAGTACGCGACGAATTAGCAGTCCTTCTTGCCC
>JBCBWB010000218.1:0-7260 GCA_039817275.1 Cyanobacteria bacterium J06648_1 | reverse complement strand
ACTAATTAAAAAAACCGAGTGGAGCAACTACGGCAAAGAAAGCGGCAATCCTCAATGCCAAGACTGTATGGTGCATTGTGGGTATGAACCCACCGCCGCAACCGCCGCGATGCAGCCCGAAAATATGGGTAAAGCGATCGGCGCTTTATTTGGCTAAATCTAAACATTTAACAATTAACATTAAGCATTGAACATTTAGAAGAGCGATCGCTCTATCTGTCATTGATTATTATGGTCATTCTCAATAAGAACCATCCCGTTCGCGTCTACTATTGATTGTTTCCCAATCTCTAATCCCTAGTCCCTACGAGGGCGTTAGTCCTCTAGCCCTCCAAAGGGGCTGCTGCGCGTATGCGCTGTCCTCGAACAAATTACTGAGATAGTAGGTCAATCAATTAGAACGGCTATAAATGTTTAATGCTTAATGCTTAATGCTAAGAGGCGATCGCAATCGGTTTTCCCGTGACATAGCCCTGAGCATAGTCGATACTCAGCTCCCCAATATGATCGAGAATTCGGTCGGTTTCGACAAATTCAGCAATGGTTTTAATTCCCATCAGGTGGGCTACCTCGTTGATCGAAGCAACGATCGCTCGGTCATATTCTTCGTCAGGAATTGCTTTGACCAAACTGCCGTCAATTTTGAGATAGTCAATGGGCAGATTTTTGAGATAGGAAAAGGAAGATAGTCCGCTGCCAAAGTCGTCGAGGGCAAATTTTACTCCTAGTTCTTTCATTGCCGCCATGAATTTTTGGGCATGGCTGATTTGCGAGATCGCCGCCGTCTCGGTAATTTCGAAGCAAAGGCAGTCTCCTGGTACTGCCGATTTTTTGATCAGTTCGACCGCAAAACTGGTAAATCGCTCGTCATTGATACTTGCCCCCGACAGGTTAATCGACACCAAATCTCTTTGGGCAGCAAAGTATTGGTGGTAGGACTTTAGGGTTGCTTCTAAGACCCAGCGATCAACAATGGTAATTACGCCATATCGTTCGGCTACGGGGATAAACTCTTCAGGGGCAATTAAGTTTCCTTGGCGATCTTTGAGGCGGAGCAGAAGTTCATAGTGCTGCCGTTTTTCCAGACTCTGACCCATCGGCACGATCAACTGCTTAACTAGGTAAAAACGGTTTTCCTTGATTGCCTGAGAGACATTGGCAACATGACCCATTTGAGTTTGCTGAAGGTCTAGATCTCGATCATTGTTATCGACCACATAAACTCGACCACGACCCAAGTTTTTTGCCTGATAGCAGGCGAGATCCGCACGACTCAAAAGTTCTGCTGCATCAGCAGCATTATTACTAATACCTACCATGCCGATACTAACTCCAACATCAAACTCTACAGTTTTCCACTTGAGACGATAGTTATTGATAGCTTTAATCAACTGTTCGCAGACCTGTTTTGCCTCGGTAATTGAACATCCCTCTAGCAATAAACCAAACTCATCTCCTCCTAAGCGACCTAGGGTATCTTCCTTGCGGATCATGCCCTCTAATAGCTTGGCTAATTCTGACAAAAGGCGATCTCCCACTAGATGTCCTGCCGTATCGTTGACAATTTTAAAGCGATCAAGATCGAGGTAACATAAAACTGATTCTGTACTGTATTTATGCGCCTTTTGAACCGAATATTCTAGTTTTTGGTTAAACTCACGGCGATTTAGTAATCCAGTTAGATCGTCGTAGGCAGCTTGATAGGCAATCTTCTGGTAGAGATTTTGCTCGGCAGTAATTTCTTGCTTGACTCCTCGATAACCCAAAAAATTGTGCTGCTCATCGAATAGAGGGTTGCCGTTGATCTTAAAGATGCGGACACCTTTATCTCGATCCTGAAGACTAAAAGTGAAGTTTTTAAATGGTTGTCTGGTTTTAGTAAGGCGCTCAAACTTTTCCCAGTCAACGTCTAGTAATGGATTGTTCTTGTGTAGCTGAGGAGGATAGTTGCCCTTGAGATCTTCTGGATCTAATCCACAGAGATCTTCTGTGCTGCCCGAAATATAGGAATACTTGAGCTGTTTGTCTAGCTCCCAAAAAACGTTGGCTCCTGCTTGAGCCAAATCTTTATATCTTTGTTCATTCTCTTGCAGAATTTTATTAGCCAGTTCTCGCTTGCGTCCCAGACTCAACAGCAAGATGATGGCGGAAAAACTAGATAGCAGAATAAAGCCGACTAGGAAAATTGGCGTTCTATATTTGACGTAGATCGGAGTCTCAACATACATTAACTGGCTATCTTCTGGTAGACGTTCTAGCCTAATGTCATGCCTTAGTAACTCCCGATAATCAAAGATCCAGCGATTTCTATCGGTAGCAAAAGGACCTATTTCATCTGGATTAACACCCTCTAAAATTTTGTCAGCTAGTTCAACTCCCTGACGAATATGATATTCAACATCAAAGATTTTTCCGCCCACAACCCCATTCCCGATTCTTACAGAGCTGTCGGTGTAGATTGGATTTGGCACTAATTTGCGTAAAAGCTGGGTATCGGCGCCAGGATTTAGAGGAATGCCTCGGACTCGATCCTCGTATAGCTGACCCAAGATGATTAGGGGCACTCTGGCGGGATACCTACTCAATTTGGCTTTAATATTGTCAGGAGTCAGGTCGTTAACTACATCTACCTTAAGAGGCTCGTTGGCATCATTTCTGATCGCGCGAATTTCTTCAAGATTAGCAATTCCCGAATTGGTAGTATCGTTGATAATCACCACCGTGTTGCTCCAGGTTTGCTTTAATGCTTCATAAGCAGTTTCCGCAATTGAGCGGTCTTCCACCACCCCCGTTAGCCAGGGAGTATCCAACATTTCTTGGCTTAATTCATCGATGCCCAAAAACACCACGGGTAACTGGGGAAAAAATTGCTGATGCTGACGCATAATTAGCTCTAACCCTGGTTCCTCCACCACCATCAGCAGATCTAGGTCTAGCCGCCGATATTTGCGGTTGATATATTCTATAAACTCCTGCTCTCGTTGAGCCCGAAGATAATACTCCTGATCGAGATATTCGTGATAGATATTCCGCGCTGCACCAATCTCCGCAAATCCCTGTTCGATTGCCTCTTGGTGTTGTCTAGTGGAAGATAACTCGGCATCATAAGAATGAATGACTAAGACATTATCTTCGGCATTGGCTTTAATTATATTTAGATTGAGTCCAAGCAAACCGTAGGTACATATTAGACCTGGCTTCAGAACATAGTCGCGCAGTAACGCGATCGCGCCGAGCAGTAATCCATGGCTGTGTGTCATCGATAAATTAGATCGTGGTAATGACTTAAAAGTAGCGAAATGAGCTGAAATATTCCAGCAAAAATGGATTTAAAGATTGAACCTTAACTTTACTCTTTTGCCCCTGCCAGTTTGTCTCTCAGATATAGACCATCCGAGCTTTTTTAATCAAACTCCAGGGAAATATGGTAATTTCCCCATTAACCGCTTATTTTACAAAAACTGGCGGCTCAAAAATTAGTATGACCTGAAATAGCGGTGGTAAGTTTGTTGATTACCTCCTCGATCGCGATCGCTCCCAGTTCTCCAGAGGCGCGAGTACGGATACTTAGAGTATTATCGGCTACTTCTTGATCGCCGACTACGGACATAACAGGAATTTTTTGTTTTTCGGCATTACGCACCATTTTACCCAGGCGATCGCCGTTGGTATCGGCTTCGGCACGAATTCCCGCCGCCCGCATCTTCGCGGCGACTTCTCTAACATAGTCGTAGTGATCTGGTCTGACGGGCAGTAGACGCACTTGGATTGGCGCTAGCCAGAGAGGAAAGTCTCCTGCATACTCTTCAATCAAAATGCCAATTAGCCGCTCTAGAGAGCCAAAGGGAGCGCGGTGAATCATGATTGGGCGCTGGCGCGAACCATCTTCAGCGACGTATTCGAGCCCAAAACGTTCGGGCAGATTATAGTCTACCTGCACCGTCCCTAGCTGCCATTCTCGACCCAGAGCATCTTCAAAAATGAAGTCTAGTTTGGGTCCATAAAAAGCTGCTTCGCCAATGCCCTCAAAATGATTCATCTCCATTTTCTCTACCGCCCGCCGAATGGCGTTTTGGGCTTTGTCCCAAGCCTCATCCGAGCCGATATATTTATCTGACTCTGGGTCACGGAAGCTTAAGCGAGCTTTGAAGTTTTTGAGCTGGAGGCTTTTAAATACATCGAGAATCAGCTCTACGACCTTGAGAAATTCATCGTCGAGCTGGTCGGGAGTTACAAACAGATGAGAATCATCCACGGTAAAGCCCCGTACTCTAGTAAGACCGCCCAATTCCCCTGACTGCTCGTAGCGATATACCGTGCCAAACTCTGCTAGCCGAATCGGTAACTCTTTGTAGGAGCGCAGTTCACTTTGATAGATCTGAATATGGAAGGGGCAGTTCATCGGCTTGAGGACAAAACCTTTGTCTGCCTCGGCTGCCTCTTCATCCGCCATGAGAGGAAACATATCTTCCTTGTAGTATGGATAATGTCCCGAAATTTTAAACAGATCCACCTTGGCTAAATGGGGAGTAACCACAGGTAGATAACCTCGTTTGGTTTGTTCTCCCTTGAGATAATCCTCAAGCTGCGATCGCAAAATTGTACCCTTGGGAGTCCAGAGGGGCAGACCGGAACCTACCGCGTCAGAAAAAATAAACAAGCCCAATTCTTTGCCGAGCTTACGATGGTCGCGCTTGAGCGCCTCTTCTTTGCGTCGCTTATACTCGGCAAGCTGTTCAGGGGTTTCCCAAGCCGTACCGTAAATCCGCTGTAGCTGCGCCTTAGTCTCATCCCCGCGCCAATATGCTCCCGCCACGCTTTCAAGAGCGATCGCCTTAGGGTTAATTTCCGCCGTACTCTCCAGATGGGGACCCGCACACAAATCCCACCATTGTTCTTCTATGTGGTAAATGGTAATTGGTTCTTGAATACTGTCTAAAATTTCGAGCTTGTAAGGCTCATTCTGCGCTTCAATTCTGGCTTTTGCTTCCTCGCGACTTACTTCCTCGCGAATTATGGGCAGCCGACGATTAATAATCTTGATCATTTCCTTACGAATCTGTTTCAAATCTTTGTCGGTAAAAGGATCAGGACTATCAAAATCATAATAAAAACCAGTTTCCGTCCAGGGTCCAATCGTCACCTGTGCCTTGGGGAACAACTTTTGTACCGCCATTGCCATGATGTGTGAGGCAGTGTGGCGAATTTTTAGTAACGACTCAGATTCACTAGTGCGGGGTAACTTGATCGGTTGTTGTTCTACTTCAGGCATCGGCTGTTATTAAAAGAGGCAATTAATACCGTTACATTCTAGATCGGGATTGGACAACTCGATGAACATCGCCGCTGAATAAAAAGATAATACTTATATTAAATTTTGTGAAAAACGCTAAGATAAATATTGGAATCGAAAACAAATTTTAAGAAACCTACTTTAATGTCTACCGAACAACCCACTGAGCGGGAGCTGCTCAAGACAGTTTTAGAGCCGCTGCTAGAGGATTTTCAATATTGGTTCGGGCGATCGCGTACTTTATTAGAATCGGAGCAGATGCCCTTTTTCTCTGCTGAAGAGCAAGCCGAACTATTAGCAAGAATTATTCACAGTCAGCGAGAAGTGCAGACAGCAAAAATGCTGTTTCAGGCAACGGAAGGGCTGGCAGGCATAGATTCCAAAATGCTGCTTCCCTGGCATCAACTAGTGGCGGAATGTTGGAACGTAGCTCAAAAATTACGGGCAAGCAAATAGGGGTGCTGAAATATTGGCGCTCAAAAATTTGCCTTTTATAATCTGCTGCTGAACATTTCCGATCTCAAACAATTTAAAATAACTATAAAAAACTGAACGTCATGGATGTTGACGATTGTGGTTGTTCAGTTCATGAGGAATAATAAACTATATTATGTTGCATCTAATTTACATCTTAGCTTTCACCGTCATTGCCCTTTTAGCAGTAAGCAATTTAATTCGGAGTTTAGTTACCCTGAGTGCCGAAACTCAAAAATTTTATCCCCCGCAGTATGGAAATTCCAATCGGGTTAATACTCCTGCTCGTCAGACAGTTCACCCTGAGTTGCTAGATGAACAGGGCAAGGTGATTGAAGAACCATTGCTGGTAATGCGTTCGGTATCGGTAGATGATGCTCGTTCTCGCTTGAACGATTTATACAATTCATCTCCCAGTAAGACTATCGACCCAGAGGAACAGTAATCAGTCAACAGTCAACAGTCAACAGTCAACAGTCCTAAAGAATATCGCTCTGCATATAATCAGTAATTGGTAATTACTAAGTAATTAACGCTTGCGCTCTTGCTTTGCTATTAGATTGCTGGCAATTTGATACCATACTTGGCGATATTGCTGATGTTCGCTTTGTTCACTCAACTGTTTTCCTGCCATTTCGGGATAACGAGCGTGAAAAATTGCGTCAACCTCTCTGTAAAAACTACTGCTGTCTATATTTAAAGATTCGACTCTTTGATGTATTCGACGCTGAAAATCGATCTCATCTTGGTTTAAAACTGAATCTGGGGCATTTCCCTCTAGATTTAAAGCGATCGAATGAGTAATTCTATAGTTCATCAGGCTAAAGCTAATTAGTCCAGGGATAATAATAATCCCCGATGCAATTAGACCCCAGTGCCATGGTTTGATTCTACTGAAATTGAGTCGGGTTAACCTCTCAATAATCCTTTGAGATCTCCGACCAATACCTGTGGCTAATCGAGTCGCTGGACGAGAAGATTTTTGGCTAGTTCGATTAGGGGCAAGACTTCTGCTGTGGCTATTTCTCCCTGGAGCAACTTTAATGGTACGCAGACGAGAAATAAAACTGGTTAGTATTGAGTTGTCGATTGACTCAAGCGCCAGACGTACCTGTTCGACAGACTGATAGCGATCGCGTGGTCTTTCTGCCAGCATCTTTTGTAAGACTTTTTTCAAGCTAGAACTTACCTCAATTGCCTGCCAGTCCCACTTTGCCTCATGGTTGTCATAGAGCCTATCGGGCTGTTTTCCTGTTAAGAGAACCACCGCAGTAGCCGCCAAAGAATAGAGATCGCTACAGGGCATTGTTTGACCACGACTGATTTGTTCATCGGGAGAATAGCCTTTCTTGCCGATTAGGGTAACAGAATGTCCCCTTGATCGCTAAATCTCATTTGCAGCCAGCTTAACGCAGCCAAAATCTATCAGTACGGGTTTTGTGTCGCGATCGCGTAGGATCAAATTATCAGGAGAAATGTCGCGATGGATCAAT
>JBCBWB010000217.1:0-7300 GCA_039817275.1 Cyanobacteria bacterium J06648_1 | reverse complement strand
AATCCTTCATCAAAACGGTCTTAGGTAGTAGACGTGATTTAACTCGATCGCAATTAGAAATAAATATTGCACTGGATGGGGGTTGTACCGTTGTGACCCATTGTTGAAAACCGAAGGAGAGCGAACTGGCAGGTTTTCAGACAGTCATGTTGAGTTAGTTAGGTGTGGAGTTTTTATCGCTTCCTCCACTTAATTACTACCGAGGGAAGGCGCAATCCTTCATCAAAACGGTCTTAGGTAGTAGACGTGATTTAACTCTCTCAATCAGTATACAAATAATCTTAATTCGATCTTCCTTGACCTGCTATGTACAGTTGGTTGAGGATTTTTTTGAGTATTGCCAGTCTGCAATTGAAGTCCATATAGCTTAATCTTCTTTGTCTACAAAGCGTAAATAGCTTATAGCTGCGGCTCTGCCGCTTTACCAAGGAAGTATTTCGCCGTTAGCGTGCCAGAATGTTCCTGTGTTATCTAGATTCAAAGCGGTAATTCGAGCCAGTAAGCCTTGGACAGAAGTTTCCGTAGTAATCCCCGCATCAGTAAAGTTGGTCATGCGCGTTTTAACCAATCCAGGGTGTAAGATTGCGACGGCAATACCCTGGGGCTGAAGATCGAGCGACAAAGACTTTCCCGCCATAGAAAGAGCTACTTTAGACATACGATAGCCATAAGAACCCCCAGAGGTATTATCTTCAATCGAACCCATACGGCTGGTCATGAGAATTACCTTCGAGCCAGAAGCTAGATTGGGCAACAGTGCCTTAGTAAAATTCAAAGGTGCGATCGCATTTACCTCAAGCTGTCGTCGGATACTGTCTGTGTCGAGGTTTTCGAGGGAGATTCTTTCAACAATTCCCGCATTATTAATCAAGACATCAATTTTTTTGCCTTCTAGTCTACTTGCTAATCCCTCTACTGCCTGAGTATTGGTCAAATCCACCCCAGACTCAATTTGTACTCCTAAAGCCTGTAATTCCTCAGAAGGCGAGCGACATACGGCAATTACATGATGTCCCAGCGCCTGTATCTGGCGACAGTATTCCAAGCCAATGCCTCTATTAGTGCCTGTAATTAAATATGTTTGGCTCATTCTGCTTGCTCTAAATCATCTCTACTGTTTACCGTATCCTCTGTGTTCTCTTCTACATCTTCACTGATGCCATCATCAATCTGTAAAATTGGCTCCGACTCCTCCGCTGGTAAAAAATAAAGCTTGTCTCTCCCCTGCTGGAAAAACTGCCTTGAACCGCTATTTGAGTCAAAAACTGTTCCAGGTTGAGAAATTGGTCTAACATCATTGATTTGACCGCCTGAATTACCAAAATTGGCTGGAGTTGGAGTTTGCGCCTTGGCAATTGAAGCAGCTAACAAGAGCGCTGGTGCTGTCACTAAATATAAAATTACTTTCATAGATTATCTCTTTAACGCCATGGCTACATTTTGAGCAGCCTGGAATATAAATATCTTTCTTTTATTTTGATACAAATCTGTTGCTAAAAGTTGTCACGCTACAGCCACTAAGTATTTTAGCGATCGCTTTTTGGTATGCAATAGAAAACTCAGACAAAGTTTGTATGCGAATAAGCTAGAGTTTTAGACAAATACGGCGGTAGACATTCCTAGAGAGAAAACACAATGAATTTGGATGAACAATTTAGAAACGTTGTTCGCACTCCTTTTTGTTGTCTCACCGTAGATGACTTAAAGCCAATTGCCCTAGCTTTCTGGCACGAAAGTTACATTCCAGAACTTGACGATCTCAATTCAGAAGAACTAAAGAAGGCTGGTTACTTGATAGATCGCTTTAGAGGCTACAATTGCATTCCCAAAACTCAAAAGCGCGAACTTGCAAGCTTAGTAAAAGAAATTGAGCAAAGTCTATCCGCAGCAGTGAAAACTATAAACAATCCAGAGAACTTAGAACCCTTAGCTGAGAAATGGAATCTAGACGAAGATATTTCTCACTTAATGTCATCTTTGCTTGAGTATCAGACTCGTCACTACGTTCATACTCTTGGTGACACTTCAGTTTAAATTAGTTGGAAGATACAATGTCCAACGTTTTTACGTTAATTTTCACATCGGCAAACTGAATAAATTCAATTCCCTGCAAAGTATCTTCATTATCAATCTTAAGTAATCGATTATTATGAAATGCGCGAATATTAGTACTTCTGTAAAATTTGTCTTTGTAAATTACCGTGTCAATACCCTCTCCACCAATCACATTATCTTCACCTGTTCCTGGAGTTATTATGTCATCTCCATCGTGAGCTAAAATCTCATCGTTTCCCGAACCGCCGTAAATTATGTCGTCTCCATCATGAGCAGCGATGGTATCATTCCCAGAACCTCCATCAAGAATATTGCTTCTTCTATTCCCAATAATGTCATCATGACCCCCATGCCCATTTGCTCCTAAATGCACATATCCCAAGATAACTTTGTTGTTGTTATTATTACCTTCAAGGATCTTTTTAAAAGGATCGTCATTTGCTTCGGATTGTCGAATATTGTTGAGTCCCAAATACAAGAACAAAACTACTCCCAAGTGCAATTTTAATTTCATAGCTAAAATCTTTCTCTAACGATAAAAGGTAAGTTAGATCTATTGTGTTCTTTCAAAGTAGTCTTATGTGTGATAAGGATCTAGCAGTCTATTTCACTAGGTAAAATTAAAATCGTTACGTTTAAAGAAAGACAAGATAGATTTTATTTTGCACCATGTTCGAGTAGAAATTGTATTACCTCTCTATATTTTTTCGATCTAGCAGCATAAGATTTAGCAACATCTAAAGCAGTTTCTCCGTCTTGGTTTTTAAGATTAACATCAGCTCCATTATCGACTAATGTTTTTACTGTCTCTATCTTTTTTTTGCCAAATAAAGGACTGTTCCCCCGCTCGCTTTTGAGATTAACATCTGCTCCATTATCGATTAATAATCTGGCTATTACACTATCTTGGGCAAAGTGTAGTGCAGATTGACCATAATTATCTGTAGCGTTGATATTTGCTCCATTGTTAATTAGTGCTTGTACGGTTACAAGCTCGTATTTATATGACTTAAATAAAGGTGTTCTGCCGTTACGTTGTTGGGCATTCACGTTAGCTCCATTATTGATTAGTAACTGTATTGCTTCTGGTTTCTTAGCATTGTGCAGCGGGGTATCTTTATCTTTGTTTTGAGCATTAACATCAGCTCCATTGTCAATTAGCATTTTCATAACTTCAACATTCTTAGCCAAGTGCAATGGCGTGTCACCATCATCATTTTTCACGTTGACATCAGCACCGTTTTTAATCATGAATGAGGCTAATTCTTCGTTATAGGTTCTAAACAAAGGAGTATTTGAACGGTAGTCTCTAGCATTAATATTTCCACCATTATCGATTAAAAACTGCGCTAGATCCAAATCATATTCACTATAAAATACGTAGTGCATGGCAGTCGAACCATATCGATCTACAGGAGCATTGATATTTACGTCATTTTCTAGCAGCAGCTTAACTAGTTCAAAATCTTTTTTTCTAACAGCATAGGTTAAAGGAGTATTGCCTTTCTCATCACGAGCATTAATGTCTGCACCATTATCAATTAGTTTCTTGACTGCTTGATATCGATCTTGCTTGATCGCCGTCCGCAATAGCCTTCGATTGTTTTCTACAGTAGTTGTATTGGTTAGGGTAAAATCTTCTTCTAAAAACTCTTTGATTACCTTTAATCTTCCGCTATTGTAGTTATAGTTATCTTTGATGTACCAATAATCAAGATATCTGGGGTCTGCTCCCCGATTTATTAACAGTTCTACTAGTTTTCGGTTTCGATTGTAAACTGCTGTAAGTATTGGAGTTTTTTTCTCGTTGTCTTTTGCATCAATGTCAGCCCCTCGATCAAGTAATAGCTCGACCACATTTAACGGTGAGTCAGCATATCTGACAACGGCATAATGTAGAGGAGTTTTTTCTAAGTTGTCTTTTGCATTAATGTCAGCCCCTCGATTAAGTAATAGCTCGACTATCTCTGATTTAATATTGTAGTTACGTGCAGCTTCATGTAGAGCAGTTGTTCCCCAATCGTTTCGTCCGTCAACTTCAACTCCACGCTCAATTAGCAATTTGACCAAATCTAAGCTATTTCTACCGATTGCTCGATACAAAGCGTCGATACCATAACCATTTGTAGTGTCAATATTAGTTCCTTTGTCTATCAACACCTCAACCATTTCTCTATCTTCTAAACTAATTGAGTTAATTAATGGCGTTTTGCCATGTATATCAAATTCATCGTTATTGTTGTATTTGGCTATAAAATCGATAATTTTTGCTTTCCGTTCGAGTTTGAGAGTGGCAGCTTGCTCTAAATCGAACATACTGAAAAATATAGCTTCAGCACAAACTGGTGACAATAAAAGCTGTCCGTTTTTTTTGTCCAGAATTTCAATCAGTTCTCCTCCCCTTTCTAAATAACGATTCATGGCAATACCACTTTTACAAGGGTCGCCAAAGGAACTTGCTAATGCACTCTTCAAAAACCCCTGAGCTGAATGCGAACATCCCGAAATTAGACAGCAGAGTAATCCAATACTTACAGTTGCAAACGGTTGTTGTTTGTCCTTTTTCGCTTTAAGCTGCTGGCGTAAGAGCATATATAAATAATACAAATATAATTATTAGTCTATTATATGCTTTCAAATCATGAGGGGTGCGATCGCTAAATTTTAAATAATCAGATTTTGAAACTCTTACATGGTTAGGATTTTTAGGCTAGACTGCCCCTAGTGACAGCTTAGCTAGATCTCCCTCTATTAATGTTGAGAAAGCGATTCGCAAAGCTAGCTAAAGGCATTGATTGCTGTTGAAGTTACTTTAAATATCAGAGATAGGAAGTATGAAGTAAAGTTTATTGACTTTAAACACGGGTTGGAGCTGGGGAATAAACTTTAGAAGGCTCGTCTGGAGTATCTTCACAGATTGCTTTTCTATCAATTAAATCGCGCTTCAAAGATTATGAAATACCTAAGTTACAGCCAAAGCGTGCATTTTCAACTTTAGCACCACTCAAATCTGCATCGGTTAAGTCTGCCTCTAGTAGTTCAGCATTCCTTAAGTCAGCACCAATAAGATTAGCTTGAACTAATTTGGCATTGTTTAATTGGCTATGAATCAAATTAGCTTGAAATAAGCTAAATATGCAGTGGTAATTGATATTAACAAACTAACAAAAGCAATACTAATTAAAAATATTTGCCCTGTAGTCATAGTAAAAGTTTTTGACTGCCTTTTTGGTCGGGATAATTACCTTAATCGCTACAAAAATAGCTTGTGCCATGAAAATATCAGTTATTTTGCCGTTGATTAAAAACAATCGCATTTGTTACATATTTATTACAGGCGATCGCTTTACTTCGTCCTCTGACTAATAACTACGGAATAAGTAAACCTATTCTCATTCTTCGCTTTTTCTTACATAAAGGCGGCTATTTTCATCTTGCTTAATCAACTGATAGTCCGATTGAATCGATTTAGTCAACTCCTCCCAGGGAAAACGCCTGAAGAAAATCTGCTGCGGCTGATAGGTATTGATTACATCAAGCACCTTGGCTTCGGTTATATTCCCTGTCCGTAATTGTTTTTGAGAGAGAACCGCCGTTGAAGGGGGAACGGGAATACCCGCGCGGAAAGCAAATATAGGAGAATCTGTCACAATCCAGTCTGTCTCGGGTTTTAGTCTGGTTATCTCTGCCAAGAACTGGGGCGCTACACCAGAGATGCTTTCAGCCTTATTATCTGTTATGAGCCAATAGTCTATTTCTTTGAGTGTAGTTCTTGTCCGTTCGCCGACAAGTAACATCGTGGCAAGCAGTACGACTATGGTAAAGACAGTCAAGGTTCTGGCTTTTTTGAAGCGTAAAAATGAATTTTTAGGATTAATTCCTGTAGTAATTATTTCTCCCAGAGTATATCCCACCATCACAACTGTAGGAATGGTCAGCAGCATAGCGTGATGATACCAAACAGGTCTGTGATTGATTAGCAAGAAGAAAGAGCTAGCTGACCAAGCCGTAAAGTAAAGTATTTGCCACTGTCGGCGCTTGAAAGCAATAATCGTCCCCCAAATCGTTAGTCCAATGATGAATATTCGGTAATCATTCTTGATTACTTTCCCTAAAGTTATACCCTGAAAGTAATCAAGATCTCTGGCGCTGGCATGACCACCAACCAGGAAATGGATGTTCTCAATTCCTACCTGAGAAAGAAGAAGAATTGCGCCAATAACAATAAATGCTGCTGACCAGATTATCGAATGTCTGATTTTTTTGCTCCAGCTAGACTGTCGCTGATTTAAAATACCGTCGATCGCAATTCCCAAGAAGATTATGGGAGCAAGAAACAACGTAAACATCTTGGTCGCAGCGGAAAGGCATAATAATAAGGCAGAAATAACCAACCAAATATTGCGGCGATATACGTGCCATAAAATAACGCTAAGAAACGCTCCCAAAGCTAGGGTCAAACTGGGGAAACCGATCATGACCGAAACGCTTAAGCGCCAATAATGATGCGATATTAGTAAAAAGAAGCAGCCAATATAGGCATGTAAAACTCCGCCCAGCAAATATAAAATCAGCCAAGTTTGCCAGAGTAAAACAGCAGAAAAAACTAAAATTAAGCCGCGAGCCAAATCGGCACTCGGGGTCAAGATTTTGAACAAAAATACCAGTAGATTAGTCAAAAGAGGCGGCTGATCGCTCCAAACATCCTGAAAGAGCTGATGATCCTGATAAACCAGAAAAGCTTTGATTAGATTAATGCCTTCGTCGGGGTCAAATTCAAAATGTTCGTAGAAAACAATTATGCTTGCTTCAACGAAGAAGAAAACTAGGGGCAGAATAACGTGAAACCAGGGCAGATTATCTAATCTCTTTTTGATTAACATCAAGCGTCCAATCTAATAAAAAATATCGGCAGGATCGGCGGTACGTAGTTTCTTAATCGCGATCGCCCCTGAAATTGTACACATTAAAATATTGAGGGTAAATACCCGCAGGGCAATACCTGGGTTCATCGTCACGGGAAGTTCGATAAAATTGGTCATTAAGTAATAGATGCCAAAAGAAGCCAGATAGCCAGGAATAAAGCCCATAATAGCCAGGATTAAAGATTCTTGCAGCACCACCAAAGATAAATCGCGGTCTCTATACCCCATCGCCTTGAGAGTGGCATATTCAGGGGCGATCGCGATTAAGAAACTACGTACCGCCGATCCTGCCGATATTTTTTATTAGATTGGACGCTTGA
>JBCBWB010000216.1:0-7341 GCA_039817275.1 Cyanobacteria bacterium J06648_1 | reverse complement strand
GAGTATCCTTGAGGATACTCCCACTTATCGGGCATGGAAATAATATCTTCGTTATTTAGATGCTGCCACTGATGATTACGCCCGTGCTTTCTGGCGGCTGGGGGGTTTGGTTGAGTAGAATCACCATCAGCCCAGCGTTTAACATTAAATTTGTAGAACTGTTTGCTCCACAGCATGCCCGCAAAGGCTTGTCTTTGAAGCTTGATTAGATTATCACTTAAGGCTTGCTCGTTTATTGTTTGATAAAACTGGTCTGCCTCGGCTTTACGAGTCTGAAAAATCTGGCTAAATTCTGCCCCCAATGCCTGAGAAATATTTCTACTATCGCTTAGACGTAGCCTAACTTTTTTGATCGCTCCAGGAGAGATAGTTAGCTGATAGTGCGGTGTCACCTTGGTGCCAATTTTATTGGGGTTGACTGCTTCTGCCTGCCCATTGACGAGATAGTTATTAATTCCATCCTTGGTATATTTTGCGCCATTGTCATAGTTGAAGATCCGCTGGTAGTTAGTCTCGTTTTCGGTAAACAGTAGTTCTGGTTGATCTGCGCAATAGAGCCAGCGATCGCCTAACGTTTCGTGGCGAGCCGCCAAAACTACCTGAGATGTCTCCTGACGCTCAATCTTGATGCAGGGTTTAACCGTATCTTCTGACCACGACCAAGTATTGCGAAACCATAACGTGGGCAAGAGATGGAGAGTTTCTGAGCGATCGCCATGATTGGTAACGCTAATCTCAATTAGAATATCTTCGGCGCTATTTTTGGCATATTCAACCGTGACATCGTAATAGCGGTCGTCATCAAAAGCAGCCGTATCCAGCAGCTCGTATTCCATATCAGCTCGACCTCGCCGACGGTTCTCCGCTTCGAGTTCAGCGTAGGGAAATGCCGTTTGGGGATATTTATATAGTCCCTTCATATAAGAATGGGTCGGCGTACTGTCTAGGTAAAAATAATATTCCTTGACATCTTCAGCATGATTACCCTGAGTCCCCGTCAAGCCATAGATCCTCTCCTTAATAATGGGATCTTGACCATTCCACATCCCCAGCGCAAAACAAAGCTGCTGATTGCGATCGCAAATGCCGAGAATCCCATCTTCTCCCCATCTGTAGGCACGCGATCGCGCCTGATCATGAGCAAAATAATCCCAAGCTTCTCCCGTGGCGCTATAGTCCTCTCGAACAGTCCCCCACTGTCTTTCACTCAGGTAAGGACCCCATTTTTTCCATGTAGATTGTTTTAAGCGGATCGATTCTTGGGTCATAGTTTTGATTGCCTAAATAGTAGAGATCTGAGATTTTGCCCCAGCTATTGCTGGTTCTGTTTGCTCGTGGTTGCGCTGCTTAATCAGAATTGGCAATTGCCAAACTCCGCGATCAAAAAAATTTTGAGCTGGATTTGAGCTGACTGAATACACAATCGACCTTGAATCAGCGATACTAGCAATGGGAGCCACATCAAACCAATAGGATCTGACCCACAGGGGATTGATTTAATGCCAAGGCTTTATGCCTAAGGCACCCTGAATATCACCTCGATGCCTGAGGAATTTTATTGCAAATAATAAAAATATGCTGCTCCACCACTCTCAAGGACAGGTGTACCTCGATTCGTCAAATGCGATCAAGAAGAAGTCAATCGCTAATAGCTAAATAAGCTGGTCCGCCGTAGCTATCACCAAATTACTAAAGATAAAATGAACCATACGACATTTTTCAATTTTCGAGCTATTTTGACTAGAGATTATTAGGAATATAAGTAATAAAATTTACAGGATATAAGGCTTTGAGCTAAGAATATTCATCTCACCAACTATTAATTGCTAACTAGATGCGGTTTGATTTCTCCTCACTTATGACTTTCTCAGATTCAACTCAGACTAATTCATCTTTCCCTTATTCAACTCTTAGATTCTGCTCTATCTCCTCTCAGAACTAAAAGCGATTCTATAGATAACCAAACAAGGTTAATTGATTCTAAATTAGGAAAAAACATATGAAACGTACATTATTTACTACTTTATCTGTCCTGGCTCTTGCTTTGACTGCTGCTCCTGCATTTGCTACCGAAGTAGCTGCCTTGGGAACTCAATCTGCCAACAATATTGTTAAAATTACCCCTTTTAATTTAGTCGGAAGTGCTTATCAGGGCTCATTTACAGATCGCGGCATTCCCAGCTACACTTCTTTCGTCAAAGCCGCCAATGGTGGAAGAGTAACCGCTAAAGATTTGGTCAAATTAGCCATTGCCGATGGCAGGCTCGCCCCTGAAACCATCAACAACCGAGGATATTTGAGCAGTGTTGCTTCTCATTTGAGAAATCTAGACGAAGACTAAGCTATTTTTGGCTCACCAGACAAACAGTTTTCAGCATGCTGACGGTGAAAAACATTAATAACTACTGGCAAACTCAAACTTATAGCGCGATCGCAATCTAGATTTCTACTTACTTCAAGCATATATTTTTAAACCAAACAAAATATCTCGCCGTAATTTGTTCAGTCAAGTTGATCCCCACAACTCCTGAGCAAATTTCCTGTATGGGACAGATCAAACAGGCACCTAAATCGTCTCATGAATTTGCTGAGAGGCGATCGCCAAACTCAATTAACATTATCTTGTTTTGACTTACTTCTTGCTAGCAAATAGAAGTAGATCACGCCTATTTACGAAAATATTATAGCAAGCGCCAGATTTTAGCTAAATACGGGCTTATTTTCTCTTGGCTTTCCAGGTTCCACCATAGCGATAATGGGGATTATCTTGACTGACTGCTTGCCAACAGTGGGGACAGACCAATACCCAAGCGCCGTTTTCTTGATACTGAATACGATAGCGAAGAGCGACTAAATTATTACAGCGATCGCAAGATTTTAAATTTGATTTGACCATCTCAAGTAGCAAAAAATAATGAGAAAATTGCGCTCATACTTTTAAAGTAGTTGAGCGACATAATATATAGTTTATCTTTACTATTTTTGCCTCTGATTGTCGCCCCAGCCTAGCCATATTTGAAGATATTTAGTCGAACCTTAAACTTTGCGAATTTTAAGGGGTGATGTGGGAATGATGAAGTTGGTAAGTTGAAATTAATAACCATGGCAACGACCACGACGTTTAGTCCCACTAATTTATTATCTTAGCTAGCAAACTCTCAGAGTTCTGGTTGCTTAGAGCTTAATGAAGGCTTGGTTTCTTGGAAAATCTACCTGCAACAGGGAAACATACAGTATGTTTATTGCTCGGCGCAGCGGCGTTGGTAAATGCGTAATGCTATTAGACTGAAAATGAAGAAGTTCAGAATACTAGCTTTTAATTAATGAATTGTCCCAAGTGTAAATCAACTCACAGCAAGAAAAATGGTTTTCGTCGTGGAAAACAGTCATATAAGTGCAAGAGTTGTGGGACTCAATATGTAGCTCATCCTTTTTCAAGAGCATATTCTCCGCAAATCAAACAAACGTGTATTGAAATGTATCTGAATGGCATGGGTATAAGAGGAATTTCGAGAGTGACAAAGATTAGTCATCCTACTATCTTGAACTGGATTAAAGAAGCAGGGGACTCTTTATCAGATGAGCCTCTAGACGAAGAAATTCCTGAAATCACCGAAATTGATGAACTTCAGACTTTCGTGGGTAACAAAAAGAATAAATATTGGGGCAGCGGCGATAGCCGCAAGCGACGCTAGGCGCGTCTTCGAGCTTTGCTCGTGCGACAGTAGTCAATCACAAGAAGAAGGGTATTATTCTTTGGACGATAGGCGATCGCTCTCATCAGACATTCGCTATTCTTTGGTCAATTATTAGGTGTTGGCGCAGCTTTTAGTACGTTACGCGGACGCGAGTGCGTCCCAGTCGTCTTACGACGATCTGCGCGTACGCGCTGCGATGGAAAGTTTACCCAATGTATATTGAATCAGAAGACCATCTAGTATCCAAGACCTATATGACCAGAGTTGAGGGAGAAAACACACGTCTTAGACATTATTTAGCCAAATTGCATCGTAAAAGCGGGCAGACCCCGCGCCGACGCAAGGCGCAAGGGAATGCTGCCCCAGACACGCTTTGTTATTGCAAATTTTTAGTTTTTCTTCGATATTCTATTCGTTTGTTATTGCATTATTTAAGATTTGAAACTGTCCCTGCTTTTGCATGAAGCATTACGCATTTACCAACGCCGACTTTATTTTTGATCCAGGCTTTAGTACGGCACAGAAAGTTACGGAACTCTCAGGTAGAGGGGTGGGGATGGACGTAGTTAGAACAAACCTGGAGGAAATTCGCGGTGATGTGCGAGTATCGACTAAACCAGGCAAAGGAACTACCTTTACCCTCAAAATTCCTTTCACTCTCTCAATTTTACGGGTGGCGATCGTCGAACAAGCTGGGATTGTCTTTGCATTTCCCATTAACAGCATCAGAGAACTAGTCCCCCTCGATCCCGAACAGGTGAGTAGTCAACCATCAGGCAAATATTTTGCCTGGAATCAATCCGAAATTCCTCTAGTAGAAATTGAAAAGTCTTTGGTCTATCGTCGTCCTCACGGTAGTTTAAACCTGACTGGCAGCCCAGCAATTGATCGGACTAGGGCAATCATCATTGAGGATGAAGATTACTGTGGAGCGCTACAAATCAGTCGTTTTTGGCATGATCGAGAATCTATCACTAGACCAATTGATAGCCCTGTACCACTGCCACCAGGAATTGTTAGCTCGGTGGTTTTTGGAGACGCTAAAGTGATCCCTTTGGTCTATCCCCCATCCTTGATTAGAGAGTGCTTAAGCAACCCCCACAACTCGGAACAGTTTGTTCCTGTCCACGATTTTGATCACTCCAACACCAATACAGTCTTGGTCGTTGATGATTCGATTAACTTCCGTCGCTACCTCAGTCTAACTCTAGAGAAAGCAGGTTATCAGACCGAACAGGCTAAAGACGGTCAAGAAGCGGTAGACAAGCTAGTTGGCGGTTTGTCAGTTGATGCCGTCATCTGCGATATTGAAATGCCTCGACTAGACGGTTATGGTGTACTCGAGGAAATCAAGCAGCGCCCTGAATTTAGCGCCCTACCGATCGCCATGCTGACCTCCCGCAGTAACGAAAAGCATCGTAAACTAGCACTTAATTTAGGAGCCTCCGCCTATTTTTCTAAACCTTACAATGAGCAGCAGCTACTAGAAAAACTATCAGAAATTCTGGCTCATACTTAAAGCAAGTCTGCCTGATGTTGTTGTAATCTACCAAAACTAAACTTAGCAACTAAATTATTAACTAAAAACTATCCATGTTGATCTGCACATCCCTCGATTAATCAATCGAGGGATGCTTTGTTTGGCTGCTGATACCAATTTGAAATCAGATACCAAATTTGGGTAAGGAGTCATTGAAAGAATTGCCGTCATACCTTGAGCGAAAATCCGCAGACTTATTCGCTTGAATAAAAGCGATCGCCAACAGGTTAGCTAGCAGGTGTCAATAGAAATTAAGCAAAGGCAAAATTTGCTTCGTTGTTCAGAAAATCAGCAGGAGTATTTGCCACAATTGCCAAATCGCTATCGTTAGCCGAAATCACCGCCCCCGCATCACTTTGAGTGACCGTCAGGTCGCTAAAACCAAGACTCAATCCAGCAATACCAATCACATCTTCGCCGCTGGTAAAATCAGTAATCGTATTGGGTGCGTCAGGTACTTGTCCATTAGCAATCCAAAATTGGTCTGAACCTAAATTGCCAGTAATGACATTATTGCCGCCAGCCTGTACAAATAATTGGTCGTCGCCACCATCAGCAAAAACACGATCCTCCGTCCCTAAGATCAAGACATCCTCTCCATTACCACCATAGACAAGATTATTCCCCTCTCCCAAAGATAGGTCGATTAGGTCGTTGCCATCATCAGCAAAAATGGTATTGTTACTCAACTCAAAGTCTGAGCCAGCTTCGAGGATATCGTTTTCGGACGTACCAAATACGGCACTAAGAGGATCATCGCTCTCACTTGCTTCAGCACTATCGTTGCTGCTTACTTCATCGGTTGCTTGAGTGACGGCACTACCACCCAGAGCGGGATCTAAAGCTAACGACTCTGCTAAATCGATCAGGACTACTTCGTTATTGTCAATATCTTCCTCTCTACCCATGGAGAAAGGAAAGTTATTATCGTTTGCCACCAAAATTGTGTCTTCGTCGATTACAACCACATCTTCGATAGTCACAAAGGGCATGTCGTAGGTTGTTTCGCCATCGCCATTGAGGTCGTTAGGATCGTCAATATTAAGCAGATCTACTAGCTCAGTTTTTTCCACAAAGCCGTTCTCATCAATCTCTGAAAGATCAATTTTGAAGATCTTTTTAAACTCGGCTTCTTCTCCCTGATTGTTATCCCGTTCGATAACCAGAAACTCAGTATCGTTGATGGGGGTAAAGTCGCCAATCGGATTGCCGTCAGTAGTGGGGTAGAACCCAACTAAATCGCTAAAGGAAGAAGATTCAACGTCAAATTCATAGATGCGGAGGGCATTTTCAGGATCGCCATCTACTGTCCCTTCTAATAAAGGATACAGCGTGGAGCGATCGGGACTAAACGCCATACCTTCAAAACCACGAGAGCCAGCTAGGTTAGGTAATGCATCACCCAGGAAGGGATTCTGTGGAGACTGGACAAACTCCCCTGTAATGGAATCGACCACGGCGACTCCCGTAGCGGGAAAGTCGGTAAAGAAGCCATCGACACCAACGTCAATTAGCTGCTCAAATTCTTCTTCAGGAGTTTGAGGATTACCTTCAGCATCAAGGGTAAGAAATCTTTCTTCGTTTCGCAAGGTATAAGGATGTACCTGCAACCCCGCATCATGAGCAAAATCCACTAGAGGAAAAACTTCCCCTGTAAGCTGAGTCGTAATCTCCGCATTTCCATCGCCGTCACCGTCTGCGGGTTCGTCTAAGCTTTCCCGCAGCAGAATATTATTTTTCCAGGGTCCTAGACCACCTGCATAGCTGCTGATAATCTCAATTACTTCGGGGCTGGCAAATTCACCGTAGGTAATTACTTGTCCTACTTCAGGATTGTAGCTGCCGTCTTCGCCGATAATGCCCAAAGCTGAAAGTAGTTCTTCACCGTAGGTAGCAACAGCCTGTTCTTGAGTAAACTCCTCGCTACCGAAGTTAGCCACGAAATCGAAGGGAACCGAAAAACCTCCGCCACCTTCGTTGATAAAGTCTCCCGCCGTGTCGCCAAATAGCTGTACTAGAGGAATATCGCCCAAGTTTGCTGCTTCTAAAGTGGCGCTAAGTTCAACTAGATTACTAACTTCAAAGGACTGAATAAAAATACGG
>JBCBWB010000215.1:0-7429 GCA_039817275.1 Cyanobacteria bacterium J06648_1 | reverse complement strand
TGATCCTTAAAATATCTAAAAAAGATTAAATCTCCCAAAGCTCAACTAGATCGATAAGAACCCTTATGCTCTATAGATACTAGTAATTCCGAAGATTTACATTATATTATCAAGCTAATTCACATTAGACGTAGTAATTGCTTCAGCTAATTGCCTGAATCTGCATCACGATTGAGGTCATATCATCACCGTGACCCTTGTTTACCCCGCTAAATTGCTTGACCTGACCAAATACGTGGTCGAGAATTTCTTCGGGAGTATCGAGGTGCTGACAAGCCCATTTAAAGCAGAGACAGAGGTTTTCTTCGTCAAAGCGATCGCCATCTTCATTCGCCGCATCAGTAAAACCATCGGTATAGTAGATGATTGTATCTCCAGGAGCGAGCTGTACCGTCGCATCTTCGTATTCTGATTCCATATCTAAACCAATCAGCATGCCCCAACTATCGAGCCGTTCGAGCTGGTTAGTTGCCTTGCGCCACAGTAAGGGTGGATTGTGAGCCGCATTAGTAAAAGAGAGAGTCTGTTTAACTGGATCGTATTCTGAGTAGAACATACTCACAAAGCGATGAGAATTTTCCAGATCAGCATACATAACTCGATTGAGATGGCGCATAATTTGCGCGGGAGAATGGCGATTTAGCACCTCGGCTCGCAGCATTCCTCTGGTCATGGTCATAATTAGACCAGCGGGAACACCTTTGCCCATCACATCGCCAATTACAATGCTCCAGGGAACATCTGACCCGATTTCTGGCTGACCGTTCTTGAGGCGATCATAGTTGGTGGGAATAAAATCATAATAGTCTCCCCCTACTCGACTGGCAGTTTCGCATTTAGCGGCAATGCTCAATCCTTTAATTTGGGGACACTTGCTGGGGAGCAAACGTAATTGAATTTCTGAGGCAATTTCTAGCTCGCGATCTTGTCTTTCTTTGGAACGTAATTCGACCGTAAGTTCATGATTGGCGATCGCTACTGCCGTCTGATCTGCTACTAGCTGAGTTAACTTTCTACGGGTAGGAGTCCAGGTATAGTCTGCCTCAGTACTAAAAACATAAAGACGACCTTGTTCAATATTTTTGACTAAGATTGGTGTACCAAAAAAAAGTACTTTAGACTCTAATTCTTGGCGTAATTTCTCATCAAGAATTGCCGATAGTTGAGAAGAAGCATTAACGGTTTGCTGATAATTAATCTGGGATTGATTAATCTGATAATTTACTCGCTCAAATACATTATTAACTTCTAGACCAACTTTACTATCCTGACAGTGAATCTGCTCTAAATGTATTTTGTTTTCTTTGTATAAAACCAGTACTCCACCAATAGAATCAGTAACTCTGGCTGCCATCAGCGGAGTTAATTCGAGAAACTGATTGAGGTTACTAAAACTACGCAGCGCAAACCCCAAGGAGCTAAGGAGATCCTGAATTTTATTCTGTTCCCTTTGGAGATTAGCAACTAATTCTTTTAGCGCTACAATGGGGCTGGAATTCTGGGCAGTCGATTTACCAACACTATTGCTTTCTTGAGAGGGATGGCTATGAGAAGGTACGACAGTCATTGCCTCTACAAATTTAGACATTTTTCAGTTCATCAGTCAAAAATAGGTCTTGAATACAGTCATGCTGAAATATTTGATTAGACAGTACGAAAGCCGTCTCTGTAATTATCTAATCAATCCCTATGCTTAAATAAATCGACTTCAAAAGTAGCTCTTTTATTTTATCGATTAAAATATAGGTTGATTAATAATAACCCTAAATAGCTAATACGCCAATAAAATAGAGTTAATCTATGGAAGTTTAGCAAGATAAACCAACTAAAACTAGCCTTGTCTGCTTAACCGTTAAGCAGAGCCTCAACAAACTCGTAGCTAGAAAAAGGTCGCAGATCTTCGATGCCTTCTCCCGCACCAATAAAGCGAATTGGTAAGTCTAATTGCTGTGTTACGGCTAAAGCCACACCACCTCTGGCACTACCATCTAACTTAGTTAAAACCACACCACTAAGATTCGCCGCCTCAGAAAACACTTGAGCCTGACGTAGACCATTCTGACCCAAGGTAGCGTCTAAAACTAATAAAGATTCTACCTTAGCACCTGGTGCTTTTTTATCGATAATTCGACGGATCTTAGCCAACTCCGTCATCAGATTTTGCTTATTTTGGAGTCTTCCCGCAGTGTCAACCAAAAGTAATTCTGTGTTTTTGGCTTGGGCTGCCGAAATTGCATCAAACACAACCGAAGCAGGATCGGTATTTTGACCTGGGTTGGCAATTACCTGGGTGTTGGTGCGTTCGCCCCAAACCTTAACCTGCTGTACCGCCGCCGCACGGAAGGTATCCGCCGCCGCAATCAAACAGCTATAGCCAGACTTTTGCCCCAGATTTGCCAGTTTACCAATAGTCGTAGTTTTTCCTGCGCCATTGACTCCAGTCAAAAGCCAGATATTAAACTCGCCTTTTTCGGGGACGAAAGCATCATCTACTTGACCGCTCAGAGGTTTGTCCAAGATATCTTGCAGAATAGTTTTAAGATAGGCGATCGCCTGGTCGGGAGGCAAGACTTCTTCTCTTAACTTGCTTTGTAGGGTTTCTATAATGTAGTCTGTTGCTTCAATTCCCACGTCAGCCTGTAATAAGAGACTCTCGATCTCCATGACCGCATCAGCGTTTAAAGGACCTTTACCGACAATAGCTTTGAGCTGATTGACTAAGCCAATACGGGTTTTCCCTAGTCCCTGCCGCAGTTTGGTCAGCCAGCTAATTTCTTCTTCCGAGACATCTTCGGCGGTACGACCACTTTTCGCTAGAACCTGAGATGACCAGATAAAATCTTCGTCTAGTTCTGCTTCTTCAACAGGAACTTCTTCAATAGGGGTTTCAATTGCGGTTTGCTTGAGCTTTTCTAGACCCTGAGATTTCTGCTGCATCCAGGCAGGGACATTGGCGCCAGACTCGTTCTCTGCTGGGGATTCTGGGGTTGGTGCTTCGACTGACTCTAGTTCTGTAGTTTCTGTTGCTGTTGCTTCTTTTACTGAGGTTAATACTTCTTCTGTTTCTCCTGCTTCTATCTCTGGTGACTCGGTTTCCGTCTCCACCGTTTCGACAACAGATTCAGTTTCTTCGGTATTAGGAGTTGCAGATTCAACTTCTGGCGCTGACGCTAATTCTGTCTCTGCTTCTGGGGTTGCCTCAGCTTCTCCCTTACGCTCTTGAATGTTCTTGTAGGCAGCCTTGGCGAAAGCAAGATAATCTGGTTCGGCAACTGACGTTTCTGTTTCTGACTCAGGAGTTTCTGGATCTACTTCTAGCTTCTCCTCTAGCGGAGATTCAGTTGCTTCAGGCTTGATATCAGACTGTTGCTTTGCTTTTTCGTTGCGGCGAAACCAATTAAACATTGTGTAAGGGAAGTGAAGCTACTTTTATTTAGTCTATAGATAATACCAAGTTCACTTCAAGATTTATTTTTAGTTTGGGTGGTAATTACACTACCCAGCCCTTACTTCCTACCAAAGACATCCCTAATCCGATAAATTGGTCTTCTTTGGGATTCGTGATAGGTACGCATTAGTAGTTCGGTAACCAGACCAAAACAGAAGAGATTTACCCCTGTAATGATTAACAGAACAGCTAAGATCAGCAAAGGGCGATCGCCAATGTTTTGATTCAGAAATAGTTTTACTATAGTTAAATAGGATGCCATAGCTAGCCCCGTCACCAGGGAAATTACCCCACCCAAGCCAAACACATGCATCGGACGAGTCAGGAACTTCTTCATAAAGTAGACGGTAAGCAAGTCCATGATGACGCGAATAGTTCTACCCAGACCATATTTACTCTGTCCAAAACGGCGAGCATGATGACGCACAGGGACTTCAGCGATTCGCGCACCTTCGATATATGCCAAAGCTGGTAGAAAGCGGTGCAGTTCGCCATAAAGATTCATGTCGGCAATTAATTCGGCTCGATATGCTTTGAGAGAGCAACCGTAGTCGTGTAGCTTGACTCCTGTTACCTTGGCAATAATGATATTAGCGATCTTGGAGGGCAGTAGCCTGGTTAATGCCGCATCCTGTCTTTTCCGTCGCCAGCCACTGACCAGGTCGTAGCCTTCCTCTAGCTTTTCTAGCAGCATAGGGATATCTGCTGGATCGTTTTGTAAATCGCCATCTAGGGTGACAATCGCTTTTCCCCGTGCTGATTCAAATCCCGCCGCCATCGCAGGAGTCTGTCCGTAGTTCCGACGCAAGATCACGGCTTTGAGGTCTGTCCGACGACGAGCAAGTTCGGTTAAAACATCAGTCGATCCATCTTTGGAACCATCATCAACACAGATAATTTCGTAGCGTAGGTTGGTTCTGATTACGGCATCAGCGATCGCCTGTACTAGAGTTTCGATACTTTCTGCCTCGTTATAGATCGGCACAACTATTGATAGATCAAGCGGTGGTGCATCCACAACAGCGGACAAGGAAAGGTTTTCGAGAGGAGAAGACATAGGAGAATTTAGATTTGAGACAACGAAAGTTTAAACTACTGTCGGATGATCGTGAGTTTGATAGCAATGAACAAACATTATCCAGTATTAGAAATGTCTTGTCACTATTAATTGAAAACCCAAAACTAAGAATCATATAGGTCGCGATTTCCTCTAGGAAAAACTAGGAACCAGCTGATCAACAACGTAGTCTATTAACTCGTCACCATTGGCTTTTAGCTTACCTACGGTTGTTAGTTATTTTTTTTGCCCTTAGTATCTGACAACGTGATTCGTTTTTTTTGCTGTATGAAATTAGTTTTTGCTTACTTGAGATGGTTGAGTTTGTTCTGCTGTCTAGCCGCTAATCCTTTCTGGTTCAAGGGAATGCTGGCGGAGGGGAATGGAGCCAAACCAGCTCTAGAAAATCTGGACAAGCAGCCAAAAAAGATTTGCGATCGCGATTTAGATCAAGCGATCGCTCAGGTAATTAATCGTCCTCAGTTAAAGCGATCGCGTTGGGGAATTGAAGTTCAAACTTTAGCGGGGGATTCTCTTTATAGCCTGGACGGAGATAAGTTTTTCAATCCTGCATCTGCTGCTAAGCTGCTGGTATCGGCAGCGGGGATCTTGGAGTTGGGTGCGCAATATCGAATCGAGACACCTATTTACAGTGGCGGAACTCCTCCAGTTTTGGATTCTTTACGGCTTAAAGGACAAGGAGATCCCACTATATCGAGCCAAAGCCTAAAAGATATAGTACATCAGTTGCAGGACAAAGGAATTAAAAGAATTGAAAACTTAATCATTGACGACAGCTATTTTGCTCCTCCAGCAATCAACCCGACATGGGAATGGGTAGATGTCCACAGCTACTTTGCTACGGCAGCCAACAGCACGATTCTGAATCAAAATACGGTTACGCTGACTCTATTGCCCCAGGAGATTGGACAGCCTGTAAAATTCTGGTGGAATGATGCGATCGCCGCTAGTCAATGGCAGGTGATTAACCAAGCTACTACAGGAGAAACAGATATTGAATATGCTGTAGAAATTGATGGCGATCTTGGCAAGCCGCTTTTAAAACTAAGAGGAGAGTTAGCAGTCAATGAACGTCCTGATGTTTGGGATTTAGCCGTAGTCGATCCAGCTCAATATTTTTTAGAAACCCTACGACTGTATTTATCTCAAGGAGGTATCAAAGTTGATCGAGGAATAGTAGTCGAGCAGCAAGAAACATATGTCGATACAAAATTAACCGCAATTGACGCTCCGCCCTTATCTAAGATCCTCGCGGGAATTAATCAGGAGAGTAATAACCTCTATGCTGAAGTGTTGGGCAAGATCCTCGCGCAAAAGATGCCGGTAGATACTCCGATTGATGCTGTTAATCAGACTCTCGAACGGCTAGGTATCGACTCCGAAAACTATGTTCTAATTGATACTTCAGGACTGTCTCGCCAGAACTTAGTCACACCACAGACATTAGTGGCAGTTTTACAGTTGATGTCCCAAGACTCAGACTATCGAGAATCCCTAGCCGTAGCTGGAACCAGCGGCACTTTAAAAAGGCGTTTTGTTGATACGCCGATTCAGGGGAAACTGTGGGCTAAAACAGGAACCCTAACGGGTGTTGGCGCACTATCTGGCTACTTACAGACGCAGCATCGCGGCTTACTGGCTTTCAGCGTCCTCGTTAACAATTCCGAATTAGAACATCGAGAAATTCGTCGCGCCATTGATGAAATAGTCGTGATCCTAAACCGCCTTCAACAATGTTGAAGATCACTGCTTAAATAATGTTCCCAGGATTAGATGAAGATACCAAAAAGATGTCTCATAAAATATAAACTCAATATATTTTACTTTGACGTTTTAATTAACTACATTAACTAACCTGAAGTTGTTTCTTATCGGCAGCCATAAACTTGCTCGACGGGAAATTTATAAAGAAAATGAACACCACCAAAGCCAATTCCAAGCTAAGACTTATCTTCCTCGGTTTAGCTATCTCAATCGGTGTAATGTCTTGGCAATCCGCTAATGCTCAAAGTTCTAGAAATAGACTAGCAGAAATAGGCTGGAGTAGTCGATTAAGCAGTATGGGGATAGATAAGAAGAAAAATATTGGCAATACCTATGACTTCTACTGTCAAGCAGCTACAGAAGATCTAATTCATGCTCCTATTTGGGGTACAAATTTTTATACTTCTAACTCAGGAATTTGCAGCACCGCAGTTCATTCTGGCATGATTTCTGAAGAGGGAGGAATAATTACTCTGGAATTGCTGGAAGGGCAAGAATTTTATACAGGTAGTAAAAAAAATGGTTTAGAAAGTAAAGACCATAGAGAAACGCAGCTGAGCTATACCTTTGTTGGTGAAGCCTTGACAAGTAATTCTACTGAGTTAGAAACCAATCGACAGCGCCGCCCTTCTAATATTGAAAGAGTTATGGTTAATGGCGTACAAAGAGGTGTGGAACGCTCAATCGAAAGAATTATTACCGATATATTTGATTAGATGCAGTTATGTCTATCCAATATAAATACTGTTGTTTATAGTAAAAATACTTATGTCCAAGGTATAACTAACAACGCAGTTTATCGAAAATATAAATATAGAGACTATTGACTAAGTAAGATATAGATCACAGACAATCACCTACATCTTTCCTAAAATAGAACAGTCCAATTAAGACAATAGTTCTTAATCTGAGAACTAGTTGGCAAATGCATTTTATAAATAGAGAAAGAACATGAACAATAAAGCGATCGCCGTGATGGGTTATCCCGACAAACTCAACCAGCAAAGACTGAATCTCCAGCGTAATTCTGCTAGTGGTTCTAAGTGCCAAAGCAAGCAAAAATATAGCATTACGTGATAAGGTTAGGACATTAGACAAATAAAGAAAACAAAGAAATAGTAGGCATTCAATGGCATCTC
>JBCBWB010000214.1:0-7494 GCA_039817275.1 Cyanobacteria bacterium J06648_1 | reverse complement strand
CCCAGAGTTTTAGACGGCTTATTTGGTTTGGCTAACCGTATCTTTGGCGTGACAATTACCGCTGCTGATGGGCAAGCACCTGTTTGGCAAGAAGATGTCCGCTATTTCCAAATTAAAGACGAGACAGGAGAAGCGATCGCCTTTTTCTTTTTAGATCCTTACTCTCGTCCTGCCGAAAAGCGTGGTGGTGCCTGGATGAATGATTGTGTGGGACGAGCCAAAATGACCGTGGAAGGTAAGACTGAAACTCGTCTACCTGTGGCATACTTGACCTGTAATCAGACTCCTCCCGTAGACGGTAAACCTAGCTTGATGACCTTTGGGGAAGTTACGACTTTATTCCACGAGTTTGGTCATGGCTTACAGCATATGCTTACTACCATTGACTATCCTGGGGCAGCAGGCATTAACAACGTAGAGTGGGATGCGGTAGAGTTGCCCAGTCAGTTTATGGAGAACTGGTGTTACGATCGCCCGACTTTGTTTGGCATGGCAAAACACTACGAAACTGGCGAAACTTTGCCCGAAGAATATTATCAAAAGTTGGTAGCCGCAAAGAACTATATGAGTGGTTCAGCAATGCTGCGTCAACTCCACTTCGGCATGCTGGATATGGAACTTCACTCCAACTACGAACCAGGTGGAGACGAGACTCCCAGCGACGTACGCGATCGCCTGGCAAAAACTACTAGCGTCTTACAGCCGATCTCTGAAGACAACTTCCTCTGTGCTTTTGGACATATCTTCGCGGGAGGCTATGCCGCAGGATACTATAGCTATAAGTGGGCAGAAGTTCTTAGCGCCGATGCTTTTGCAGCTTTTGAAGAAGCTGGTTTGGATAACGAAGAAGCAGTTAGAACTGTCGGCAAACGTTTCAAAGATACGGTACTTTCTCTGGGCGGGAGTTTACACCCAATGGAGGTGTTTGAGTCATTTAGAGGTAGGGAACCCAAAACCGAACCATTACTCAGACATAGCGGCTTATTAGCTTCTGCTTAGGCAATTTAGCTTACATTTATCGAGCAAATCACTAAGTCGCGACCAGCCCATCCTGCCTAACTCTTAAGAGTGTTTAGCTGGGGTGGGTTTTTTCTTTAGAATTAGATCTATAATTCAAGCGTATAGATAAAAAAAGATGAGTTACGAACAGGGCAGAAAATCGGTGTTCTTCTTAGAAATCAAGCGATCAAACCCCATTTCGAGAAGATAAAATTCTTGCCCTTCATAACCCATCGTTGTAAAGCGACCGTATCTAGAGGAAAAGCTAAATTGCGGTCTATATCTCTTACTTTCGGTTTACGAGGGATTATTATGCGAAGCAGCTAATTTTGTAACTTTTGTTTACAATAGCCCCTGTAAGTTGAGTAGAGTTAAGCGTATTTCGAATTTTTTAGAGCAGCCTGTAAAAATTCGGGTCTACATAGCAGTACTTTGAATTTACCCGTCAGATATTATTTCCGTACCGAAGAAAGGGCGATCTACCAAGAATAATTAATAGTTACGTTAGTTCCAGCATAGATAGTAAGGTTACTTCCAGTCATTAAGCTCGACTCAAAGTTCTGTTTGATCAAGCAGCTTTTATTGCAACAGCAGGGACTTTATTTTTGGCGCGTGAGTTAGAGATATTGCCTGACGATGTTTGGCTGCTACGGTAGATTCTTTAGAAAAACATTTAGTTTTGGGTATTTTGCCGCTTGAAAGTGAAAATAGGAGCAAAATTATTATAAACATTGCTCAATTTCAATGTTCAGTAAATTATTTCGGTTGAAGAATATTGCTTACTGGAGTTTATCTGGATTAATAACTTCAACTTTGGTTGGTATAGTTCAAATTCCAGCATTGTCAGAAACCTTGAGAGTGGGGACAAAACCTTTTGCACCCTTCGCATTTGTTCAGGAAGGAGAATATATCGGCTTCAGCATCGATCTCTGGTCGGAAATAGCTCAAGAGCTGGAATTGGACTATGAAATGTATGGTGAGACAACCGTTACCGATCTATTAGAATCGGTTGCCTCTGAGAACACGGATATTGCGATCGCGGGTATTACTATCACTTCAGAGCGAGAAAAAAACGTAGATTTCTCTCATTCTTTTTATGAATCAGGATTGCAAATTTTAATTCCCGCTCATTCCCAAGCTTCGCCAATTAACACTTTTGTTGCCTTAATTTTTTCGCCAATTTTATTAAAGACCATTGGCGTCTTGCTGGTCGTAATTGTTATTTCGGCTCACCTGCTATGGTTTTTTGAAAGAAAAAAGAACTCTGAGATGTTTCCTCAAGCATATTTGCCAGGGATATGGGAAGCCTGCTGGTGGTCAGTGGTGACAGTAGTCACGGTTGGCTATGGAGACAAAGCACCTATCGGTGTTCCCGGCAGGATTATTGCCGCAATCTGGATGTTTACGGGAGTCTTGCTGGTATCTTATTTCACCGCCTCGGTTAGTTCGGCTTTAACTTTGCAACAGCTAGAAACCTCCATTCAGGGTATCGAAGATCTCAACGGCAAAAGGGTTGCCACTATTGCTGGAAGCACCGCCGCCGCATATTTAGCCGATCGACCAATGAAAAGGATTGAATATGAGGTGGTAGAAGAGGCTTTTGCCTCCTTAGAAGACTCTAAGGTAGATGCTGTAGTGTATGACTCACCTGTTTTACAAAATTACGCAGCCAAAGATGGAGTCGGCAAAGTTAAAGTGGTTGGCTCGACTTTTGAACGACAAAGTTATGGTATTGCGTTAAAGACCAACAGTCCTTATCGAGAAGAAATTAATCAAGCTATCCTCTCGATAGTTGAAAGCGGTGTTTACGATGAAATTCACCAAAAATGGTTTGGCGAGACCGAATAAGCTTAAGAGTATGTTTTAAAAGTATAAAATCTCACTCTTCAGCCCCCTAAATCCCCCAAATGTGGGGGACTTTGAGTCCGATCCCCCCCAAGCTTGGGGGGCAAGGGGGGCAAAATCAAGAAGTGAGTTGTATAAAAAATAACTTCTCAAACACCCTCTAAGAGATTGAGTTAATTAACCGCTTAAATCTGCCAGAGTTTAATCGAACCTTGTTCGTCAGTACCAGCAAGAGTTTGTCCATCCGCACAAAAAGCGATCGCTCCAGTCTGCCAGCTTGGAGTAGAGATCGCAGCTATTTCTGCCTGGGCTTCGAGGTTCCAAAGTTTAATCGTTTGGTCTGCTGCCGCGCTAGCTATCATTCTGCCATCAGGACTAAAGGCGATCGCAATTACCGCCTGTTTGTGTCCTGCCAGAACAGCTATTTCTTCTTTAGTAGCTAAATTCCAAAGCTTAAATGTCTTATCTTTACTACCGCTAGCCAGGGTTTTACCATCGGGGCTAAATGCCAGAGACTCAATAGCCAATTTATGTCCTGCCAAACTAGCTATCTCAGAACGATCGTCGATATTCCAAAGTTTAACTGTTTTGTCAGCGCTACCACTGGCTATGGTTTTACCATCAGGACTAAAGGCTAGAGCATTGATCGCTAGCTTGTGTCCAGTAAAAGAAGCGAATTCTTCTTGGCGATCGAGGTTCCAAAGTTTGATGGTTTTGTCCGCACCACCGCTGGCTAGAGTCTTACCGTCGGGACTAAAGGCTAAGGCATTAGCCGCCAATTTGTGTCCTGTTAGAGTTGTAATTTCTGTTTGGTTAGCCAGGTTCCAAAGTTTAATTGTTTTATCTTTGGCGGCGCTGGCTAGTATGTTGCCGTCGGGGTTAAAAGCTAGGGCGAGGATCGGCTGAGAATTTCCTGCTATCTGACCCACTTCCTTACTGGAAATTAAATTCCATAAGGTTTTACCCGATTTAAACGCTGCTGAAGAATTAAAGTCTGGGGGGACGACAGGAAGAGGAGTGGGAGTTTTGGAGTCTGTAGAAGATTTTGCTTCTGGAGTGGGTTTGGCTACAGGTTCTGGTGTAGGTTCGGCAACTGACTTCTCAGCCGCTACAGGTTCTGGTTTTGATTCTGGTGCGGATTTAGCTACTGATTTCTCTGCCGCGGCTGGTGTTTTTGCAGGCTGGGCTGTATTTTCTGGAATAGCAGAATCTGCCTTTTTTGGTTGTGCTGCAGGCTCCGCCTCTTTATCTCTAGGAACCGTTGCCTTTGCCGCCGCCAGATCGGGACTCTCAATTGGTTTAGGATCTGGTTCAGCCTCATCAGGTTGGGGAGCAGCTTTTATTTGAGTTGGCTGCACCATCACCGTCGCATCGAGGGTCAGACATTCAAAGGTAAATTCAGGACCTTTCACGCCTAAAGTAATGCGATCGCCTGATGCTAGTTTTTGAGGATTTTTGACAGGGCGATCGTTGACCAGCGTACCGTTTGTTGTTCCTAAGTCGCTCAACTGCCAGGCAGCATCGACTAGCTTTATTTCTGCATGACGACGAGATACAGTGATGAACTGATGAGGATCTAAAGGAATTTGACAGTCTGGGGCGCGACCGATAACTGTACCGTCGGTCGTCGATAAATTGTGTCTGACTGTGGCAGAGTCATTGGCTGAACTGCTGTTCAAGCTTAGAGTTGCCCAACCTGCTCGATCGTCTATAGTCATATTTTTCTCTGCTCTTTAAAATTTTTATGTTGAGCTAAATCCTGCTAAATAAAAAATTATATTCACAAATATATAGCAAGAAAATTAAGTTTTGTAATACGCAGCAATCTTAAAAAAAACATATTGTCTTTAGGTTCTTGGAGACAAAAAATATATGATACTTCTAGTCATTAAGATATATCGAATTGAAGCAGCAATGTTCTCTGAATGATCGTGTTTCTGATAATTTTTAGCTGTAAATTTATCATATTCAATAGACATGTCCTGATATTTAGTAATTACCTATACAAAAAAAGCGTTTAATAACTGCATATTGTATAACTTAACAATCGTACTTGTCAGAAATACTAAATTTCGATTTAATTATTCAAAACTGGGTGTTTTGAGAATCCAAATGTATAGTTCTTAGTTGTAAAACCATGCCTGAAATTAACGAATTAATCGACGAGTGCGACCAAAAATCGCAAGCCCTGCTAACTGATGCGGAAAAGGCTTTTGATGAAGTAGACCAAATTGTGGAATTTGCCACTAATCTGGCAGATGAATTGACCACTGCCAACCAGGAAGCGCAGGAAAGTTGGGAAGCGATAATTGCCGAGCTAGAAGAGGCGGAAGAATCTCTGGAGACGGAGATGGAAGGAACGAGAGAAAAACTAACTTCTTTCCAAGAGAAAATAACCGAGGTTAGCGATGGTGTCACCGAAGCAATGGAGAGGTTTAACACTCGCTTAGAAGAGGTTAAAGAGCGTAAAAATGAGATGGCAGAACAGCTAGCAGAAGAGAAAGAAAATACGACTTCTAGCTTAAATACCTTCGCCGAAAATCTCAATACACTGCAAGAGGCGATCGCCAGTTACGAAGAAGCAGCCAACAGCGATCTTGAGGCACACAACGAGGCGGTAACCACGGCTCAGGGTAGCTTCGATGAGAAAAAGACCGACCTGATCGAACAGTTTGGCGATCTAGAAACTTTGCTACAGGAACAGTTAGAAACCTTAGGCGAGAATTTCGGTAGCGTCGAAGAGGCTAGCAGTAGCAAGCAGTCAGAATTGGCAACTAGCTTTGATACGTTAACCGAGAGCGTGACCACAGCGATCGCCTCTAAGTTTGCCGAGGAAGTAATGTCAGAGCTGACAGGTTCCTCAGAAGGCTTGACTCAAGCGTTTGGAACCCTGAGCGATGCGGGGGGCGAAATGGGCGATCTGCTCAAGGGCAGCATTGGCGAGATTGTCGATAAGATCTCTGAGGTAACTGACCTGATCGAAGAGGTCGAACCAGTATTACAAACGGCAAAGTCTTTACTAGGTTAGCTTTTCCCCTTTCCCTTTAACCTTTTCCCTTATGCGAAGCGGTATCTTTTAGGATTTCCCGATCTTCACCCAACACTAAAGAAATATTAGGAGAACTATGGCAGCAGCAGAAGTTTTAGCACAGAACGTTGAAGAGTCTAGTGAGAAACTACAGCAGATTATCGATGCGATCGAACTTGCCTCGACGCAAATGACCGAACTTTCAGGACAGCTAGAATCGACCAACACTAGCTTGGAATCGGCAAAAGAAAGCATTATTGAAGGTTTAGAAGCGACTACTCAAGAATTTGAGCAAACTCAGACCGAATTTACCAGCTCTCGTGATGAGATGTTGAGCGTCATGCAGGGTTTACAGGAGTCTCTCATTGACCTAGAAGAAAAGATAGGTAATGGGGGAGAAACCCTAGACAGTTCTGAGAATGAATTTGGTTCGGCAAATGATAGTCGCCAATCAGAATTAGACAGTAGCCTCGAAGAAGTAATCGCGGCATTTAGCGAACTGGCAGAAACCATCAGCGAGATGGAGGAAGATGCGGAGTCTAGCTCGGAGGAGACATCGAGCTTTTTTGCTGAATTTAGCGAAAACGTCAAAGGCTTGCAGGAGCAGATGGAAACGACCCAGGAGGAGACAGAAGGGGATTTTGAGGATGTTGCTAGCAATATTGGTGAAACCCTGAAGTCTAACCTAGACTCGATTTTGGGTGACTTTAGTAGTGAGCTTACCGACAATCAGCTCGAAGAAATAAGCTCTGGTTTTGACGAATTGAGCGGCAACTTTGAGGATATGTTTACTTCCTTTGGCGAAGACACAGGGGAAATGGGAGAGAAGCTCAAAGAAACACTGAACGAAGTGCTAGAAAACGCCCAAGACTATGCGGGCGAACAGATGAAGGAGAAAATTACCGACAGCTTCCAAGATGCGATCGAAGATACGGTCAAGGCAATGATGGAAGAGGCGACCGAAAACGCGGTCATGATGAGCGTTGGTACGAGCGTTACTGGCGCTTTATCTCCTTTACTACCAGCGATCGCCGCTGCCAAGGTAGCGACAGGGGCAATTAAAGCGGTAATGGACTTATTTTAGTCCTAGCGCGATGGCTACAGGCTATTAACTCTATAGGACAGAAGCTTTTGAGCGACAAATTATGAGAATATTCAAAGATTTTTAGAGGTATACACTTATGAGTCAGTTAGGAGAATCATTAGACTTGATGTCCCAGCTCGTTACAGATTTCCCCGATCGCCTAGATGGGATTATCGTGCAGGCGCAGGAAGTCGAAGCGGAGGCAAACGAGCTTACCGAAAATGTTGCCGAAAAACAGCAGCAGGTGGCAGATATTTTGGCACAGGTACAGCAAGCTCTGAATGAAATGCGATCGGAGGTGGCAGAACACCAGTCGCAAACAGAAACCCAGGTGGAAACCTTTGAGGCTAGCGTTCAAGAACTAACGGGATTTTTGACCGAAGCAACTGCCAAGCTCGATGGCGAAGTTGAGGCAACTCAAGAGAAACTCGGTCAGTTTCAAAGTCAGCTCAAGGATAATCAAGACTCGACCAAATCTCAGTCGGCAGAGAGCAATAGTGAGCTGGGATCGGCACGATCTGCCATTGACGAGAGTCAA
>JBCBWB010000213.1:0-7740 GCA_039817275.1 Cyanobacteria bacterium J06648_1 | reverse complement strand
AGCCAGACGATAATTATGGCTTGAATTCTTCTGTCTGGAGAAACGCCCAATAATCCCCGACGAATACTCGTTACCGCCCCTGAAGCCTGCAACACATTCAGCAGCAAGATTGCCCCGAAGATAATGTAAAGAATCTCTGCTGCCATGACTAAACCTTGCATCGTTGAGGCGGCAATTACAACCACAGGCACTCGCCAAGCTAAATAGGCGATCGCCACAGTAACGCAATAAGTAGCGGGCATTGCTCGACTGGCGGGAAGTTTGGCAATCACCAGCAGCAAAAAAACTGTCAAGATGGGAGCGATCGCTAAGATGTCATACAAAGTCAGTCCCATTAATTACCTCTCGATCAAGAATTAATCGTAATCCGTCTCCGCAGTCTCTTCAACAAAAGCCTATCAGTGCTATCATGACCGATTTCGCCAATTATATCTAACGATATCATGATTATATAGCCAAATAGTAATACAAAATCAAGCAGTTATCTAGGCGATCGCGCTCAAGTGTCTCAAGTTCTATAGGCAGTGCTATGAATCTATGTCACGCATAGTTTGTCAATCCAGATCTCAATAACAGCTGCCAATTTTGGCATTGATCGCTTCACTATTAGACAGAAGCAGCAATCCATTCATAAAATTCTATTTCTTCGGTGTCGCATTTTTGGCAGGTGGTACACTCTTTACTGGTATAAGACCTTTTGACTGTCCCCTGTTGCATCAAACCTTCGAGCAGGGGATTGAGAGTCTGGCGATCGATCCCTAGATACAGTTTCATCTCGGCAATAGAAACACGCTGAAAATCGCGGACAAATTCTTGGAGTTCTTGTAAATTCACGATCGCAACCTCTGACTAACTAAGCTTAAATCGACTATAACCGATCGCTTTTTCAATCAGTATAGATGTAACTAAATTAAATATAATTTGCTGGTATCTTCCTTTTGGTATTAATAAGATTACTGGCGATCGCACCATAAGTAAATCAGAACATCAGATGTTAATTTACTGACGTGCCAATTCCCAGGTTGGCGATCGCCTTGCTGCTAAATCTGTGAGTCTTGGTAATTATTATTTATCTGATTGGAATCAAGATTTCGCACCAGATTTCTATGACCAGCACAGTCACAACCATAAAGTTCAATCGCCTTGTCTCCTTCTCGATCCATTTTGGCGGCGGTTTCGGCATCATAAGCGCTACACCCACAGCCCACAAAAGGATAGTCTGTGTCGCTTTCAGGGATTTCTGCCCTTGGGCTATCTAATTCGGGAGCAGTAAAAATATATTCTGTGGCACTAACGGAATTATTCCCTAATAGAGAGAATACTATTGAACCAGAACAACCTAAGGTAGTCAGTAATTTTTTATTCATTAATCTCCTTTGGAAAAATTAAAAGCCAATTATATCTTGCGCAAAATTAATTTTAAAACTGCTGTATTAAAAATCGCGTAATTTGAGATTGAAAGAGCAATTGAGTCAATTTAATTATTTAGACCGAACAAAAGCATGGTTAGCTGCAATCGGTCTACTCTTAAATTGATCTATTCCCCTACCAGGGGATGGGCATTTTTTATTGTGGGAAACTACGCTACTATCAGCATTAGCATTGGAATTAGCTCAGTAGCGTGGTTGGATAAAGGACTTGTTCGCAGTCCCGCGTAAATTAAGCATTCACCTAATGGGTCGCGGCTTGCACTTGTGGCATTAAGTGTATCCTTTAGGACACTCAAAATCATTAAAATACTGTCTTTTGTAACCTTAGCAGACAGCAATTTTTCGAGCGGGAGGAAAAAACAACATGGTTTACGAATTACCATTTCTGCCTGACGATTACTCTGCTTTAGAACTAGCAATTTCTCAAAACATTCTGAAATTTCATCACGATAAATCTTGCTGCCTAAATAAATTACTGGCAGGTATGAAAATACTCACTATTACTAAACAAAAATTAGATTAAAAAACCGTGACTAAATTACCACCTTCTCGACGGCATAACATTCCTCTATGGCAATCAGAAAAAATGAGACAACTAATTATTGATCGCTGGCAAGAGATTTGGACAGTAGTAGAGACTAGAAATAAAGCTAACAAAACCTCTTCGCTGTCATAAAAGAGATCGCTTTATTTGAGGTTGCAAATTTGATATCGTAAAACATTTTTGAGTATCAACTATGCACCCCAATTATCCTCAAATCATTGCTCTCGTTCGTTTAACGTCGCTGCAAAATGTGGATTGATACTTACGATCAATCTGTTTAAGCGAAATCAAACAATCTGAAATTACTTTGAGTACTATTGATTAAACTAAATGTAAAGCACAATACGCTTTTTGTTTAAAAAATGTAACCTTAGTAAAAATATGTTTACAATATATTTAGCGTTTTCAATTTAATTGCACAATTTATTGGAAGAGTATCTATGCCATTTACAATTGACTCAGCGCGCAACATATTTCCCGATACCTTATCTGCTGATGCAGTGCCAGCTTTGACGGCAAGATTCAATCAACTGAATGCAGAAGATCGCCTAGCTTGGATTTGGTTTGCTTATTTAGAAATGGGCAAGACTGTTACCGTTGCAGCTCCTGGTGCTGCAAATATGCAGTTCGCCGAGCCGACGCTGGATGAAATCAAAAAAATGAGTTTCCAAGAGCAGTCTCAGGTAATGTGCGACTTGGCTAACAGTGCCGATACGCCAATTTGCCGCACCTATGGAACTTGGACTCCCAATATTAAACTAGGATTTTGGTATCGACTAGGGGAATGGATGGAACAAGGAATCGTAGCTCCTATTCCCGAAGGATATAAGCTATCAGCTAATGCCAAGGCAGTCTTACAAACGCTCCAGGAATTAGATTCTGGTCAACAGATTACAGTATTGCGTAATACCGTGTTAGATATGGGATTCGACCCTGCTAAGATGGGCAGATTTACGAGAGTTAGCGAACCTGTTGCTCCTCCTGTAGAAATATCTAAGCGAACTACAGTAGCTATTGCAGGGGTAACTAATCCCACTGTATTGAGCTACATGAACTTATTAAATGCCAACGATTTTGATGAGTTAATTAAACTTTTTGTTGAAGATGGAGCGTTGCAACCTCCTTTTAAAAGACCGATTGTGGGAAAAGATGCCGTCCTAAAATTCTTTAAAGAAGAATGTCCCAATCTTAAACTAGCTCCAGAGCAGGGTATTTCTGAACCTGCCGAAGATGGTTATACCCAAATTAAAGTTACAGGTAAAGTGCAAACTCCTTGGTTTGGTGCGGGAGTAGGGATGAATATGTCCTGGCGATTTTTGCTGGATTCTGAAAATAAAATCTTCTTTGTGGCGATCGATTTGTTGGCATCACCCAAGGAATTACTGAATTTGGCTCAGTAGCTGTCTATTGCTAAAACTTTGTCAAGCAATGGCAATAAAAATTTACAGTTGCTATAATAGAGTTGAAGATTACTAGCAATAATTTATTTGGAGTTATCATGGAAAATCAAGAAAACAAGTTTGGTTTTACTCAATTCGCTGAAGCTTGGAATGGTCGTTTGGCAATGCTAGGTTTTATCATTGCTGCTGTTACAGAATATTTCACAGGTCAAGGGATTCTCAGTCAAATAGGTTTGATGTAAGTTTCAATTTGGTCGAAACGCATCTTAAATAGACCGTGCTTTTTGACCAAACAAAGTAATTTTATAACCGCCAGCTTATTGCTTAAGATTTGTAGCAATAAGCTGTTTTTTTAATTAACTTTATTATTAGTAGCAGGAGTTAGCAAAATTAGTTAATTGAAATGCCGAAGTCGCAGCATCTAACCTTAAAGTTGGCGCAATTTATAGTTCTCCTGAAGCGATCGCTTGGGGAATATATGTAGCAAACCGTTTTTGCTGATGCTGACAAATATAGATTTTCAGGTAAAGCGATCGCCTTCTCACAAAAGTAGCTGGGAATATACCAAGATGATGAGATCTAGCCAACTTCTTGATAAATTTGCTGTTCTCGATTGATAAAAATATCTGCTAAGGCTTGATAGGCTTCTGTCCAAGCTGTCATCACTTCTGCTGTAGCTGCATCTCCCAGAGTATCTTTGATTGCCTGTAACAAACACTCGCCGACAATTGGGTATTGTTCGGGTAAGACATGGGTGGCGACATGACGATGGGCAATCTTATCTACTGCTGACTTTAATGCCCCTAAGTCATCGATATGAGTTGCATAGGCATATACCGCATTAGCTAGTTTAGCTGGTTGAGTACCATTAGCCTGGGCGGACAGATCAAACTGAGACTTTACTTCAGGGTGGATGGCAAACATGATTTCATACATTCGAGAAGTAATTGCTTTACCATGTTCTTTAATTACAGGGGCAGTAGATTTAACAGTGTCGATAGTTTGTTGGCTAATTGCTTGTGTCATAATGATTTACGCCGATAAAGTAAAGATGAATGTCACGTCAGATTCAAACTCGATACTTTTACTTTGACATCAAGTTTTAGTTTCGTCTTTGAGGTAGCTCATGTTTGAGGATAAAGTTTCATAAGCATGATTTTAAAAGGCTGCTCTTCCCTTGCTCAATTGCAACAAATCTCGATCTTGCAAGATTTAGCCATAACAGAATTAAAGAGTCTGATTCCCCATAGCTACATTCGAGAATATCAGGCAGATGAAATTGTGATGCAGGAGGGCGATCGCTTACCGCAACAGCTTCATGCTTTGGTTGCGGGAAAACTAGAGATTATAAAGACAACGGAAAACGGCAAGGAAACTATCGTGCGTTTGATTCCGCCTGGGGAACTATTTGCTGCTCCTGCTATGTTTGGTAATGGGATCGCCCCCGCTACGGTACTATGTCAATTACCATCACATGTCTTGACCATCGAACGAGATGCCTTGCTACAGGCGATCGCTGCTGCTCCAGAAATTAGTCTTAAAATTATCGAAGCATTTAACCAAAGACTACAACAACTCCACAATACGGTTCATGGTTTAATTTCCGAACGGGCAATAGTACGTTTGGTCAGATTAATTCAATATTACGGCGATCGCGACGGCACTCATCCTGTAGCAGAAGGAGATTGTTTGAACACTAAATTACCCTACTATCAAATTGCCCGCAGTATTGGCATTACCTATGAAGAATGCCTGCGCTTGGTTAAGAAGCTCAAGGGAATTCTTATTTATCAACGAGGTGGCACAATTATCATTGTAGAGCGATCGCGATTAGCTACCGTAGAAAAATTGGGGGAGTTATAAACTCATCCCTTAAACCTCGGCGATGCAGCTAAATTCAGTTTTTAATACCTCGCTCAATGCCTGGCAAATATCGATAGTGGTAACTATACCCGCCAGCTTGCCCGATCGCACCACAATTGCAGCACCAATTTTTTGGTGAGTCATTTCGTCAATGACTACGGGTAAAGGGGTATTAATCTCGGCTACATAAGGACTGTAGACCATGACGTGGCAGACAGGAATGTCATGGGTGATTGGTAAATCTAATTTAGGATTACCCAGCCAGCGCAAATCTCGTTCGGACACAATGCCCACGATGCGATCATCTTGTTTAATGGGGAGATGGCGAATTTGATGTTCGTCCATCATCTTGATGATTTGAGCGACGGAGGTATCTGGTTGAGCAAAATAAGGAAAAGGGCGCATTAGAGCCGAAATTGTGGGCATTTTCGGGTAGTTTAAGAGCATGGCGATCTAGAGCAAGAAAACCGTCCTAGTCTAAACTATATTTTGGTTTATTCATCTGGATCTACACGGGATGCCATTCAAGCTTGCGGGGATTGATGCTGGCTTGATCCTCAGCTAACTTGATTCGCGCCAATGCCATCCGCCTCGAATTTGGTAATGTTCTCTAGAGTAGTTTCGGCAATATTGTTTAATGCCTCTTCAGTGAAAAAAGCCTGATGTCCCGTAATAATTACGTTGGGAAAAGTTAGTAAGCGTTCAAAAACATCATCTTGGATAATTTCTCCTGAAAGATCTTCAAAGAAAAGATCCGCTTCTTGTTCGTAAACATCTAAAGCTAAATAGCCAATCTGAGATGATTTCAAACCTTTAATTACAGCTTGGGTATCAATTAAGGCACCGCGACTGGTATTGATTAACATGACACCAGGTTTCATCAAGGAGATTGCCTTGTCATTAATTAGATGATGATTGTCGGCAGTCAGGGGACAATGCAGGGTAACAATATCTGATACCGTCAGTAAGTCTTCAAAATCAACATAGTTTGCATAGCGATCGCCAAATTCTTGATTGGGATAAGGATCGTAAGCTAGTATTTGGCAACCAAAACCATGTAAGATTGCACCTGCAATACGACCAATTTTTCCTGTACCGACAATACCCACTACGCGGTTATGAAGATCGAAACCCAACAGACCATTGAGAGCAAAATTACCCTCTCTGACTCGATTATATGATTTGTGAATCTTACGATTGAGGGTAAGCATTAAGGCGATCGCATGTTCGGCTACGGCATAGGGAGAATAAGCGGGAACTCTGACTATAGTCAGCCCTAATTCCTGAGCGGTTTCTAGATCGACGTTGTTGTATCCCGCACAGCGCATGGCAATTAGTTTTACTCCCTGCTGATGCAAATTTTCTAAAGTCGGACGATCAAGAACATCGTTGACAAAAGCACAGACAGCCTCAAATCCTTGGGCTAAGGCAGAAGTTTGGGCATCTAAACGAGGTTGAAAAAAACTAAGTTCGTGGCGATATTTGGCAGTAATCTTTTGATTGGCTTGTTCTAAAAACAGGCGATCGTATGGTTTAGTACTAAACACGGCGACTTTCATTATCTGACCTCAATACTTGTTATATTTATCTGTGATCTTTAGATCCTAATCTCCATCTTGGGGATAAATTTGCTCATAAGCTTCCATCTCATTTTCGGAAACTAGCTGCTTGAGTGCCTCAAGGCGAGAACGCATTAGCATTTGAGCAATTTTACCTATTTCGCCAGTAGTAAGATCGCTTTGTGCCAGGTCATCTAAAAGTTGATGGTAGGTTTGGTCTAGCTGATGATATAGCTTGAACCGTATATCTTGGGGTTGGGATTTTGTCATTAGTTTCATGTTTTGGTTATGTCTCCTTTATTTTTATCTATTAACCCAATCTTGCGGTTTAAGAAATACTTCAGTTAGTTCTGCTGCGGATGTTCCTAGTTCGGGTTGATAGTTATATTTCCAACGCACCGCAGGAGGTAAAGACATTAGGATCGATTCGGTTCTACCATATGCTTGCAAGCCAAAAATTGTTCTGTAGCTGTTGCAAATATTACGTGATGCGATCGCGAGAATCTAGAGGAGGTAAATTTCGTAGTGACTTGAGTATTCATCAGCTTTTTTTTACTCTTTTCTGTATATAACTATATAGCAATATAATTGTCAATCTCGAATTTTGGCTAAAAATACAGCATTCCAATCAGGTATTAGAATCTAGCGATGCTTGCTTTATCCCCTAAACCTGGAAATCTATACATTGCGAAATAATAACTTCGTTGCAAACCAAGAATAATGATATATTGTGAATCATATAGCCAGTTAGTTATATAGACATAAACCATGGTTGCTACTTCGCCTCAAGTTACCTCCAAGCAAAAGATTGAAGAAACTTTACTTGCGCCTCGCTTTTACACGACGGATTTTGAGGCGATCGCCAAGATGGATATTTCCGATCAGGAAGAAGAGCTTAAGGCGATGATTGCGGAAATGAAGACGGACTATAATCGCTACCATTT
>JBCBWB010000212.1:0-7790 GCA_039817275.1 Cyanobacteria bacterium J06648_1 | reverse complement strand
GCCTTCAAAGCTAGGCTTGTTAAACAGCGAAACTCTCGTATCTGGGCCGACTCTTAGCGTTTGAAACTCTCGTGAGAAACGAGAAAGATGTCCAACATCTTTCCTGCGAATAACAGCAGTACCATCAGCGGCAATCAGCTCAATTTCACCTGCACGCAAGGGGCGATTTACAGGTGGAATCAGGGCTTGAATTTCTTGGGTGTCAAGGGCGCGATCGTAAATGCGAAGGTCTTCGTATTGGGCATTTGGAGTGCCTCGCCTAGAGTCACCTAGCTTGACGTCGGTGTCGTTTTTAATGTTGGCAACCCCTGTTTTTGATTTGGCTGTTGCTGAAAGCACGCCGTCAATGTAGATTTGAATGGTTCGACCTTTTCTAACCACTGCGACATGAAACCAGGTTCTGTCAGACACCATCGATAGGGGATCTGTCTGAACTTTCACGTAATGCTTGGCTTTGCTATTTTCATCGACGTGGAAAAATATTCTGTCTTTACCGGATAGCCGCACCGAGAAAAAATTCCCATGCCCTTTCATTGTTTGGCTGCCGATAATATCTAACTCTCCGTCACCATGATTACTGATATTCTTCATGCCAAAGGCGATGGTAAAGTCGCCAGTGCCAAACTGACCGACTGCTTTACCCAAGTTGACGTGAGAATTTTCCTTGAGCAAGTGCATGGCACGGCCAATACGACCATGTCCGCTTGGTCTTGCCTCAGAAAGCCTAGCTTTAACTTTGCTTATACTATCTACAGTTGTTGTTGCTCCTGATTTATCTCGAAACTGCCAGTGAAATTTTGGTTGAATAGTCATAATATTTCTTTGGTTGTAAAGTATTTTTCTACTTAAGCCCTGAATCGGGAATAAGCAGAGAAGCACCAAAGAAAATGTCAGGAAAGGGGAAAAACTTCTTAGTTCATTTTTTGAGCTACAGAATCTTGTTGCCTGGCGATCGCCGCATTATCTCACTTTTTAATCTGATTCTAAGTACTTAAAGCAAGATCGCGATCGCAAACGAAATTCTGGTAATCTAAAAAAGATTTTTTCTGCTAAGATTTAATTTTCATAAATTTGATGACAGTTTGATAGAAAGAAGTTGCAGGATAACCTCTTTACAAAAGATCTTTCAAAAACTATCGTTCTTATATTTCAATTATTATCGCTTGTCCTTTAACCAAATAGGGTAATGTCTCGATAATTTTTGGCACAAGCGGTTTTAAATTTGATATAGCGGTTATCTAATTGGTGAGATATACACAATCAACAATTAACCATCAACAATTAACAGAAACCGAGGTCTTGACTGTACTGCATTAAAATGAGAACCGCTATAATCGATTAGAATACGTTTTCAAAACAACCACTGCAATATCGAACTTGGGTAAATTCTGCTCAAATGATAAATTGCAATCGACAGTAATAAAAACATCAAACTCTTTTTCAGCTAAAGCCAAAAGCTTACCGTTTTTAGTTCCAGACCATCCCATTTGTGAAACTGTTTTGATATCCTGCTCTAGAAACTCTCTAGCTAATCTACGATCAATACATTCATCTAAGAGCAATTTCATAATTATGCGATCGCATTAATAAGTTGCTTTTCTGGTTCCTCCAGCAACCCAATTGCTTGTTCTTTGGTAACGCTAGGGAATCCCTCTAGAAAATCATTAATTGATTCTCCTGCTTTTAAATAGTCTAAAAATGTTTGAATCGGAACTCTGGTACTAGTAAATACGGCTGTACCTCCCATGACTTCGGGAGATACACTAACTATTTGAGATTTTTCCAACATAAGATTTGAAATTTACATTTGAATTTTATAGTTTATAAGTGTGTATCTATTTTAATGGCAACAATACACTCTCTTTTATTTTCGGACAAAGATTTTGAACCTTTTGTAAACTACCTTGGCTTAAGTGCAGTATTTATCGACTCGCAACAGACTTGATGTTCAGAGCGATCGCATTTTTGAAAAAACTTTTTAATACTCTATAATATAATTATTTGAGTTATAAAAAATAATGTAATATAACTTATTCCATGCGAATTATTGCTCGCAGTACTTTACGTAGTTTTTGGCATAAATACCCTGATGCAGAGCAACCATTAAAAGCATGGTTTAGTGAAGCGTCTCGCGCTGCCTGGCAAAGTCCCTCTGACGTAAAAAATTTATACCGTAATGCTAGTATTATTAGTAATAATCGGGTTGTCTTCAATATCAAAGGTAATGATTATCGCCTGATTGTTCATATCAGATATGATATTAGTATTATTTTTATTCGCTTTATAGGAACTCACAAACAGTACGACAAAGTAGATGCAGCAATCATCTAGAAAGATGTAATGACTATGAAATTACAACCAATCAAAACAGAATCTGATTACCAAGATGCACTTGTAGAGATTGAAAAATTGTTTGATGTCGAGCCTAATTCTTCAGAATGCGATCGCTTGGATATATTGACTACTTTAGTTGAAGCCTACGAACAACAGCATTATCCAATTGAAGCACCTGATGCAATCTCAGCAATTTTATATCATTTAGAAGCTCGTGGATTATCTCCTCAAGATTTAGAGGCTTCTATCGGTAAAAAAGAGCAAGTTACAGCTATTTTAAATAGAAAAGAGCCTTTAACTTTAGATGCAATTCGTCGTTTAAATCAAGATTTAGGAATTCCCGCAGAAATATTAATTCAGCCTTATTCATTGGAAGAAACTTCTGCTTAGTTTAATGCGATCGCCTTTTTCAAATAACTGATTTATTCAAGCTTACCTCAAGCTCTTTTCTTGTCTAAGATACAGTCTAAATTGTCGCTCCGCTAGAACAGTTTATTACTGTTGCTTTTCAGGCATGGTAAAAGTTCTTCTCTGTTTTGACTTATTGGCAGCTTCTTTAACAAACCTCGATAACTCTTCTATGTCTGTAACTACTGTGCGTATAGAGATTGCGCCTATATAGATTCCAATTGCAATTGCAACTAAAATATATTCAGCCGTAGATGCTTCCGAATTTTGACGATATCTAGCATATGCGAAATACAAAGTAGCAATAGCAGGTAAAAATCCAACTTTATCCAAAGCTCCAATCATCATGGCAGATAAATTATCAAGTTTATTTTTGCCGATACATAGTTGATTTTCTACTGCTTCTAAAATTTCCGTATCAAATTTAGAAAGACCATCAATCAATACTATTTCTTTATTGTGTCTTGCTCTTAAAGCTTTAAGATACTTTTCTGTTTGGTTTAGAAGATAGTATTTTAAAAGAAATATTTCTTTGACAAACAAAAATATTAGTAAAGACATTATAGATATTGCTGCTAGTGCAAAACCAATATTTCTATACTTTGCAATAAACAAGCCAATAAAAACAAATGCAGTAAAACATAGTATTGATAATACGAAAAAAGCTATTTCCGCTCTGGTTGTAAAAGAATCTTGTTTTGAGGGCTTTATTTTATTGTCAATGAGGTACTGATAAACTTCCTGAATTTTATCTTCGTAGTTCATGTGTTGATAGTTCTCTTCGTTAATCAGATGTCAACTTTTATAGTGTATAGTACATTTAGACTATAAGGAAAATGATATTTTTCTAGAATGCTACTTCATCAGAACTAAAATCAGATTTTGAAAAAGCGATCGCTTTCAGCATGAATCTAATCCCCAGATATAATTCAAATAGCCATGAGTAGTATCTATACTTCATTCCCCTAAATGAAATTACCGCAGTTATCTTTAACTACGAAGATCGCCAACTACTTTTTGCTGTTTGCACTAATAACTGTCGGTATTATGGGTGGAGTTGCTTACTGTCGTTCGAGGGAAGCTTTAGAACAGGTAACATTCGATCGCCTGGTGAGTCGAACTACAAAATCAGAGGTTATCTTCTACTATTTTAGAAAATTTCAGTTAAATCGACTGTCAACCCTGGTAAAACTTCTTCCCCAGATAAGGTTTGGGGATTGTTTAAAATCTCTTTATTCTGTTCTTGGCGATAAATTTCTACTAGTTTGTCTTCTGGATCGATTAACCAGCCTAACTTAACTTCGCAATTCATATACTCTGTCATTTTCGCCTGTAACTCTTGCCAATCGTCGGTAAGAGACTTTAATTCGATAACGAAGTCAGGATCGATGGGGGCATATTTATCCTGTTGTTGTGCAGTAAGTTCGTTCCAGCGTTCTAATTTGACCCAGGTTACATCGGGCGATCGCACTGCGTTATTAGACAGTTTAAAACCAGTTGAAGAGTCAAAAGCCACACCTAAGCTTGACTGACTATTCCACAGCCAGATTTGTGCTGCTAGAGTCAAGTTAAATTTACCACTATTGCTGCCGCGCGATGCGAATGCATCGCCAGTCGTCGCTAGACGACGATCTGAACATCCGTTCTGCGTGACATAATTATCAAATGCCCTTCACTGTCTGTCTCAAATTTGGCTTCGGGATTATCACTTGATAACTTCTCTAAGTCACTGTCGCTAACTTTAGGCGCGATCGCTTTCAAATTGACTAGCATCAATTTTAGTTTTAGTTGTTTATTGAATATTCTATAACCATTCAAACAAAATAAGAAAAGCTTTATTTACCCGAAAGGATGACCTGGATAGTAGGGAAATTAATTGGAACAACTATATAATTCAGATAACCATGAGTAGTATCTAACCGTAGTTCCCCTAAATGAAATTACCGCAGTTATCCCTAACTACGAAGATTGCCAACTACTTCTTGCTGTTGGCACTAATGACTGTTGGTATCGTTGGTGGAGTTGCTTATTTTCGTGCGAGGGAAGCCTTAGAACAGGCAGCATTCGATCGCCTGAATGTAGCAGCGACTTTAAAAGAACAAGAGATTAGGCGGTGGTTTGAAGAGCGACAAAGGGATTTTTTGCAAACTACCCAGATGCCATATGTGCAGAGCAGTTTAGCTGTTTTACTTAATTCTCAGTCTGAAGCAGCAAAGCAGCAGGCATACAAAGTATTAGAGAGATATTTGGTTCGAGTCAATGAGATCAAACCCAGTCTCAGGGAAATATTGATCTTAGATCGCAGTAATAAGATTGTGTTCTCAACTAACAAAGAGCGAGAAGGAAATTATGAGATCTTAGCCAATATTACCTATGTCGAAAATGTGGAGGAGGGGGCTAACTTTGCGCCGATATTTTATGTTTCTCCCATCACCAGAAAGCCCGCAATTACTTTAGCAAAGCCTTTAGAAAATCGTCAGGGAATGATTTTGGTCGATTTGGATCTCGAACGCATAGACAGGATTGTCCGAGAGAAAACTGGGTTGGGAAGGAGTGGCGAAAGTTATTTAGTGGGTTCATTAATTAGTAAGAATAGCTTTATTGCCGGAAAATCAACGTCTGCTGAAGATTTACCTGATGATATTGATAGCCCAGGTATTGATGCGGCTATGAGTGGCATGAGTGGTTCGGGGCTTTATCGCAACTATGCAGAAGATTCGGTTTTAGGTGTCTATCGTTGGCTGAACGAACAGGATATTGCTTTGCTAGTGGAAATCAGTCAGGATGAGGCTTTCGATCCTGCCCGTAAATTAGCTAGTGCGATCGTTTTTGTCGGCTTGATTTCCGTAGTGGGATTACTGATTGGTGTAAATTGGTTGGCACTGCAATTATCTGCTTCTCGCCAACAGTTAGAACAATCTAGTCAGCAGTTACAGCTTAAGGCTCAAGAAGCGGAAGCTGCTAACTTGGCTAAAAGCTCATTTCTGGCAAATATGAGCCACGAGTTACGCACTCCTTTAAATGCGATCTTGGGCTTTTCCCAGTTAATGTCGCGGGATAGCATCACTACCAACAGCCAAAAAGAGTCATTAGATATTATCAATCGTAGTGGCGAACATTTACTCAATCTGATTAATGACGTGCTAGAGATGTCGAAGATTGAAGCAGGTAAAGTTACTCTAGATAATACAGCTTTCGATCTACATCGATTATTGCAAACAATTCAAGACATGTTTCAAATTAGAGCCGAATCTAAAGGGTTGTGGTTTAAATTTGAACTGGCGGATAATCTACCTCAGTACATCATGGGCGATTCTCGTAAGCTGCGTCAGTTATTAATCAACTTACTAAGTAACGCAGTAAAGTTTACTCAGACTGGAGGAGTAACCCTACGAGCATTTACTTGTGAAAGCGATCGCCCGTCAGGAGATAAAGTTAAGCTGTGCTTTGTAATAGCCGACACAGGCAAAGGTATTGCGGTAGAAGAATTAGACCAGCTATTCGATCCTTTTGTGCAAACGAAGAGTGGAATTCAGTCGGAAAGTGGTACTGGATTGGGATTAGCTATTAGTCGTCAGTTTGCGGAATTGATGGGTGGTTCAATTAAAGCAGATAGCGTCTTAGAATCGGGTTCGACTTTTAGTTTTGATATTCAAGTAGCTTTAACAGAGCGATCGCAGATAAAAATATTATCTTCATCCAAAACAGTAAAACACCTCGCGCCAGGGCAATCTAACTATCGCCTAGCTATTATCGATGATCGCGAGACAAATCGTTTGGCTTTACTCAAATTACTAAAGTCAGTTGGTTTTGAACCTCGCACCGCTAATAATGGTGTAGAAGCGATCTCCCTATGGCAGGAGTGGCAACCCGACTTGATCTGGATGGATATCAGAATGCCCGTCATGGATGGCTATGAAGCAACCCGAACCATTAAAAGTCATCCCCAAGGCAAAGCAACAGTTATTATCGCTTTAACTGCTTCGGCATTTGAAGAACAAAGAGAAAAAGCGTTCCAGGCTGGTTACGATGATTTTGTACCTAAGCCTTTTTCTGAACAAACTATTTTTGATAAGTTAACGCAGCATTTAGGGGTAGCGTTTATCTACGAAGCGGAAGTCGAACATCTTGCTAATGAGCCTATCAAAGCTGCAAAACCACTTACCTTGAAAGATCTAGAATCTTTGTCGCCAGGATTAGTGAAGGAATTGAATCAAGCTGCGATCGCTGTTGATAACGAAAAGATCGAACAATTAATTACTCAGATTCCCGATTCTCAGCAACACATTGTTCAAAAAATATCAGATATGCTGGCTGAATATGACTTCGATGCCATTATCGATTTGACCAATGGTCAGAGCACAAAGGCGCATAGTTCCCTAAAGGACTCGCTTCGCGTCGCGCCGCATGTGTCCGCCTTAAAAAGACGGAGTAATCTCTGACTGAATCTTAAGTCACTAAAGAAAATACAGTTTTCCTACTTATTCCCGATTACAACGTTCATTCTAAAATCCCTAGTTCTTCTCGATCTCGTCTTAGATTTAACTAACGAAAACAAAAGACAATAATCGCCCATTTTTCTAGCAGTAATTAGTCCTTATTTGTAGAACAAGCGTAAAAAGATGTCTCAAGTCAACGGCGTAATGATGCAGTATTTCCACTGGTACATCGATCGCGATTTAATCCTGTGGAATGAAGTCAAAAGTAAAGCAGCAGAATTAGCAGCAGCAGGTTTTACCGCCATGTGGTTGCCTCCAGCCTATAAAGGATTTGCGGGCGGTTATGATGTGGGATACGGCGTTTACGATCTGTACGATCTAGGGGAATTCGAGCAAAAAGGTTCGACTCGCACTAAATACGGGACTCGCCAACAGTATTTAGCAGCAGTTAAGGCACTTCAACAGTCGGGAATGCAGGTTTATGCTGATGCAGTTCTCAATCATCGTATGGGAGGAGATGCCACAGAAATAATCAAAGCAACTCCTTTTTCTCAAAGCGATCGCCTCAACCCCAAAGGAGGAATGCAAGAAATTGAGTCCTACACTCAC
>JBCBWB010000211.1:0-7817 GCA_039817275.1 Cyanobacteria bacterium J06648_1 | reverse complement strand
AGTTGCTCAAAAATTAGCTGTAGCGAATCGGGATGTCGTATTACGCAGGTTATATTTGTCATACAGAGTCTTTATGTTTTCCCTACCGCTATGACTTATCGCCTGAGAATTGCCGATCTGCCAGTCAGTGAACGCCCCCGCGAGAGACTGCTAGCGGTGGGAGCCAAAAACCTTTCAGAAGCCGAGCTGGTGGCAATTCTGATTAGTACAGGGCAAACGAGGGGCAACCTTTCGGCAATCGGTTTAGCACAGCATATCCTACAGGAATTAGGGAAATATCGAAGAGCGCCTTTAGATGTCTTACGAGATGTCAACCCCCGTGAGCTGATGCGGATCCCTGGTATTGGTCCTGCTAAAGCGGCGACGATTATTGCTGCGGTAGAGTTGGGTAAGCGTACCTTTAAGTTTCGACCCAACGAAAGAGTTGCTGTGGATAGTCCAGCCTCCGCCGCTGCGGTGTTGAGTAACGATCTAATGTGGCAAAATCAGGAGCGTTTTGCCGTTTTGATGCTGGATGTCAAAAACTATTTGATCGCCACTAAAATTCTGACTATTGGGACGGCGACAGAGACTTTAATCCATCCCCGCGAGATTTTTCGGGAAACTGTTCGTCAGGGCGCAACTAAGCTAATCATTGCCCATAATCACCCTTCGGGAAATCTAGAGCCATCTCCAGAAGATATTTATCTGACCGAACAGCTTTTACAGGGTTCTGTTTATTTAGACATTCCGCTGCTGGATCACCTGATTTTGGGTAATGGCGACCATCAAAGCCTGCGGCAGGGAACAGATTTGTGGGAGCAGTATCCCCAAGGTGAATAGGGGTGAGGCGAAATCTGGGGCGAGGGATAGAACTTTCTGTTGCCAAAGTCTGCTAGGTTGAAATTAAAGATATGTTAAGTAAATCGGTATGACCGCAAGTAAAGCTAAAAAATCAGATCATCCCTTAAGTAGGCTGCTGCAATATGGAGGCAAATATCGAGCGATCGTCTGGCAGGCAACGATTTGTTCGATTCTTAACAAGCTATTTGACCTTGCTCCCCCAGCAATTATTGGGGCAGCAGTGGATGTAGTAATCCAAAAAGAAGATTCGATTGTGGCTCGATTTGGGATTACTGATATTTTTGGACAGCTTGTGGTGCTGTCAATTCTCTCGGCACTTATTTGGGGTTTAGAATCAGTCTTTGAGTATGCCTTTACGCGACTGTGGCGTAACTTGGCTCAAGACGTGCAGCATGACATTCGTTTAGATGCCTACAGCCATGTTCAGGATTTGGAGTTGGCTTATTTTGAAGAGCGCAGTACGGGGTCGCTACTTTCAGTTCTCAATGATGATATCAACCAGTTAGAAAGGTTTTTGGATGTAGGAGCAAATGAAATTATTCATATCCTGACCACGGTGTTAATCGTCGGTGGCTCCTTTGTCGTCTTGACTCCCGATATTGCCTGGATGGCGATTCTGCCCATACCGATTATCATTTGGGGTTCCGTTGCTTTTCAAGGATGGCTTGCCCCTCGTTATGCCGAAGTACGAGAACGAGTTAGTACTTTAAATTCACGGCTGGCAAATAATCTGAGCGGGATTACGACAATCAAAAGCTTTACTACTGAGGCTTACGAACTAGAAAGACTGACCAAAGACAGTCACGCCTATCGACAGAGTAATCAAAAAGCGATCGCCCTCTCGGCGGCGTTTATTCCCCTAATTCGCCTGGTGATTTTGGCTGGCTTTACGGCAATCTTACTTTATGGTGGCGTACAGGCGGCATCTGGTGCTTTGGCGGTGGGAACCTATAGTATTTTGGTCTTCCTAACTCAGAGATTACTGTGGCCATTAACTCATTTGGGACAAACCTTCGATCTCTATCAACGGGCGATGGCTTCGATTATTAGGGTAATGGATTTATTGGATACGCCGATCGCGATTCATTCGGGAGAAAAGTCTTTACCCCTCTCCACGATCAAAGGGGCGGTAAATCTTCGCAACATTACCTTTGCTTACAATCAGAGAGAACCAGTTATTAAAAATCTCTCCCTCGATATTCCTGCGGGGCAAACTATTGCCATTGTCGGGGCGACAGGTTCGGGTAAAAGTACCCTGGTTAAGCTGTTGCTGCGCCTTTATGAAGTACAGTCGGGAACAATTACCCTAGATGGTCAAAACATCAAAGATATTGTCTTTTGGGATTTGCGGCGGGCGATCGGCTTAGTTAGTCAGGATGTCTTCTTGTTCCACGGTTCGGTGCGGGAGAATATTGCCTATGGTTCTCCTGATGCTACCATTAGCCAAATAAAAGAGGCAGCTCAAATCGCTGAAGCAGCGAAGTTTATCAGTGAATTACCCCAGGGCTATGACACCATTGTCGGCGAGAGGGGACAGAAACTTTCGGGAGGACAAAAACAGCGCATCGCGATCGCCAGAGCGATTTTAAAGGATCCGCCCATTCTAGTTCTAGATGAAGCAACCTCTGCTGTGGATAACGAAACCGAAGCTGCGATCGCTCGTTCTTTAGAAAAAATTACTCAGAATCGCACCACAATTGCGATCGCTCATCGACTCTCCACGATTAGACACTCAGACTGTATTTACGTCATGGATTATGGACAGCTAGTCGAACAAGGAACTCATGAAGAACTGCTAGCCAGAGGAGGCATTTATGCTGGTTTATGGCAGGTGCAGACAGGGGCAAGACAGGGACGGGATAAGGTTTTGAATTAGATAGAGAATGAATCTGGAAGAATTGCGATCGCAATATTTAGAATTAATCAATAATAAACTACCGCAAGAGGCAAAGCAGCGTAACTTTCCCGTGGGTTTTAATCATTGCTTTGCTAGAATTATCCTCGATAATCTGTTTCACTGCTGTTGGTATGAAGCGATCGACCGTAAGCAGGGTGCAGCCTATAAACAACTATCAGAAGAAGAGCTAGAACAGGCGATCGCGATCGCCGAAAGCATTATCACCAGTCCCGATTCCTATATCAAAGAATTGAATCAAAATAGTCTGCGGTGGCGGGGTAAGTTGAAATAAGTCTCCCGCAAAATTTGCGTCATGTCGCTGGAACAATTTTGGCTTGTCAGGAGATAAGGATAATATTTGTTTACAATTAATATGACTGAGCGAAGCCTCTTTATCTAAACCATTTATTGTTAATCCCTAATGACTTTAATCCGTATCCCTGAAGCGTGGGAAATCTCCGAAAACCAGATTACTTCCCCCAGACTTTACTATAATCGCCGTAGCTTTATCAAAACTTTGATTGGTGCTGGGATTGGTGCCAGCTTATTACCTTTAGCTGGATGTCAGAATGGCACGTCAGGGATAGGTAAATCTGCTTCGGCTACAGAGTTGGAAAAGAGTATCAACCTGCCCAAAATTGATTTTACGAAAAATCCTAAGTTTCAAAGAGTAGATCGACCGATCGCCGATGAGAAAGTTGCAGCCCAATATAATAATTTCTACGAATTTGGCGGTACTAAAAAAATTTGGCTTGATGCTCAAAAGCTACCGACGGAAAACTGGAAAGTAGAAGTAGGGGGACTGGTTAATAATCCTCAAACCTACGACATTGACGATCTGAAACGGAAATTTCAGCAGGAAGAAAGAGTCTATCGTTTTCGCTGTGTTGAAGCCTGGTCGATGGTCTTACCTTGGATTGGCTTTCCGATGAAGGCTTTGTTAGCTGATGTCGAACCGACTTCTAAAGCGAAGTTTGTCAGCTTTACTTCCTTCTACGATCCTGAAATCACCAAAGGTCCTGGCTTCCATCTGGGTTCCCTGCCCTGGCCCTATACAGAAGGTTTGCGAATCGAGGAGATGGCTAACGACCTAGCTTTCTTTGCTACGGGAATATTTGGTCACGACCTGCCCAAGCAGCATGGCGCACCGCTGCGGATGGTAACGCCCTGGAAATATGGTTTTAAGGGGGCAAAATCCATCGTTAAGATTGAGTTCTTAGCCGAACAGCCCGCAACCTATTGGAATACTCTCGATTCTAATGAGTATAAATTTGAGGCGAACGTCAATCCTGAAGTTCCTCATCCCCGCTGGTCACAGGCTACAGAGAAGTTTATTAGCACGGGTCCTGGTTTGTCTTGGGAGATTAAAGAAACATTACCTTATAACGGTTATGGCGAGTACGTTGCCGATTTATATGCTTAGGTGATTATTAGTTTTTTATTGTTGCCAGGTTGATTGTGGCGATCGCTGGTCATAAAATCCAGAACGGTAATATTATTTCCATACTTGAGGGGAACTATTTCTTCGGTGGTTGATTCTGGAATTGATGTGTCAGAATCAGTGACTAAATATTTAATATCTCCGACTTAATGAAAAAATCCATTTTTGCTCTTAGTCTAGCTGCGATCGCTACCTGGGGGTCTACGGCGATCGCCTCACCGTTAAAACCGATAGCTCAAGATCGACTCAAATATGTCGGTTTGGATGACAAGCTGGGCAGCTATGAGATTGAAACCAAAACCTGCTCCGACTTTTTACTCCGAATCAATCCTCTTTGCCAGACTGAAACAGAGTCTACCCTGACTGGTTGGGATGAATCTCAGCGTCAGGCTTTAATCGAGTCGGTAGATCATAGTCTTTATTATTTAAGCACCCCCAAAGCGGCTCAAAGTTACCGCCAGCAAGCAGACAGCAAGTTTAATCTAGCTCGCGTCAGGCGATCGCTTTTCCGCTTCAGAGAGTTACTTTTGACTACTGATTCTCCTGCTGCCTTGGAACAGGCTGTTAAGGCAGAATTTGATTTCTATCAGTCGGTGGGCAAAGACAATCGCGGTCGAGTCGAGTTTACGGGTTATTTTGAACCTACCTATACTGCTAGCCGTATACGGACGGCAAAATATCGCTATCCCCTATATCGCATGCCCGCCAGTCTCAAACGCGCCAAACGTCATCCTACCCGCGCTCAACTAGAAGGTAAAGACGGTTTAGCTAGCCAGAAAAATGCTAATAACCTTTTAAAAAGTCATGAACTAGTTTGGTTGAGCGATCGCCTAGAAGCCTTTTTAGTGCAGGTACAGGGTTCAGCAAGACTTAATCTGACCGATGGTACGACTATGACGGTCGGTTACGGCGGTACAACTAACTATCCCTATGTCAGCGTTGGTGGAGAACTGGTTAAGGATAATGTATTTGGCAAAGATGAATTGACTTTACCCAGACTGCTAGACTATTTTGCTGCCAACCCCAAACAGTTGGATAAGTATATTCCCCGTAATAATCGCTTCATCTTCTTTCGAGAAACCGATGGCAGAGCCGCTACTGGTAGCCTAGGCGTTCCCGTAACGGGCGATCGCTCTATCGCCACCGATAAATCAATTATGCCCCCAGGAGCTTTGGCTTTAATTGTTGCCCCGATAGCCGATGTTGAACCAACAGGCGAGATTGATACCAGGGTAGTCAGTCGGTATGTCTTGGATCAAGATACAGGTAGCGCTATCAAAGGTGCAGGTAGAGTAGATATTTTTTTAGGTAGCGGCGAAGTGGCGGGAGCAAGAGCTGGACTAGTCAACGGTAGCGGCAATTTGTTTTATTTATTGCTCAAGGAATAAATAATGATGAGTCAAATTTGATTCACATCTATAGATTGAAATAAATCACAGCCTTAAGGCTCAGATCTAAATAGTCTTGAAATAGAAAATCGATTTTAAAACTATTTTAATCATGAAAAAAGTTGTTAAAGCCCTTACCTTCACGACTATAGCTGGAATTACCATTGCCGCTAAATTTAGCAGTCAGTCAGCCGCCGCTGAAGAAACCAAGGCACAAATGCTGAGTATTTGTGCTGGGGACAGTACCTGCATTGAAGTAGTCGATACTTATTTCGAGCGCTGTTTTAATACTTACTACAGTATGGGTTCTCGCTATAGTTCGGCAAGCTTAGATACCGAAGGTTTAGCTAATTGTGTTAACAAATACGGTCAAGCAGAATATTTTGCCGTGGAATGATTGGCTCTAAAGTACCAGATTTGCCTGACACTTAATCAAAATCAAAGGGATTGTTGAATATCATCTGCACCAATCTTAGATCTTTTAACGACCGCGTTTTAAATCGTAGATCACTTTTTCTGCCAGCCAGTTAGGATTACGACCAGGATGAGATGTTTGAGTCCCAGACAGTAGACGCTTGGCAGTTGCTTGGTTGTGTACTAATCTGAGCAACTCGCGACGTAGTTTGGGGCGAACCCGACCGAGTAAATCGTTATGGCGATTAGCTTTGCTAGCTTGAGACAAGGCAGCTCCCGTCGGCTGATATGTACGAGCCAAATGATAGCCAATCGCCCCTGTGCCGATGGCTAAGCCAGTTAAACCAATTATGTTTTTGAAGCTGTCGGCAGACTGAGAATTGCCAGTAGAAGCCCTCTGACTCAGAATTAATTGCGACCCCGAAACATCAGTTAGATTTTCCCTGTCTCCCATGGTAGAAGCACTAACGCTACGGGCTATGCCAAACCCCAATAAAATGGCTAAAATTATTTTCCCAGATCTATTCATTTCTTTTCGATTTGTTATCTTGTTTCTGACTACATTGTGTCGGATCAATGTGTCAGCAAAATGACACGGATGTGACTTTGAAAAGACCAAAAAAATCAAGCATTATCTTTTAGAGTTTTGTAACCCCTGCCTACTAAGGTAGATACCTAAAAAATATAGAGCTTGAGCAAAAATAGTTTGCTTGAGTTGTCATCAAATAACTCAAAATTGACGCTAGCTGATTCGGACAATTATATCTAAAGATGGATACGGTAACTCATCAGCGATCTTCTAGAATAATGAAAAATAATTTAGACTATATCTAGTAATTAATCATATCGATCAATAGACCTCAGCTATTATCTTTCCCAATCTAAATTAATATCTAATCAAACCATAATTTTTACTAAAAAACTTCAGCTCATGTTGGGAAATAAACCACAGCAGGATCTAAAACAGAGAGATATTGTTGCCGCATATACCTTACTGCGAATCGTGATTGGTATTAACTATTTTAATCATGGAGCGACCAGAATTTTTAATATTCCTGGCTTTATGGATTCAATGGTGACAACCATGCAGTCGTCCTGGATTCCTGAATTTCTGGTCAGGATAAATGCGGCATTAGTACCCCCAGTCGAGTTGATAGTTGGTGCTTTAATCATCCTTGGTCTGTTTACCAGAAGCGCTCTGCTTGCCTGTTTCATTTTGATGGCGATTCTGATGTATGGTGTCACTATTATTCAAAATTGGGACGCAGCCAGTAGCCAATTAATTTACAATATCGTCTTATTTATTCTTTTAGCTGGACTTGGTTTTAATCACATTTCTGTAGATGCTTGGCTGCAAAGTAAAGGCGATCGCATTTCGAAGTAGAGATTAATCTATTTTGCTACCAAGATTCTGCTTCAACAACAGCTAAAGGCAAATAACAGATGACAAAGGACTAATAATTATGTCATATAGAAGACCAAAAATAGTAATTATCGGTGCTGGTTTTGCGGGATTGAGAGCAGTAAGAAACCTAGCAAAAGTAGAGGCAGATATCCTTTTAATTGATCGCAATAAATTTCATACCTTTGTACCTTTGCTCTATCAGGTAGCAACTGGCTGGATTCCGCCACAAACCGTTGCTTATCCCATACATAAATATCTGCGTTCGGGTGGCAATGCCCGTTTTTTACAGGCAGAGGTTTTAGGAATAGATTTCGAGCAGAAAATTGTTACTAGCGATCGCGCAGAGCCAGAGCATGATTAAAAGTCCGCAGAGGATAGGTATATTTTGGTGCGCCATCGACACCCAGAAACTTGGTCTGACTGCCTGTG
>JBCBWB010000210.1:0-7869 GCA_039817275.1 Cyanobacteria bacterium J06648_1 | reverse complement strand
TCAGAAAGATTGAACTTGCCAAAGTTTAACTAAATTTAGAAGCACTCTAACACCATATAAATGCTGAGGATTCTAATGATTTATGTGTTATCAAGCTAATTCACATTAGACGTAGATTATTAATCAATACTGTAGGGGCGTTATACAACCCGTCCCTATCCCTAGGGGTTGATGGGAATCGTCTGGCGATCGCAAAGTACCATGGCAATACCTTTTTCTAAATAAGAGCTTTCATTGATAAATACGGGATAAACTGTTGTCTCTCCCATGTATTTAATTTCCTCGCCCTCAAAAGTGATAAACATCGGTGCGCCAGGCTGGAGGGGCTGATAATCTCTACCAGCTAGCTGACTATGAACCATGCCTCGTAGTTCACCGTTTTCAGTACGGGGGTAATCAACGATCGCCTTTCCCTGATAGATTTCTAATGTAGTGGGAACTGATTTTAAATTAAGGGTACGTTGGTTGTGGCAATCAAGAAAATCAAGAATTTGTCCCACTAGCTGCTGGGTTCGCTCAAAAAACCAAGAGTTTATGACCCCATGGGGAATTGCGCCAATCTCAATCGCCATGCTTCTGTGGGAAAGCGATCGCAAAAAAGACTGTTCCTGAATGCTCGACCAATTAAAAACTCTTACCAGAGGATTGAGCTGGCATAAATAAGCTATTAGACTTAATACTACAGGGTCGCGATCGCCGATGATGATCGTAAACTGCATATTGCTAGTCGTACTATGAATATCGATAATAAAATCGACTTTAGGCTGCTCTTTAGAACCGAGAACCTGACAAATTTCTTTGGCTCTTTTATCTTCGTAGGTAGCAAGATGAGGATTACTCAGATCGCGATCAAGGAAAGCCCGATTTAAGTCTTTTTCTACATAGCGAGTACCCGCGGCAAAAGCTTGAGGATTACCAAATATAGTTAAAGTCTCCAAGCTAGAACGCTGAAGCAGCTCAGGATGCTGCTCAAAATACTTGATCAAATATGCGCCAGTAAGCTCGTTACCATGGGTACCGCCGACGACAGCAATGTGTTTAAGCGGCGGATTTACAGACATAATTTAATCATGGACAATCAATAATTATCTTTGGCTTAATTACGCTTGGGAAGTTTGGCAAGAATTACCCAGGGGCAGAAATATAGTTAGCTCCTTGCCCTGTTCCTGTCTTTGCCTGACGGTTAATTTACCTCCTAGGGCTTGAAAGATGTTTTTGGTGACGTCTAAATTGAGACTCAAACAGCCTGTAGCTGGCTGAAAACTGAGCAGCTGTCCCAATGATTTAAAGGGATTATCGCTGTTGCTGGCTTGAGAGAGTACCTGTAGCTTAAGCTGATTGCCAGCAGTAGAGACCTTAACGTCTACATGCCCTCCCATAGGCAAACTGCGAGTGCAGCTTTCCATCAGTCCCGTTAGAACCGTATCTAGCATACTCGGATCGCTGACGATTTTGGGCAGACTAGGGGGCAAAGTAAAATCTAAATCGACGTTGCGTCTTTTCGCCTTCTCTTGCCAGCGAGGAATACTTTGTTGAAAGACATGCTCTAGAGAAAACGGCACTAGCTCCACTGGTTTGGCACTAGGGGGAGTAGATTCTAGTTCTGCCGCCCGAAAAATCAGCTCCATCCGTTCGATTTGTTCCGTACATTCGCGGTCAATAGCTTGCAGTCTTTTGATTACGTTGGGCTTGAAATCCTGCTGGCGCTTGAGCAATAGCTTGGTGAGGGTACGAATCGTGGTTAGCGGAGTTCTGACCTCATGGGTCAGTGCCTGGAGTAACTCCATTTCTACCAAGCTAGTGGCGCAGTTACCAGAGAAAACGGAATTTTTGAGCTTGGCAGAGACAGTTTCTGTTGCCGTTTCAACTCGACGATGGTTGCTTAATACTGGAGCGGGAATATGATGCAGCAACAGGCGGCTAAAGCGAGTAACGAGCTGATAATTGGGAACAGGAGGCGCAAACTGTTTTACCAGACAGTCTAGCTCTGCTAGGTGATGATATTTAGCAATTACCAGTCGCGATCGCAAAGTCGTCCAAACTTTACCCAGGGTCATCGGCTCGAAGGAAAAATGAAACTTAGGATTGCCTGCGGCATCTTGTCCTAATAGCAAAACCAGACCAAAATTAGCAGTTAGTACCAAGCAAAACTGCTCTTGAGCAATGGGGTCTTTTGGAATTAAAGGTAGTTCGATCGTTGAGGTTGTATCTTCTTCCGTTACTGGCTCGGTAGCCTGACGACAGGGCATCAGGGCATTGACCTTAAACGCATCGGGAGTAAAAACAGCCGACTGGAGACTAGATGTCAGAGTTGGGTGACTTAACAGGGGAACTGGAGCCGAAAACACTAAACCTAGCTTAGAACCTGTTAACTCCGACTGATTGTTTTCAACTGACGACAGCAAGATCTCTTCGAGGGCGGCGATCGCTCCACGCCACTCTCTCTGTGCCTGGGATTGAGCCAGACGTTGTCTCTGACTGTAGTGTTTTGGACTATGGTACTGGTCAGACTGTTTTCTATCCTGATCGATAGAGGAAAAGACTGTCTGCTGCTCATCAGCCTGCAATTCCAATTCTCGATTTAAGACATCGCTCAAATTTTGTAGCAACCAGTTTGGCACATTACCCCCCAATCCCTTCTTACTTCATTACCTGTCAGCAGTACCAAAAAGCAATATTTAACACTGATACTTCTGATTTATCTTGATAATATCTGTTATCTTTCGCTTTACCTAGAAGTAAAACCGAACTACGGAAGTCGCAATCCCCGACGCTTATTTTCTGCCACTCCCTGGGTTTTATATGAGTAATCTGTGTTCAAAAGCTGGATTAGTAATGTTCTAACAGATAAACTTCTCAATGTCTCTACAGTCCTAGGTCTACCGCCACACGATGTCCACAGCTCATGCCTGAGAAAGCGACTGCGTTTAAACCCTGACCAGGAAAAGTACTATCGCCGACGCAATATAGTCCAGGGATACTAGTACGGTTGAAGGGCATTCCCAGCAATCCTGCTAGCTTACGACTCGGCACGGGTCCATAAGTACCATCGTCTCGACCCAAAAAACGCCGATGAGTACGAGGGGTACCTACTTCTTGGTAGTCTAAGGCATCTGAAAGCCCAGGAAAAATTGTCTCCAGGCGATCAATTAGCTTATTTGCTGCTGCTTCCTTCTTCTGCTGATAGGCTTGGGGAGATAGTCCCTGCCAGTCTGAGATCCAGCTCGGCGTAAAGGTATGAATAATATGGTGTCCTGGAGGCGCCAGGCTAGAATCGAGCAGAGTAGGAATAGAGACAAAAATTGTGCCTTCGCTATCCTCCATTTTGTCCCAACTCTCCAGCAAAATATGGTGACAGTCTGTCCCTTCAGGCAACAGTTTGGCATCTACTCCTAAATGCAGGCTGAGGAAACTGGGGGATTTCTCATATCGTTGCCGCCATTTCTGTTCTTTCTTGGGGGTATGGGATTCTGGCAACAGTTTGCCGAAGGTATCCCAGCGAGTAGCGTTAGATACAACTTTTTTGGCGCGGTATTCGGTATTATCGACTAATTTTACGCCGACAGCTTTACCATTCTCTAGCAGAATCTCTTTAACTCTGGCTTTATACTTAATTTCTCCCCCCGCCTGCACTAAGCCATCCGCCAGTTTTTGCGCAATTTGCCCGACACCACCTTTGGGATAGTTGATTCCCCCGTAATGGCGATCGCTAAACACCATGCCCGCATTGATCATCGGTGTCTTGTCGGCGGGTACAACCGACCAGAGATAGCATTCCATGTCGATAAACTGTAGCAGTTTCGGGTCTTGGATATGCTTACGGGCAATATCTCCTACATTGAGAGGTAAATACTTCGCTAACCCCAGACAGGACAGAGGCTTCTGGAAAAATACTCTGGTTAAATAACGTGGTTCTTCCAGAGATAACAACTCCATCGAATTGAGGTAGTTAAATACTTCCCAACACTTGCCGTAGAAAGTCCTAATTCCTTTTTCCTCATGAGGAAAAATAGCAATCAACTCCTGTAAAAACTCCTCGTAATCCCGATGAACTTTTAGCTCCAGATTGTCAGGTAGATGATAGTGGATCTGCACAGGGTCGGCAAAAGTCTCCAGCTTCATATCCACTGCGTCCAGGGCGCGAGTTAGGAGGTTCGTCGTGCCGCGATCGCCAAACCCAAAGATCATTGATGCTCCAACATCAAAGCGGTAGCCATCCCGTTCAAAAAAGCCGCCGCTCCCCCCAGGAATCAAATATCGCTCCAGGACTAAAACCTTGGCTCCCTTCGCCGCTAGCTGCGTCGCGGTCACTAAGCCCCCGATACCCGAACCGATCACTACCACGTCATAATTTGCTGTAGTAGAAGCTGCTGTAATCCCGTTCATAAAATACTAAGAAAAATAAGCTGAAAAGAAACTATGTTGGAAAAAAGATAAATCTAACGTCTGATGTGAATTAAATATAAAGACTCAATCCCCTTTTCTGTCGTACAAAATTTATCTTCAAATACAAAGATCCATATTGGGGGAGCTTTCCCCCAAACCCCAATCTCGCGCATTCCCTTGCGCCTTGCGGCGACGCGGGGTCGCTCGCCTGATGGGGACGTGACGACTTCCCCATACCCCTCCGTAAAAGAGTTATACTTTTTGGCTTGATGGGATTTGACATTTGAAACTAATTTTTAAAATATTCAAGAAAATCGAATTTGCCAAAGTTTGACAACATTCACAAATATCCTTGCACTTTATAATGGCTATGGATTTTAGAGGTTTATGTTATCAAGCTAATTCACATTAGGCGTAAATCTAATGTTTAGATATCTAGTTTACCGTCAATCATAGATTGTAAGTATATGTTTTACGTCATTATGGGTGTTTCTGGTTCAGGAAAATCAACCGTCGGCAAATTGCTGGGCGATCGCACTGGCTGGAATTTTTATGATGCTGATGATTTTCACCCCCAGGAAAACGTCGATAAGCTGAGTAGTGGTGTTGCCCTCACAGATAGCGATCGCCTCCCCTGGCTTCGGGAACTGCAAAAACTGATCTCAAGTACTCTAGACTCTAATCAATCGGGGATACTCGCCTGTTCGGCACTTAAGTCTGAATATCGGCAAATTTTGCAGCAGGACAACGATGGAGTGGTTTTTGTTTATCTCCAGGGTGATTATGACTTTATTCAAGAAAGGATCAGACAGCGTCATGGGCATTTCATGAGTCCCGATCTGCTCAAAAGCCAGTTTGATACCTTAGAAGAACCCCCTAATGCTTTAATTGTTGATGTATCGCTTCCTGCCGAAAAAATCGTTGATGAAATTGTCGAGCAGATTAATTGCCCCTAGATCCAATAATCTGTTGGTTCACTAATTTGATAAACTCTGCTAGCAGCCAGACAATTACTACGGCGATCGCCATACTCAGTAGTTTCCAAGCGTCAAACAGGTCTTGCACTGTGGTTAACAATACCGTCATTGGTCTAGTCACAAAATCCCAGCTATTAAATCTTTCAAACCGACCAATATAAACCCCAACGATACATAGACCGTGAACCGCTGCCTTAATCAAAATCATGTATTGAGTCGCGATCAAACCTGCTAAGTATTGCTCCAATTTACTCAGAGAAATAACATAAGCTTCAAAGCCCAGGGTAATAAACAGCAGATATTGCGGAATTAAAATAAAAACAACTGCCCAACGAGGATAGTTTTGCTGACTCAACTCGATAATGTGAATTGAATCGGTCAGTATATAGGGAGCGTTGGGCAAGAAGGCGATAAAAATAAGCAGGGATATCCACCACCAGAAATGACGCACAGCCTGGGGGCGAAATAAATAAAAACTAAAAGCTAGAGGAATAAAAGCTAGAAATAAATTCCAAACAATACGTGCCGTACTTTGGTTCAATAGACTACTTGATGTTTCCAGCCAGTTAAACAATTGTCCTATCATTTATGACCGTTCGGCTTCTGTTTCTAGGGTTGAATCTGGCTGTCCTAATTCAGAATTTGTTGGTATGGCTTCGCAATCCGTACAGACACAATCGTGAGAGTCTAAAACATCATTCTCCCCTGTCTCAGATTCATTTTGGCATTCATAGAGAGGATATTCTTCCTGGCTTTCAGGAATTTCTCTTGTTTCACTACCCGATTCTGGAGGAGCAGTAAAAACATATTCTGTCGATGAGCCAGCAAGGGCATTTATGAAAAGAAAAAATATGGCGATCGCTCCAGAATTTCTGCCAATTTTGCCGATATTAATTAGCTTATAAACCATAATCAACCAGCTTTTTTAGTAACCATAGCCAAGAAACTACTGTCTGTTATAAACTAAGTTTCCCACACATATTTAAGCATAATCTCCTTTAATGTCTAAGGTTTGGTAGCGGATTGAATAAACATTAAAAAATAATTATATTTAGTAGCTAATACTATAGCTTAAGGTGGTTTCGACGAGATAATAAATTGCTCTTTAGCCGATAACTGATAGCTGATAGCTGGAAAAAAGCTCTACTTCTTGCCCTGAACTTGCTTAATTAGATGATTCAACTCTGGCAAAATTAGTTTGGTGACTGCTAATTCTACGGCATTAGACGAACCAGGTAGGGAAAAAACTAGCTTTTGCTTTTTGACCCCTGCTACAGCGCGGGAGGCGATCGCTCTGGAGCCAATTTCTTGATAGCTAAGATAGCGGAATATTTCACCAAACCCAGGGATAGTCTTGTCGATCCAGCCACTAATAACGTCGTAGGTAGTGTCTCTGGGGGCAATTCCCGTCCCGCCAGTAAAGATCATCGCTTCCAACTGAAACTGAAGCTCTAGGTATTCTAATAAGTCTCGTATTACCTGGGGTTCATCTTTGACGATGGTGTAGGTCGAAATTTCGTGTCCAGCCTCTTGTAACAATAGCTGAATTAATTGACCGCTGCGATCTGTCTCGACAGTGCGAGTATCGCTAACCGTAACGACGGCGCAGTTAACAGCTATGTTTTGACTATCTGGATGAGGAATCATAAGCAACAGGCTGAAAACTACATTAAGGGAAATCCGTTTGCCAAACATGGCTTATACATACTCGGATTTCCCTAATTTTATGAATAATTCTAACTTTTTTATCTAAAATTATCTCCAGTCTAGGACTTCCCTAAACCATTCTGTTCAGCATATTTGTTCATAAAGCGTACAAAACGTTCAAATTCATCAGCCGATTTCATCACCAATACAGCCTCGATTCCTCTGGCTTCACCATTAATAAATTTGCCTTTCACTTCGCGACTGACTATCTCCCCTTCGTCATCGATCAGATACATCCCCGTAATCTCATCGGTGCTGTCTTTACCCAAAATTTTGGGGTCTTGAAAAAAGAAGGTTGCGGTGCCGCTATTGCCTGTTGTCGAACGAGTAACCTTAACATCAGGAATTGTATCTTCCTTCACGCCTCTCGCAAATTGAATTTCTGCCACGCTTAATCTCCTAAATTAGTTTTAATGATCGTTTAATAACTCTTAATCATCTCATAGATTTTGAACTAGCATAAAGAGTCCCGAAAATTATTCGGCATAGATTAGCAGGGTTGTGGCTTGAAGCTATATTTTGACGATAATGGCGATCGCCTTCAACAGATTTTGTATCTTTGCTGCAAGCGATCGCTTTACTTTTGGGAATTTTATCTTCCAGTTGACCCATTAAATCTACTAGTTACAGATAATGATTAAGCTACTTTTAATGCGAATTGGTTTAACTCCATGAACCTTAAAAATCTTCAACACTCATAAAGCCGATAAGTACAACTCTTATACGGAGGGGTATGGGGAAGTCGTAACGTCCCCATCAGGCGAGCGACCCACAGCCTCTATCGAGGCAAAGTCCCTTC
>JBCBWB010000020.1:0-40631 GCA_039817275.1 Cyanobacteria bacterium J06648_1 | reverse complement strand
TCAAAGCCAAAAATGTTATAAAAAATGCGAGATTTAATTACGCTGCCTCATATCGCACGAACCCTATATTTTCGCCTAATAATATGTATTTTGAACCATTAAACTGGTCTTCAAAATTAGAAATCACGTCCTCACTTACTTACTTAACCACGTAATTACTGATTCAAGTACTCACGTAACTACTTGTTCACTTAAATCAGTAATTACGTGACTTCATCTATTCTTCTACAGCTTCTCTCAGAACATTATTCAATCGCCCATGCGATTGGAAACTGCCATTCTTTGTTTTGCCGCTACTGCCTAATCAGGGCAGTTATAGTTGTTCCTTTAACCAAACTTATATTTACAAAGTAATTTCTCTAAAGTTCATCAAGTAGATCTACTTGATGAACCAATGTTAGAATAACTGTGTACCCTAAAACATAGTTAAAATGGCGCAATCAATTGATATACTTGATCGGCTTACCCCAGAAGAACGGGTTGAAGCTGCTGAATATATTGCTTATCGCCGACAACTGGCAGATTCTGGATTGCGTCCTGTTGTCGCTTCAAGCCGAGGATCGAGAGCCAAGATAATTAAGCCTGGAAGTAATTCGTTGACCGAATTTGTCGAACTGCTGCTCAAGCCAGAGATGCTAGTGTCTCAAAAGCAAGAAGATCCTCTGCTTGCAGCCAAACTTAGAGGAGTCAAAGCCATGCAGCAGATGGTGGAATATGAAGGAGAACCTTGGTCTAGTAATGCTGTAGCAAATTATTTAGATATATCTATAGGTGCGGTAAGCAAACAAAGACGCAATCAAAAACTGTTAGGATTACACATGGGAAGTAAGGGTTATCTATTTCCCAGTTGGCAGTTTGAATCTGGCAAAGTAATACCTGGATTATCTGAAGTTATTGTGACTTTAGAACAGAATTTAGTACCCGATTGGGATAAATTACGATTTTTTCTTTGCTGCGACTACAGGTTAAAAGGTGAAACTCCGATCGCCGCTCTGCGTTCTGGCTCTATTGAATCGGTTGTAAAAGCAGCTAAATTATATGGGGTGCAAATTGCCTCTTGATCCGCATCCTTCACCGCCTGAAAATTTCAATCAACTAAACCTTCCTCTCTCCTACAATAATGGATTTGACTACTATCGATTAAATCGCGTTGACTACAATAGTGCTATCTACTTCGACGCGGACGCTTCGCGTGGTGAAGGTAGATTTGACGGGCAAGAGCAAAGTTATGGAATCTGCTACTTAGGAGAAACTATAGAGGCTGCGTTTATTGAATGCTTTGGTCGAGAATTAGGAATAAAGTTCTTAACTCAAGAATTTATCAAATCGAGAAATCTATTTATCATCAACAGTGAAAGACAGCTCAAACTCGTGGATTTATTTGGTTCTGGATTAGCCAAACTAGGTGCAGACAAACGATTAACTGGAGACGACTACGATTTATCTCGCCAATGGGCAGAAGCCATTTATCAACACCCCGAACGGGTTGATGGTATTCGTTATTACTCTCGCCATGACGATACTCAACTTTGCTGCGGTCTATTCGATCGCAGCACTCACGAATTGCAGGAAAAAAACACGGGTGACTTAATTGAATCAGATGCCAACCGATTGGCAAATATCCTCAATCGCTATGATTTTGGTATTTTGTGAAAACCAACTATTGAATCAGCTACTAGTTGGCTAAAAGATATATAGAATATGAATCCGAGCATTACCTTAACTCAAAAGCAATTATCAGAATTTTTATTGAATGTAGCTCTAGTCCGCCCTGTATTTATCTGGGGCGCACCTGGAATTGGCAAATCTTCCCTAGTCGAAAATTTTGCCCTTGAATTAGATCTTACTTGTGTTTCTCTCTTAGGCAGTCAACTCGCCCCAGAAGACTTGATTGGTGTACCCCAAATCCTCGATGGTACTAGTTCTTTCTGTCCGCCCAAAATGATTGCTAAAGAAGAACCCTATTGCTTATTTTTAGATGAATTGAATGCCTGTTCCCATGAAGTGCAGAAGGCTTTTTATAGTTTGATTAATGACAAGAGGATTGGTGAATACTATTTACCTGAAGGTTCGATTATTATTGGTGCTGGCAATCGCGCCCAGGATAATGCCATAGTTAAGCCCATGTCTTCGGCACTAATCAACCGCATGGTTCACGTTCATCTCAAGGTATCTCATCGCGATTGGCTGGAATGGGCATACAACAACAATATTCATTCTTGGGTACTCGAATATATCCAGACTCGACCCGACCATCTTTGGAGTCAGCCACCAAAAACCGAAGAACCGTTTTCCACCCCCAGATCTTGGCATATGCTTAGTGATGCTTTACACGAGTATGGGACGGATTTAAATCCTCAGTGGACGGAGATTTTAGCTTCGGGTTGTTTGACTCCCCACCATGCCACTCAGTTCAAAGGATTTATCAAACAAATTAATAGTCAGTACCAACTTAAAAGCATTATCAAAGGTGAAACTAGCTGGCCTAGCAAGCCTGAAGACCGCGACGTTTTATACTTCTTAGCCCAATCTTTTCGGAGTCAACTGATTAAAGAGCTACCAGCAGAGAAAAAACAACTTAGCAGTAGTCATCAAGAGTTAGCTCACCGTGCCAAGGCTCTGTTAAAGGATTTAGCAGCTTTAAGTTTAGAGATTGCTCAGATGGTGGTGTCAGAACAGGATAAAGGTGAAACTTTGCCCAGTTGGTTGATGGTGGAAATTGTTCGCGATTTACCCCGTTTAGTTCAGAAAAAGAAATAACTAAAATAATTAATGGCAAGAAAGAAAAGTAAGAAAGCGCAAATAGATCCAGCAACCAAAAATTTTAGCCAGGGTGTAGAAACACTACATCGACATCCGATGTTTGCTCCTTTGCTGTACCATGCTAATTTAGTTCGCCGTCAAGGAAATTTGTGTCCAGAGAAAGCTTGGGCAGTGGTTACCAACAATGGAGATCTTCACTGCCATCCTACTCGTCGGGGTCAACCTGAAGAATGGACTTATGTTGTGGCTCATTGTCTATTGCATCTAGGGTTTGAGCATTTTCAGGTAAAATTAGATCCTGAAATCTGGAATGCTAGTTGCGATCGCTACATCTATAAATTTCTAGCAGATCTCAAACTGGGAAAAGCCCCCGAAGAGTATTTAATTGCCAGTAGTGATATCGTTCGTGATGAAGAGAGTTGGTATCGCCAACTGAGTGAAACGGGAATAGATCCTAATTATCACGGCGATCTAGTGCTGGAAAAAGAAAGACCTCGTTATTGGCAGAGCAATTTTAGCTGGTCGGATTGTTTAGGTAAGGGTCTAACCAATGCGGTTACTAGTGCGGTGGATGTTGCTGGTGGGCGTTCGGCTTATTTGGGAGATACTTCGAGTCTGAATACTACGGCAAGTCGAGCTAAAGCTTGGTTTATCAGTTCTTATCCGCTTTTAGGGGCATTAGCCAGCAACTTTAAAATCGTCGAAGATCCTTTGATTTGTCAGCGTCTTGATATTTCAGTAGCCGCCGTAGATACTCAGAGTAAGGAGATTTTTATCAATCCTGCTGCGGGTTTAGATGAGTATCAGGCTCGTTTTGTCATGGCTCATGAACTGCTTCACGTCGGTTTGAGACATGATGTTAGGCGTGAAGGTCGAGATCCTTACTATTGGAATGTTGCTTGTGACTATGTAATTAATAGCTGGCTGGTGGAGATGGGTGTAGGCGAACTGCCGAACATGGGAGTTTTGTACGATGCAGATTTGAAAGGTTTATCAGCAGAAGCTATTTACGATCGCATTGTCACGGATCTACGTCGCTATCGTAAGTTGGCTACGTTAAAAGGCATCGGTCAATGCGATATTTTAGAACGGGGTATTCCTGATTGGTGGGATAGTTCAGAGGGTATGGATTTAGATGATTTTTATCGTCGCTGTCTGGCTCAAGGTTTGGTTTATCATCATGAAGCAGAACGGGGTTATTTGCCCGCAGGTCTGATTGAAGAAATCAGAGCTTTATCTCAACCGCCGATTCCTTGGGATGTGGAATTGGCTAAATGGTTTGATAATTATTTTGCCCCCATAGTTCGGGTTCGCTCTTATGCTCGTCCTTCTCGCCGTCAAGCTGCCACACCCGATATTCCCCGTCCTCGTTATGTCAGAGATGCTACTGCCCAAGATGGTCGTACTTTTGGGGTAGTCTTAGATACTTCTGGTTCGATGGATACTAAGCTATTGGGTAAAGCTTTGGGGGCAATTGCTTCTTATAGTGTGGCTCGCGATGTTCCTTTTGTAAGAGTCGTATTTTGTGATGCAGTTGCTTATGATGCGGGCTATCTCGCTCCTGAAGAGATAGCCGAAAGCGTTAAGGTTAAAGGTAGAGGCGGTACGGTTCTGCAACCAGGGATTAACCTGCTTGAGAAAGCTAATAATTTTCCCAAAACTGCACCATTGCTGATTATTACAGATGGTTATTGCGACAGGCTTTTGATTCGACGCGAACACGCTTTTATCTTGCCCGTAGGTTCTGGTTTGCCTTTTGTAGCTAAAGGAGAAGTATTCAGAATTAAATAACTTCAGTGAACACTTGTCTACGTATTCACTTGTTCACTTGAATCAGTAGTTACGTGATTTCATCCATTCTTCTACAGCCTCTCTCAAGATACTATTCATAGGGGTTTCGCTATCAAATGATGCCCACTTAAGACGTTTATATTGAGCAGCATCCATATCAAAACTTATCCTGTGAGGATATGTCTTCTTATTTTCTGTTGCTTTAGCTGTTGAATCCACTATTGCCTTTTTTTCTACTTCTTTACTGTCCTCCTTTACTGGGGGAGTTGACGATTTAATTTCTGGATCTACACCACCATCGCTTACCCAGCTATCGGGGTTAGGCTCAGTTGGTGTTTGAGGCTTTTTAGCAATCTTACGTCTCTTTCTATCTACCATTTCTTTAATCCCATCATCTTCAAAACTTCTTTACTTAGATTCTTGACTTCCGTTGATGCAGTAGAAGTAGGAGCTAATTCCATAACTGAATATCCAGCAGAAGCTTCAGAAAATATTACTCTCTGTCCAATTGTTGTCTTGAGCAAAGGAAATTCATAATCATCAAGAGCTTCTCCTACTTCACGACTAATGGCAGTATTGGTAATTCTTCGATTGATAACGAATGCTGCTTTTAAGTCTGGTTTGAATCCCTGTGCTTCATCAATTAAAGTTACCGTTTCTGAAGCTGCCCAAATATCGTAAGAAGATGGCTGTACTGGAATTAATACTAAGTCGGCTGCTAGGATTGCTGTTCTAGCTAATGCAGAAACTCTAGGCGGAGTATCTATAATACAGTGATCGTAGTTCTCTAATAGTGGTGGTAGATCTCGATGTAAAGTATTGCGAGCCATCCCTACTACTGGAAAAGGGGGTTTATCCTCGCGAGATGCTGCCCAACCTTGAGAACTTCCCTGTGGATCGGCATCTATTAAGATGACTTTCTTTTTGGATAAGGCGATCGCATGGGCTAAATGAACTGCCAGAGTAGTTTTGCCAGAACCCCCTTTGAGAGATGAAAGACAGATAATCATTTTTCTAAGTGATTACGTAAGCAAGTGAATAATGATTTAAGTACTAAAGTGAGTAAGTAAATACTTGTTTGAGTGAACAAGTGAATAAATATTAGCTTCAAAATTTTGCTCTGGCAAATCTCCGAGAGACAAAAGATAGTTAGTCATTTTTAAAGGTGATTACGTAGTGTAGTTACGTAACCACGTGTTTGTATGAGTACTGAAGCAAGTGGATATTTATACAAGTATTCAAGTGAAATTTTAGTATGGCAATTTGCTATGAGACTGCTGTTTAGACTGATGTAGAGCTTTTTTTATTTTTATGCTTTGAAAGACAGGTAGTTATAGAAGACGTGACCACGTGTTTACGTATTTACATGAGTAAGTGAACACTTGATTCATTGTCTATGTGTCTACTTATTCCAGTAAAAATTATTAGTATTAAGGTAGTACTTTTTTGAGTAACCACTTCTTAATTAATTTTTGATAATTCAAAAAAAGTTTTCTATTCGATTATTGTTATTCTGGTACTAATAAATTGTTACAACTGTACCAAACGATTTGTCATGGCATTAGAACTTGAAGTTAATGGAACGTCGAATATAAATGGGCGTTATGTTGCCACAGCTCCTTCTCCCTGTCGAATTCGCCTTTTTCCTCCAACTGAAGCTGATGCAAATGTTATTTTGAGTAGTCGTCCGACTCAAGCTGATGGGGGTGAAGTAATATTCTATGCATCTAGAAATCAATCTGCCACAGAAAGTCTCGAACTCACTTTGCCCTCAGATGGTTCTTGGGTTTCTTTTGAGATTGGTGCCAAAGTCGAGTTTTCAAATGGGGTTCTTAGGGTAATTGCCAGCACAAATGATGGTGATTGCTTACTAGTTGTAAACGGACTAGGAGCAGAAATCAGCTTTCCTTTAATGGTACGTATTCGTAAGAATGCAAATAATCTCACCGTAGCTGAGAGGGATCGTTTTCTTGAAGCTCTATTTCAACTTAATCTTTCTGGAACGGGTATTTACCAAGATTTTCGAGATATTCATGTTAACCCTTCTAATGCCGAAGCTCATGGCGGAGCGCAATTTTTGCCCTGGCATCGCACTTTTCTACTAGATTTGGAGCGGGAGCTTCAGAATATAGATCCTTCAGTTTCACTTCCCTACTGGCGCTTCGATCTGCCAGCACCACAAATTTTTCAAGCCGACTTTATGGGAGCAACTGAACGTGTTTCTCTTAGTGATTCTGTTCGATTAGCAGTATTTGACAATACAAATCCCCTTACTTCATGGGTCACTGATGGCGTTCCTGGAATTCTTCGTAGCGCATTATTTGACACTATAAACAGCTCTGCTCCAGGGAGAATAGACCTTCCTTTCCTTTTACTTTCTCAAACAGAAACTCTGGCTCTGGGCGATCTCTATGCAGAATTCATGGATATGGAAGGTACTCCTCATGGAGCAGCACACGTTTCATTTATTGGTTCTATCTCAGCAATCCCCACCGCAGTAAAAGATCCTCTGTTTTTTCTACTACATGCAAATGTTGACCGTCTATGGGCGCTTTGGCAGTGGCTGAACAAGCGTACAGATCCGCAGAATTTAGCTACCTATACTCCACAGAATAGAGATGGCCGTCGCCTTACAGATACAATGTGGCCTTGGAACGGAGTTATTACCCCACCTCGCCCTAGCTTTGCTCCTGGCGGCCCTCTCCCGCCTTCGCCAGTCACGTCATTTCCGACTTCTACACCAATAGTACAAGATGTTATTGATTTTCAAGGTCACGAGACACCTGCTGCCTGGCTTGGTTATGGTTACGATGATATTCCTTTTGAATTCAGCTAAAGATAAACCTATTAATTATGAGACATCTGCCATGAGCAATATTGGAAAATACAGAGAACAACTAACCCAGCAGGTTGCTGCTGAACGCGCATCTAGAAACGAAATGCGTAGTAATTCTATATTGAGAAGCTTGGATAGCCAAGATGTGCTTTTTGGATCTTCTGAGAACGGTTTAACTGATTTAGATGCCCTACGTGAGCTGTTAACCAACTCCAATCAGAATGTAGATCCTGACTTGCGTTTGAGGGCTTTAGGAGAAATTGTATCTCAGAGCGGTCGAAGTGACGCACATCTGATTCCGCTAGAACGCTTCGCAGATCCTCAAGAAGCGATGCAGGTTCGTTTGGGCGCACTCGAAATTTTGAGACAGCTAACTATCTCAAGTCCTACGTTTTCAGAATGGCGGTCTATTTATCTTGAAGCCTTACGCAATGCTATAAACACACCTGAGTTGATGCTTCCTGCTTTTGAAATTCTCATCTCTCAGGGCGATCGATACGCCCAAGAAATTTTAGTGAACGGACTCGAACATCCCGAACAGGCATTGGTAGATCCTGCTGATGCACTTAATTTTCTGACTAATGACCCCCATGCAGATATTCGTCACATAGCAAGACAAATTGTAGATAGCCCCCCTGATGAACGAGCATTGGAAGCAGCCATTCGCCATCTTGCTGGAGACCCCTCATCTATCGAACGCCTTAGAACGCTAATTAATAATCCTCAGAGGCCAGTTTCCGCTCGTAAACTCGCTGTAGTTAGCTTGTACACACTAGATCCAGAATCGCTTCCTGTTCCTCAAACATTTTCCATTAATAGAGCTGACTTCGATTCTGAAACGAATTTAGATCCAGTGGAAGAGTTGTTATACATTTTGTCTCAAAGGCGGTAAACACTACGAACTTAATTCAATGAATACACACATTGATGTAACAGAAATTCGTTCTGAAAAGGATATTTTAGATTTAGTAGAGCGAGGTAAAGGGGATGCTAGCTACTTTCCTCACTTTTTGGCTCTTTTGGAGGAACGTCACCCCGTTTATACTGGTATAGATTCATCTGCTGTTACAAGAATCCGTGGGGTTCTCATTCAAGTTCTCGCCTATCGCGCTTTACCCGACACTGCTTTGCCATTTGTGCTAGCAGAGCTTGAAAGTGCATTCGATCCCTGGCTTACTGCTGTAGCCGCCGCCGCGCTTCGCAAACGCCCAGAACCCTCTTCTAAATTTGTAGAACCTCTGCTTGAAGCTATCCTTTACATTCGTCATCGAGACGATTTGATTTATCTTGATTCTTACGGTGGCTACAACGGTAATGGTAAAACTACTACTGCGCTTCAAGAAATTTTCCAAACACTTAGCTGGCTTGGAAACTTAGGGCAAAAGGCTTTGCCTTATCTGCGCGATCTCTCAGGTGAAATTCATAGTAAAGAATTACTTTTAGTCCTAAACGAGGTTATTATCAAACTTGAGGCTAGTTCCACATCAGTAACGGAAAATGAGTCGGAAAATGGCTCGGAAATTACTCGACTATATCGACCACTTTCTAGCGAATTTGGTCAGATTCGTCTACAAGACCAATCTGGAGCTAAATTTTTGCTATCTGACTTCTTTGTAGGTCAACCAACAGTTGTAGTCTTTTTCTTCACACGATGTGGCAATCCTTCAAAGTGCCCTCTTACAATAACTAAATTGAGTCGCCTACAAGAAAGATTGAGAGAAATGAAAAGCTCGATTCGTACAGTAGCTATTACCTACGATCCTGACTATGATGACCCAAGACGACTCAAGCAATACGCTCGTAGCTGGGGTGTTAGCATTGATGAAAATCACCGTCTTGTAAGAGCTTTAGACAATCAGGCTTCTCTACGTGATTTTTTTAAGCTTGGAGTTAGCTACGGCAAATCAACCGTTAATCAACATCAGCTTGAAACTTATTTGCTCGATCAGCAAGGTACTCTTATTGGCGCTTTGAGGAGAAAACGATTAGACGCATCAAAAATTATTGCTGAGATGACAGAATTAATGACTTGAAGGTTATCCAATCAAGCTCTTGCTGATATAGATAAAGACAACGGTTAATCGACTAAACAGTCATACGAACTCTTTCTATTTACAAAAATCAACTATTGGATACCTAAATTAGGTGGAGATAATTGAATTGTCCGTTCTGGCATAATATTTTGAATACCGTTGATTTTATAAAGACTATTAACTTTTTCTGACTGAATTGAACCAGAAATCACTCCTATTGCTGATAAAATTTGTTCTACATTCATTCCAGTTGATTTAAGCTGTTGGGACACCTGTTCTATAGCAGATAGATGAGCATCATCGACCGAAATCGATATTTTAATTCTTGGAGTAGCATTATCTTCTGACATAATTATTTCAATTTATATTTTGTCTTAGAGTAAATAAAACGTTTGAAAAACCGATAGAAACAAATAGGACGATCGTTAATGTTAAAATTTTATCAATGATTTTCAAGGATTCTATTTAGACAAACTTTTTATATTCTTGTCTATGCCACTAATTTTAACAAGTTTTCAAGCTGAGTAATTTAATTTATGATAACTGGCGCTTGAACTAAGCCAATTCCTACATCAATTGTTGCTAAGTTCAATCTTTGAGCATCACGTAAAAGTAATGTCCAAAGTTCAAGACCTCTTTTTCCAGTTGCTTCGGCGTACAAAGCAGCAATTCCTGCTACGTGAGGGGTAGCCATGCTGGTACCGCTGATAGCTTTATATTTCGATGGGGGGTTAGGGTCTATTTCCCTACCTAAAAAATCAAGCATGGGAACTGTATCGGTAGAATAAGTAGAATAAATTGCAGACTCTCGATTGTTGCCCCCTGGAGCGGCAATATCTACCGAGCCGCCATTTAGATTTACCGAACCATTAGAATAGAAAGACACTCCCAACTCTGAGTCTAATGCGGCTACAGCCATAATTGAGGGTGAATTTGCTGGTCTATCTACAGGATTTATGTTTCCTGGTCTATTACTTCTGTTTCCTGCTGCTGCGACTATCAAAACTCCTTTGTTTAAAGCGCGTCTGGCAATATCTTCATAAATTGGATCGAAAGTTTCCCCTGGCTTAACTTTGCTTCCTAAAGACATGGAAATAATATGGCAATCATTTTGAATTGCCCAATTAATACCTCGAAAAACGCTGCGTTCTGGGCCTCTCCCTTGGTCATTTAAAACTTTACAAGCAAAAATTTCTGCATTATAAGCAATGCCATAACGCATTTTGGAGGAGGGGTCGGAAGAAATTATCGAACCGCAGGCAGTACCTATACAATGAGTGCCATGACCAGAACGATCTTGAACTGATTCACCATCAATAAAAGATTCACTTTCAATGAGACGTGTACTAAAATCTGGATGATTTAAATCTAAACCAGTATCTAAAACAGCTACTTTAATACCTCGACCACTGTAAGTACTATTGATAACGTTGGTAGCTTCTAATCCCCAAGTAGCATTTCCATTCAAAAAAGCAGAACTATTTGCCTGTTTGCTAAATCCTGTTTGATTGTTATTTAAGTTGTCTATAAGGCTAGATACTCCGTCTTTATAACCCCGTAAATATTCTGAGGAACTGTTCGTCGTTGCATACATATACTGTTCTGGTCGAATAGCTAAAATACGTTGCCTTCTAGACGCACTATTACTCAAATATTTTAATTGATCGGGATCTAATTCTAAAGCAGCAACTCCAAGATTACTGACCATAGAATCGTCAATATCATTATTACCTGTAAGATCGGATAATGCTGATACTCCAAAGCTTAATTCCTCTTCAGGAAGAAGAACAATATATCGCCCTGTTGTCTCTACTTGATTAGTTGATGAATCTCTCTCCATAAAAAAATTGAATATTTTAGATATTGATTGAGTTTTCTAGATTAAAGATATATTTTTTACATCTTTCACTACGTATCTGGTGTTGTCTTTTATGCAAACTAACAACAATCTTATTTTTTCTTAACCAAAGTTTGCATTATGTCTACAATAACTATAAATTTATAGAAAGCTCAATTGTCGTTATCTCTTCACTTATGATGCAATCGTCCTTCTGCTTTTTTGAATGGAAACTTTAGGTCAAATTTTAGATAGCTTATCTTCCACTTCAGATAACCGCGCATCTAAATCGCTAACCTGCTTCTTCAACTCATCTGTGACCGATTCATCTACCACAGGCAAATGAGACTCTATATGTGCAATGCCAATCTGAATTAGTTCGAGGATAGTGGGAGTTATTTCAGGCTTATTACTGCGATGGTGAATCTTGGCGTTGAAATGAGCGATCGCAATTGATTGAATTTGACTGTAGAGATGGTTGGGAATGCGAATATCGACTCTGGTTACTGTATCGGTTTGTCGGCTATTCATATCGGATACTATCGGTTTTATCGGATAAAGTTAATCCTAGTATTATAAGTTAAATTACTTCTTCTATTAAAAACTTATATCATGCCACTCCTTAGCTTCAGCAAAGCGACTGAGATGATCGACATTGGTAGTGGCAATGACGATATATCTGCCTGGATACTCTTTCTCTAATAGCTTATATTGAGCGCAAATAATTACATCGGCATCGAGGCTTTTCTCGTCGGCGGTAGGCATACCCTGGATACGAGCTTCTGCCCAGATATTGGCAGCTTCTTTCATTACTTCATTGGTTAGAGGTAAGAAAGTTAGATAATTGTATAAATCGTCTAGCTCTTGAATACTATCAATATTTGACTTGCGTAACGATTCTAAAATAAGACTTCTTCTTACTTCGTAATCGCAAATATGACTACTAACAACGTATACCCCTTTTCCTAATAGTGAAAATAGCCAATTATTAACAGCAATAGTTTCTTCGGTACGATTTGGATTGGAGAGTTTGCCCAAAATTCCAGAGTCGATAAATACTATCATCTAATGTTCGTATAATTTTCGCCCAGTTCTATGAGCATCCATGGTTTTTTTGAAACTCTCAAAAAACTCAGCTTTTTCGGCTGAGGGTTCTTCTTGTTTCATCCTGTCGATTTTCTCTTTGAGTTTCTTCATTTTCGGCTGATTGAGACGTAATTGTTCTTCTCTGTCCCAAGTACCATTGAGTTTCTTTTCCGTGTTCACCTGAAGATGTTTTTTAATTAAAATGACCTCTTCAGAATTGAGATCTAGTGGTTGAGCATAGCCTTCAAGGATCAACGAATATAGAGTATTTTCTGTCGTATCATCATTGGGGATCAATGCGACAAAACGAGATAAGTCTATAACTTTGCCAGTGGGTAATTCGATAATTTTATTCATACTCACCTTCTTTACTTTTAAACTTCAATTTATTTTCGAGATTTCTATATTAACTAGCGTCCATGTTCCTTCTTGCAAGACAAATCCGTTGCGGGGGTTCCCCCCGTTGAGGTTATTGTCGAGGTGGCAATTAAGCTCGTCAATGTATTTTTCGTTTATTTTGAATATTGCGTTTATTTTGTTTATATTTTATCATGGGCATACAGAAGCAATCAAAAATAATCGCTTCTAGCTAATCATCAATTTCTCAAATAGAGATGAGTTAAGATTTATGGCAACTACTCAGTTAAATAAACCTCATATTCCTTCTGAAGCCGAAGCAACCTTGTCTCAGGAAAGTAGTCGCATTCTAGCTTCTTATTTACAGCATAGTAGCCCAATTCAAAAACTCAGAATTTTAGAAGAGAATGGTAACGAGCAAATACTAGAAATTCCTAAGAGTGCTTATCAGCTTTTAATCGATATTCTCTCTCAGATGGCGCAAGGTAATGCTGTTACGCTGATTCCCGTTCATGCTGAATTGACAACCCAAGAAGCAGCAGATCTACTTAATGTGTCCCGTCCATATCTAGTCAAATTACTCGAATCAAAACAAATACCTTTTCATAAAGTAGGTCGTCATCGACGCATTCGCTTTGAAGATTTAATGAATTATAAAAACCAAATCGATAGTGACAGGATACAAGCATTAGATGAACTTGCAGCACAGGCACAAGAATTAGAGATGGGTTATTAACGATCGATGGGTTCAAACTTTACGGCAATCTATGATGCCTGTGTCTTGTATCCCGCACCTCTGAGAGATCTGTTAATGCAGTTGGCTTTGAGCGATTTGTATCGAGCGCGTTGGACGGAAAGAATCCACTCTGAATGGATGCGTAATGTTCTAAAAAATCGTCCTGATTTAAGTAAAAAACAGCTTACACGCACTAAAAAATTAATGGATAGAAGCGTTCGAGATTGCTTGATTAAAGGTTATGAATACATCATTCCATCTCTTGAGTTACCAGATCCAGATGACAGGCATATTTTAGCAGCAGCGATTAAGGGACAAGCAGACATTATCGTGACGATGAATCTGAAAGATTTTCCTAATTCTATTTTGAGTGAATATGAAATTGAGGCACAACACCCCGATATTTTTATTGCCGATCTGATAGACATTTATCCGATGAGAGTTGCCACGGCGGCAGAAGCTTGTCGTAAACGGTTAAAGAATCCGCCAAAGTCTATTGATGAATATTTGGAAATACTATTAAAACAAGGGCTTACGGTTACAACTTCTCTACTGAAACAGTACTGTTATGAGATCTAATATTCGGACAAATAGTTGATAAGTGTAAGTGAGCAAGTGATTACGTATATAAGTAATCACGTAAATACTGATTCAAGTGAACAAGTGAAAGTTAGCCTTGAAATTTCCATAGAGATATTGTTTGGTTTAGTGATTAGGGAGCTTTATTTTAGAATACTTCGCGCCATATTCTCCTGGCAGAATGTGGAGATAGCGACTGGTAATATCTAACCCAGCGTGACCTAATTCTTGCTGTTGTAGATGAATGGGACTACCGTTAAGTAACTGATGAGTTGCTCCTGTATGGCGAATCCAGTGGGGGCTGACACCATAAATTCCCACCCTTTCCCCTGCTTTTTTTACTATGCGCCAGACCTGAACGGTGGAATAGGCTTTATGTCTGAGGTTGAAAAAGATAGGATCGTTTCCTCTAGTCTCCCCTGTTTTTGTCGCTTTTAAAACTTGCCATAGCTGGGGCGTAATCGTCACCTTACGGGTCTTACTCCCCTTACCAAACAAAGTTACTAGAGCTGTACTATCAGCCTTTTCTCGCAGGTCTTTCCACTTGAGGCTGCAAAATTCCGATACCCTGGCACGAGTCTCATACAATAGCTGAAGCATTAACTGGTGCTGACGATTAGGTTCAGCGTTAAGCAGCCTCAACCATTCATCTTCCGTGAGAATCTTCTCTGCGATCGCATCCTTAGTTTTAGGAGTAGCCAAAGAAGCACCAGGATTATCTGCCAAGACCTTATTTTGATGAGCAAAGCTAAAGAGGGACTTAACCGCAGCTAACTTACGCTTGCGACTGCTGGGGGCGTACTTAGTAGCCAGAAAAGTATCCCAATTTTGAATGTCAGCTAAATCGATACAATCTAGTCGCTTTTGACTAAAATCGAGGAAGTGATGAACGTCAGTTAAGTAAGCCCTGCGACTCGCTCCAGACTTGCCATGCAGCCACATTTGAATGAGCTTTAATTCCATCTCTGGGGTAAGTGGGGGAACACTATTGTCACTGGTTAAAAACGCTGTACGCCTTATTGTATAACCATTTTCATACATAATGAAAGATAACTAATCTTATCTTTCATCTTACGCTGTTTTGGTACGCTGAGAATGACTATAAACCTCCTAATGATTCTCAGGCAGGAAAAATCAAAGAACTTAACTTTGGAATTATCTCTACTGATTGAAAAAGACAAACAAATTACTGAACTAAACCAGCAATTAGAGGCTATTGAAAATTAGCCAAATAGCGATCCTATTTAGCCAATTTAAACTTTAATTTTTAGGATGATTTATTTAGTCCTGCATAGATGTTTCGTAAAGCATCCTTAGCTAAGTCTTCAACTAGATCGAAATCTTGCTTAAATTTATTCTCTGCATATTCGCGTAATCGCTTTTTAACTAGTGCATCTGAAGCGCTTTCTGATTGCCTTATACCTTCTAAATACATATTAACTGCTTCATTAATATGAGCATTCATTTGTCTGCCAAAATTTTGATATACCTCGCTGATATAGGCTTTAGATTGGGTATCTAGAACTACTTTTCTTTGAGATAAGGCTGCTGCAATTTGCATCTGGATATCTTGCTTTTTAGCATTACAAATGGTGGCAGCGATTTGCATTTCATGTTCGTGGAAAGTACGTATCTTTTTGACATTTATTTCATCTTTAATTTTCTCTTCTTCAGTACGAAATAATTTATTAAGTCCTCTTTTTCCGCTAGCAACTGGATGAGAGTTCTCATGTTGTAACCTGATAAATGCTTGGGTTATATCTTGAATATCACCATTACTACTTTGGCTAATAGAAGATGAATTGTGCTTAGTAGTTGGAATAAGGTCTGCTTCTTTATTATCAAACATTTTGATTGTCCTCTATTTTTGTTATGTAATTTTTGGTTAGAAAATTTGCTGAGGAAAACTATTTATTGTAAGGTGCTTCCCCGTTTTCATCGATAATTTTTCGATCTATATCTTCAAACATGGCGAAGAAATGTTCAGCATTGGCAGGCTGATTATTTCTATAGTCTTCTTCCGCTGAAGATGATTGTTCTGAAGACTCATCAAAATCTGTTGTTAGATCGGCATCAATACTACCTTGCCGATCTAACTCGTTAGTTTTAAAAATTAGTTGGCTATTGTTAGATAATGTTTCTTCTGAAATATCTTGCCAAGGGTCTTTTGAAATAGGATTTGAGTTTATGCCTACCTGAGCAGCTTCATCAGAATCATAATTTGGCTGGTCATTATCGTTGTAGCTTGAGTTAACTGGAGGGTTTGTCGGGTTAATAAAATCCAAAGATAAACCCTCTATTTCAGCTTGCTCTTGTACTTGCTGACGCATTTTTACTAATCGAGCATCATGCAACTCTTGAACCTGTAAAACCACTGCATTTTCGTATTCCCGTTGAATGGAATCGACTTTGGTTTTAATACGTCCACCCGTTAAGTCGGACTTAAAGATTGATTCAGTTATTTGCGCTGTAGCAGAATTTCTCACATACTTAAAATTTTCAGCATCGCAAGTCTCATCTTCCTTTCTTCGCCATTTCACAGCATATGAATCGCTACCCATTACAAAGGTTTTGGCAATAATTGCACCAGTTCCCATAGTTATCGATACCGTCAAAAATAGTGAGCTAAGTATTTTGTCCGAAAGACTAGCATCTTCTAAAAAATATTGGAAGCGTTGAGGAAAACTCAGCCCAACTTTTGATAGATCTCCTTGTTCATAAGCTTTTCTACCTACCTTTAGTTCTCCAATTTCTGCTTTCAGCTCATTTTTTTCTCCACGTACATCTTCCAAAGCCTCTATTGCTAATGATTTCCGTTTCGCGTAGTCCTCGTTAATTGTTCTATCGTAGTTGTACTTTTGTAAGTGATCTTCATTAACTTTATCTAGATTTGCTTGTTTAGCTACCTCATCCAATTTATTTTTTTCAATTTTTTCTTCAACAATCTCAATTTGATTGGTGATATTTTTCATCTCCTTAGTTTTGATCGATCCGCTCAATACTTCCATTGCTAAAGGCAAAGTGAGAATACTCGAAAAACTTACGTTAACTAAAAATTTGATCCAGAAAGTTCGGCTAGATTCTTTTTTAGGAACGAAGCCGAGAATGCTGCGGTCGAATCCCCACATAAAGCCACCTGACAAAACAGCCCCAACTATAGATGCAGGGAGACTGTTAAGTAGCATCAAGGCAAATCCAAAACCGCCAGAGCCAGCAAGAATGGTGGAGATAAAAGTCATTCCTCCCAATCCTGCATAGGATTTCCTTAGATGTTCTGGTAATTCTTCAAGCTTTGCACCTGTCCACCAAATCAAAAGAGACTGCGGAGCTTTAGTAATAAACTTGAGGTTGAAGCTTGAAGAGTTTTTTGGCTTTTTGCTGATAGGAATTACGTTACTATTTTGGTTTTCTTTGCTATGATTGGAGTTGGGAAATGTAGTCATTGCAATATCTCCTGAAGTTTTGTTTTTTTTTATCTATTAGCCTTTTAGTTATTAGTCTGCCTGGAGTTTATAAACTGTAGAGTTTTTTCAAATACAGATTTTTCTTTCTGATTATCAGTTTTTTTACCTTCTATTAAAGTACGGACTAATGGCGACACCATAGGTGTCTCACTAGCATAAAATCCCAGCTTAAATGCAGATGTTCCAAACCAATAAAGAAAAATTACGGTAACAATAGTCGAGCAGATACTTTGGATTGTTTTGAAGGGATTTGGCATTACCTTATTGAAATTTGGTAAGATTTTGAAGTTGTCTTTTTAACTAGCATTTAGTAACAACTGTTAATCATCACTGTCATATACATGACTAACAGCAGACTCTAGTAGAGAATCTTCATATAAGGAATCAATTTCTTCTACCGCAGACTCTAGTAAGGAGTCTGCGTATAAAGCACTGGCTTCTTCTGAAACTGCCTCTTTTACTGAGTCGTAATAGTATTCCATAGAAGTAGCAAACCCTTCTCCTCCACGTTCCCAAATTCCTCCAGGATCGTTGAATGTATGGTTGTATGAGTCGCTATGATAATTAGCAGAGCCTCCCATCCCAGAATATTCATGGTCTTGGTCAATTGGATTCCCTTTGCTATCGTAGGAACATTCCTGCTGAGGACTCTCTTCAGAAGCTTCCTTGTTTTCTAGGAAGGTATCTTGTCCGCCATGAAAGAGCGCATTTCCCACAGATCCGAACGTTCCGTGATGGTCTGCATATGAAGTCCATATAGACTCATCTTGTAAAACGGGATCTTCAACAGAACTGGGACAGGGTGTAATTTCAACTACAGGTTCCGCAGGACTGATACTGTTGAATTCGTAGCTGTTGTTGTCTGTAGATTCATAATTGCTAGTATTACTGGACTCATAGCTAATAGTGCTACTAATGTCGTTGGTGTCGCTATCAGTTGTCATCTTTCTTCTACTTTGTATAGAGTTTCAAAAATTACACTTGGCTGCTATGAATTCCAAGAATTAGGGGCATCTGGTCGAACCCGATTGCGTTCAATAGTTATAAATCTGGGCAAAATATTGTACAGTTTATCTGCATCTTCCCGTTTGACACCTCGAAATACTACTAATCGATTTCGCTTGTCAATTGTGTCTATATACAAATCAGATAATCCTATAAATCTATAGAGAAACGGGCGTTTGAGTTTCATGTCAATTACACGGAAAAGTGCAATATCGTCATACTCTAAGTCGAAAATACCAGAATCTACTCGGATTCTTTGCGTGCTAATCCAATACGTTGTACGGCGTAGTCTCCACCATCTAAGCCCTATAGGAAAAGCTGGAATAATTAAAAGTAAACTGATTATTGTAAGTAAACTTTTGATTGGATTTTTTCTTATAAAAATCGACCAAGGATTAGGTTTTAATTTTATGATTGGCTTCTCAACCAGATGCTGAACGCGATTTCTAGAAAGATTATTATTCATTACTGGAATTTGCCATGCATGATTTCTATAAGCTAGATAAAGAAGAAGTTAGTAGAACACGAGCAAAGTCATAATTCTTTGAATAGCTGTGTTCTAAATGCGCTTTTGTCTTTATTTATGGCTTATTAAATTAGAATATCTGCTTCATCAGAATAAAAGAAACAACATTTGTTGATTGTGTTGAGATAAATGTTGTGCAACTATTATTTCGCAAAAATTAAACTGCCAAGTGAAATATCTTATCTAAAAGTTTCTTTATTCTATAAGTATTTATACTCTATTGCAAACATTATAAACATGGCTAATTGTTAACAATAGCAAAAAAGAAACTGATGTACTCAGTCTCTTTTTTCCTCAAAAGGCTGCAAACACCAGCTAAATGATTTATTATTGTGCTTCTGGATTGATACTATATGTTCCTGTAAGGGTGACTTGCTCCAAAATATTAGTTTCAATAGCTTTTAGGACATCAGGAGCAGTAAACTTTCCTTCCACTGGACAACGCTCCAAATCGATCGCATAAAGAGTAAAGTGATAGCGATGTACTATTTCGTCGTTCCAAGGCGGACAAAGACCATCGTAACCGTAATAATCTCCCGACATTTCAGCATCTTCGGCAAACCACTCGCGGTAACTATTAATTCCCTGTCTGGTTTTTAATGCACTTATAGAGTCTTGTTTTCCTCTAGGAGTAACGCGATCGCTAAATTGACCTGCTTCGATTGCAGAAACGTTGGGTGCTAGATCCACTAACACCCAATGATAAAAATCTGTTCTAGGAAGTGAAACTGGAACTGTTTTTCCTTCTTGATTTACATTATCTGGTTTGCTGGGAACATCAGGGTCGCAAACAATTAGCACTAGAGAACGAGTATCTTGAGGTAGATCGCTCCAAGCTAAGTGAGGATTACGATTGCCTGATAATTGAATATGAGTTTCTGGGTGATATTTTCCAAAGGCAAATTCTTCTGGTATCTTGCTTCCATCTTGAAAGCTATTGCTCCAAAGTTTCATAGTTTTGATTATGGTAATGCTCTTGTTGCTTTTCTGATGATGATTTTGTCGGGAACGAATATTTCATCCCAGCGATCTTTGCTTACGCCTTCATCAATTAATTTTTTGCAAAATTTGTCATCCCATTTTTCGGCTTCCATTATTTGACTTAAAGGTCGCCAGGGATATTTCTCTGTATCTGTCTCCGTACCGATTGCGGTGTCAATATCAAATTCAGAAATGCCTATGCTTTCTCTAGCCCGTCCAAATGGAACTTTAGAAAGAGCTTCTTTCAATAATTCTTCACTAGTGTTTGAATTTCGCGAGCTTAATATAGCAAATTCCCGTTGAAATTTTTTGCGATTTTCATCTTTTAACCAACCACCAAAATCCTCAACTTGTTTGGCTTTGCAGTTTAGAGGTGCATCGTCAGAGACTGCAAATTTCCTATATTCTTCATCTAAGAGGTACAGAGCGATAGTGGTAAAAGTAGTTTTCTTTGGTTGGTATTTTTCAGTAGGTAATCTCAAAGAAGACCCTATTTTTAACCAGTCTCTTTTTTCTCCGTTGATATCAAGTTGTTTGCCAGTCCACATTGCAGGGCGAGTATCTAGAAGCAACTCACTCTGACCAGTTTCAATATTGACAAATCCAGCACCCCATTTTACTTTTTGACCATCAATATCTACAAAAAAGTCAATTTCCCAAATTACTGTCTTGTCGTCATGCTTGGCTTTAAATTTATCTCTCTTAATCTGAGAAGTTATTTGATTCCAATCATTAATGTGATAAGTATTATCATCATTTGGATCTTCAACAATATTCTTATGACGCAGGAATTTTGCGTATAGTTGCAGAAGTTCGAGTTCGGATATTTTATGATCGCTTACAGTAAGCCTACTTTTAGCCGATTCGGCTAGAGCATTCATCTCTAGAGTTTGTTCGTTAACTCCCTCTAGTTTCAAGATAGGAAAATCTAGCTCATTAATATGCTCTGAATTAAGCGAGAATAGAGGTAGAAGGCTAGCACCTGGAAGCTGATATTTTTGATCGAAAGCAATACCAAAAAATGGTCTAGATAGCCTAACTGTCTGGCTAAGTGGCACGCCAATCATAAAGGATTGAATAATATATCTTAAAAATTTGTGTGCATATGAATCTGGAATAGATTCTCGCATTACTAAAGCAAAAGGTAAACCACAGTTTCTTAATACCTTTGCTATTCCAATGCCATCACAAGAATTAGCAACGACTAGCTTTAATCTTTTGTTTTCCAGAGAAGTTTGAAAGTATTCGCTGAGTTCGCTGATTGCGATTTCGTTATCTCTAAGAACTATTTTGCCATCATCATCATCAGTAGCACTATGACCGCCATAGTAAATAATATCCCAATCTTTCTGAAGTAATTGTTTTAATTCTTGCCTAGAAGGTTGTTCGATCTGAATATAAATATCAGAATTACGTTTTTCTAACTCTGTTCTTAATTTTTCAAATTCTTTTCTATCAACCTCAATATTAATTGGCTTGTTGTTGGTATCTTTTTCACTACCTAAAATTACTAGAATCCTAGGATTTTCGGTAGTAACATAAGGATTTTGGTCTACAACTTGCCCATTATCATAAATTTCATTAGATAAATCCAGACCCACGAAAAAATTCTTCAATTTTTTATCTTCTAAAGCATTCCATATTTTTTCGTTTTGCCAAGGAATATTAATTATGTTTATATCTTTAGATCGAATAATAACTTTAACTTCCTCATCATTGTTATTTATTTCACTTTTCATCCATTCAATAATCTCATGTTCGTTAAATATTGCTTCAAAAGTTGCTTGCATATTTTTATGAGATCTTATACACGCATCAAACCTTTTGTTCATCTCTTTCTCAGTTGGAACTCGCTTGACTAAAGTGTTTCCTTTCTGTTGGCGACGTTTTCTTTGTTCAATATCTCTAGTCTCAGAAAAAGTAGAATAAGACCTAGTTCCTAATTTTCGAGGTTTGATTAACTTATTGATTTTTTCTCTCCAATCTCCGTAAATTGAACAAATATTTTTCAATTCTGAATTAGATATAAATGGATATACTTTTTCTTCTCCATCTAATCTTGCTTCAAATTTGTACTCAGAGTTAGAATTACTTTCCTGTAAATAAAATATTTTACTCATAGCTATTAATTGGTAAAAACAGACGAATTAAGCACATTTGTCTTAGTCATTATCTAAGGTGATTTCTATATCAAACCTAGGCTCAGAAGAAAAAGTAAAAAACAATTCTAATCCTGGTGGTTCATCTATAGCTTCACCACTAATTACACTACTTTCTTCAATATCCTTAACTAGAATATTTACACCTGGAGGAAAAGGTTTTTCGCAATCATATGAGGTTAATTGAAACAAAACCATATTTTTATCGTTCAAAGGATATTTGAATTTGAAGCAAATCAAAAGAAATATAAATCCATTTATTACGACTTTTTTGAAGAATCTTTGACTAGCATATGGATGTCCTTTGTTTACTTCTGCAAGTCGTAGTGATATTTCAAAAAGAGAATCTTCCCATTCTTCACTATCATGTTCTTTTATCATCATTTTCATCTTCTGAAGAGCATCATCATCAAGAGTTTCTCTATCAGCTATTTCAATAAATCTTTTTTCATCATCAGAAGAATTTTTGTAAAAATCTGGAAAAGTTTTTTTCAGACTTTCTATGTCTCGATAGTTAGAGGTGTAATATTTTCGGCAGTTTGAGCGTTCTAATTCATCATCTAGAATATTGATATCTTCAACCCAACCATTTCGTGAAAATTGTTCTTCAAGTTTTCGACGAATCCGAAAAACTTTCCAAGAAGTATTAATATCTGTGTCAGTATCTATGTCACTGCTTTTGACACTATTATCTTGATGTAATTTTGAAGATAATTTTAAAGTCGTTTGATTGGTTTCGGTTTTAAGAATATCAGATAGCTTTTCAATTGCCGATCTATTTATAGCTTTACCATTATGGTTATTGTTATCTAATTTGTTCAAGCTTTCTTTTAATTGGCTTTGAATAGTAATATTTTCTAATGCAATTGCAGCATCTTGGCGAACCCAGTAGTCATCGTCTTTAATTGCTTCTAGTAATACTAAATAAGTTTCTTTAGTTTCAAATTTACTCAAAGTTCTAATCGTTGCAGCTTTAACGCTTGAGACTTTTTCACGTTTGAAACTGTTAATTAATTCTGGAATAGCTTCTTCTGACTTAATTTTGCCTAAAGCTTCTACTGTAACCCATCGTATTTCGTAATCTACATCTTTTAGCAATTTTATCAAATGAGGAACTGATTTTTTAGATTCAATCATTCCAAGACTACAAATAATTGTTTCTCGGAATGTTGTTTTTTCATCATTCAGTTTTTCAATTAAATGGCATTCAATTAAATGATTATTTCCGTTAATTTGACCTAGCTCAAGTGCAGCTAATTCTTGAGTATCAATATCAGCTTCTACCAATTTTTTTATTAGGTGATTGATTCTACTTATTTCAGTCATTAGTAATTTTTTTTAGATAAGTAATGAGTAAAATTCATCCTAGTCTTTTGTTATGCTGTCTGCTTCCATAATTATTTAAAATATAATTAGATATAATCAGTAAAATTTAAACTAGCCTTAGCTTCAATAAACTCGATAATCTCAACTTTTGATAATTTATGTAGATCATCTATCTCTTGAGAGGTCATGTAAATAGATTTTACAGTACATTTTCTTGAGATACTTTCCTGAAAAAACTCCATTTTTTTTACTATATTAGGGTAATCTTCAACTTTAATATATCCATCTATCTCAAATTCTATATAATCTTTTAAAAGGCTAGATATTTCTCGTGATATTTGAGAACTAAAGCTAGGCTTGCTTGGTTTTTTACCAGTGTATTTGCAATAATTTGCTCGGATCTCACCTAATGAATTTCCGCATAGACCAGAACATATAACAAATAGATGCCAGGGTTTAATATCTTTATTATGTGAATCTATCAATTTAAGCAAACCATCAACGTCAAATCCTTTATTTTCAGCCTCCTTTTTTTTCTCCTCAGCTTTTACCTCTATTTCTGGCTTGTTACTAGACATAAGCTTTATCAAATTGTCTTATATAAAAATTGCTGGAAGCAACAGCAAACAAATCTAAGATTAAAATCTCTTAAAATCTTAGTATCAATATCATATCTTGTCACTCAACAACTAGTTTATAATCTTGATTGACAAACTCTAAATTTTATGTGTACCCCTTAAGAATTAGATACAATTTTTAGAAAAATCTATTCTTCTCAGTAATTTAAAGTAAGCAAAATTACAATAATTATTGATTGATTACTCCTATTTACTATGACACTCTAAAAGAGTCTTTACTGTTACTTTGCAGAGAGACTCCACGCTGAACCTTGATAATAAAAAATGAAAAGCAGCGTAGTTTCCTAAGAACCAACTTGAGGAAACTACGCTGCTTTTCTCTGTGTGGATTTGAAATTATTTTAAATCTCAGGAGGTTTGTATGAAGAGTAGTTTGAATAATATTACCTTAGCCATTGTTTGCGGTAAAGAATCAATGGTCAAGCAAATTAAGCAAGAGCTACAAAGCAAGTATGGCATTACTAACTTTGTAGATATTTCGTCCGATTCTGGCGGAAGAACAAATACTAAAAAAGTTAAAGCTAAACTAAGACGCTGTGATTTTGTTTGTGTCATCCCTAGCTATGTAGGTCATGGAATTACTAATATTATCTACAAGCTAAATCGCGCTAATTCCTTTGATGGTAAGTTACTTAAGATTCAAGGAGGCAAAGGAAAAACCGCAATTTTAAGACAAATTATTGATCGTGCTTCTCTAGCTGCATAGATATTATCGCTCGCTAATATACTACGGTGTTATAGCTTTTTAATATTAGCGAGTTTTTTCATGACTTTCTAAGAAAAAAATATATTGTCAATCAACAAGTATTGATTGATTTTGCCGACTATTTATAATCTATTTTTCCTTAAAAAAACCTAAGCAATAAAAAAAATGTTAGTCAATATTTGTTGACTGCATGTTTATACATAGTTCGCTATTAATAATATAAAGCTCTAGTTTAAATCTACTTTTAAATCTAGAGTTGAACCTTGAAAATTAAATAACATTTAATGGACAATACATCTTCTAAAAAGGGAGAAGTAGATGTAAGGGAAGAACTAGCCAAACTAGGCAAAGATTTACCCCTTCCCTTCTACATTTTGCTTCAAGCTTTCTTGACTTGGATGACTGGCAAACCCTATTGCGGTCAACAACCCTTGTTCGTACCGACTAGGTTCTATCAACTAATGACAACATTGTTGTCCCTGTTTGGTGGAGCTATGGGGAGTATCGCTATCTGGAACTCTTCGCCATTGTTTTATCCCTTATTACTTGTCTCGTGGTCTTTTACGGTGGGGGGTGCAAGGAAAATTCAAACCTGCATCAACCATCGCTGTATCCACAGGCAGTTTTTTGGCGATCAACGAGATCGGTGGCTGGCGGATGGCTTATCAACAATCTTGTTAACCCAGGATTTTGAAGGCTATTACTACGACCACATTAAGTTGCATCATCATTATGATTATTTTGCCACTTTTGATAACGATCCAGACGCAGATTTCCTCTGGCATATTGGCTTTCGTCCAGGTCTTAGGGATAAAGCTGAAGACAAAAAAAAGGTTAATCTCGCCCCTAACTAAACAAAGCTAACAGACAAGATTCTACCTCGGTTGCTCTAAGTAAATTCTGAACCAATTTACTTGGAGCAATTTTATCCACTTTAAGCATAAAGCAAATGAACAATACCAAACCCTACTGGAGCAAATTTAAGCAAGTTTTGCTTTCGCCCCAGTTTCACGGAATATTTTTCATAGCTCGTTTAAGAGCTAATTTTCAGACTTCTCCTTTGTATCGCCGTCTGATGGCAGTATTTTTTACTGCTTTGACGGTGACAGTGGCATCAGCCAGCCACACTTGGTTTTTATTCTTTGTGGCATGGGTATTTCCCTTAAGTTTTCCCTATCAAATTGCAGCCTTATTGCAATTTCTGTCCGAACACAAGTGGGCTGATACGGGAACCAATAGATCCAAAAGTCACGGTCGCTTTTGCGGGGAAGCTCCTCCCTTCGGTCAATCATCGCTAGTTTGGCTGCGCTGGTTCTTAAAAATGCTCTATCACCTATGGGTTCGTATTACAGTCTTACCTGGTGAAATGCCAGAACACGACTGGCATCACAATGACCCCAAAGGACAGGGCGATTGGGCTAACGGAACTTATGCTCGGCAACGTCAAGTAGAAACTGGCGCAGAATATACCGAAATTTGGGGACTAGGAAATGCGATCGATCGCGTTTTTCAAGGCTTTGCTAAAGCTCCTACTCCTACCGAAGATAGTAGCTCTAAGTCTTAGCAAACAAGGTTTTCTATCAATTAGGCAATCGAATTTGATTGTCTAACAACAACCTGGGACTGGGAATTGAAATATATTCCCAGCACCACTTATTTCCCCACAGAGCGACTAATTAAATATTTCCATCAAAACACAAGCAAATCAGGAGTGTATTTAACCGATGTCTATGTATACAGATAACCAACATAAATTTGTAGCTGTTGTTAATCCTAAAATTGAAATTCCCAAATTAATGAATGGTCTGGGACATATCACCGCAGGTTTAATGGCTCAAGCTAACAACCAAGAAGAAATGCAATTTCTCAAATACGAATTCCAAGCAGATTGGACTACACCTTCTTTGATTAGTCTTTATCCCTATATTGTTCTCAAAGCTAAAAACAGCAACCAACTAAGAACATTACATCGGGCAGCTAACGAAGCTGGTATTTTACATAATGTTTTTACCGATTCTATGCTTGGGGCTTCGGCTGACGAACAAATGGCAAATACTAAAAATACCGACACAGAAAACTTGAATTACTTTTGTGTCGCTTTATTTGGAGCTTCAGATCGCTTGGCAACAATGACTCGTAAATTTTCCCTTTTCAGGGGTTGATTCGACTAAGTTGACATTGCCTATAAGCACAATACCGAGGCAATAAGCAATGTCAACTTATAACCCAATTTTTCCAGTTATTTTTCAGGAGATTTTGATATGAGCCATTGGCAACCTATAGGCTGTGGTTTAGAAGCTAAAATAGCAGGCAACCAAGAAATTTGGGTACGTAATTCAGGTCAAGCTAAAGAATTTCCTCACTTGACATTAGATGTAGATGAACGCGGTCAGATCATCAATTTACGTTCTTCTGATAGTCGTGCTGCTATTGGCAGTATTGAGGGATTATCCATAATAGTTTCTTTGGTCAAAGATAGCGGATTGAAATAAAACTTTGTCGAAATAATCATTTTTTCTGGTTAATGCTTTGCCGAGCTTATAGCAGCAAAATTAATCGAGCGCCTATCTGATTTACTAGCAATTTCTGTATCCAGTTTGTCAGGCTTACTTCGCCAAGCGAGCTTTTAATCATCTCAAGCCACAGATTAATAGTCTCCAGCAAACTAATTCCAGGCTCAATTCTATCTAATACACTTGAAGGTTGACTTTCAAGCATATTCACCCCCTCTTCTTTATTAGCAATATTCTTATTCTCGCTGGGGGGGGATATGGAATCATTCCCGATCCCATATTGCGTTGACAGCATCATTTGATGCAGTCGATTCTCCTCTTGTCGCTGTCGTTTTCTCTCCTCTCTCTTTAGCCTCTGCTGGTGTCGATACTCTAATACCTGAGCAGCAAAAGCCATCGACTCAACAGTCAAACTGTAAAACTTCACTTGTTGACCAGCACCACCCTTCTTGCGATTCGCAGTCTTCAAGCCCATCTTGCCCAAAAACACGCCCAAAATCCAAGTAGGACTAGAATTATCGGGAATCCAAAAGCCCAAGATCGACTTAATATTATCCCGATAGCTATAAGCCAACTCCGCCAGCTTAATCAATTCTGGATCTTTGGCAGTATATTCACCCCCCGCGAATAAACCCTCTACTATCTTGGGTAAACCTAAAACGTGCCACATCATCCATTGGGCGCAGTGATGCTGTCTATCGGGCAAGAAAGGCAAATTATCCAACTCCCATTCATCCCTATCTGTCACTATCTTGGGCGGAATAGGACGCTTCTGATTCGTATTCGGGTCTACCATTTCCCCTTGAGGCAAAGACAATAACGCTTCGAGACTAATCAACTGACCTAACAATGATCCGCCCTTATCCTTTTTTACTAACTCCTCTGTAACCTCTTGCCCATAACCGTCCTCAATCCGAAATCGCTCAATCTCATACTGCTCGTCGGGAGTAATATTGGGCTTGTTCTTTAATTCCTGGTACTGAGAACGATCTATCTTTTCCGCCTCAGTTATCTTTTTCGTATGCTGCTCATCAATTTTCTTGCTAGCTAGCTTCAAATCCGCCTTAGCGTCATCATTTGTATCCCCTTCAACGAGCATTACGTTATAGCCCATCCTCGCCAGCAGCCGATGCAAATGATCTCTTAAATTATTCAAAGAGCGATTCTTTTTGGCTACTGCCTCACAGTAAGCGTCAAACGCCCAGCCATTCACGGGAGACTTTGCTCCTGTTTCCATGTCTATACCCATTAAAAAGCCGTTGAACTCATTCAGCCGTAACATCTCCTGTTTAATTACGTGAGGATTAGTATTTTGATAGCCAAAACAAGGACGGGGGGCTACCCAAACGTGGAGGGGTACTTGCTTGCGGTAGCGATGTAGAGCCTGGAGACAGTCCGTAGCAGATAAAGACAGTACATTTAAGAAACCATAGACCTCATCAAAGCGATCGCCTTGGATATCCACCCCCGTACACAGACTAGGAGAAGCTAATAGAACATCTACCTTATTAACTTCGGTAGAAATATTCTGAATAAAGTGCTGGTTTTCTTTAGTACCACTGTTATCAGCATGAATAGTCCAGATCACCTTTTTCTTATTTCTTTTCCTGGCTTGATTTTTTTGCTTTTTCTTCTGCTTTCTACTTAGATTCTGGTAGTCTACATCGTCTGCTTCAAAACCTTTACCATTCAGCTTCTCTCTTAGCACCTCTTCTAGCTTCAAGATAGTTTTCTTCGAGTCAGAAACTACTTTTACTTTTTTACCCTGCTTGACCGCAGCAATAAGCTTGGCTACTAAAGCACTGCTATCAGCTCCCTGGTAGTAGTAAACATCTCTGCCAGGATTCTGATATTCGTTTTTAATAATTAGAGGAAATTCGTCTGATGAGCGCATCGCTCTAAAGAAATCAATCGTATTATCGTCTAAGTGAGCATCGGCAATAATTACTCGTTTGGCACTCCTGATGAAATACTGTAGAGTCATCAGAATTTCATGGCGATACTGTTTGCAGGTAGAAGCAGATAGAGCATGAATCATTACCTGACGAGCTTCATCGAGGAAAATGCATTCGTATTTATTGCCTGCTGTTTTTAGCTTATAGAGACTATCAACAGTAATAGAAAGAGCATCTACCTTATCTAATTGACTTTGAGATAGATCTGAATACATATTGCTATTCAGCTTATTAGGCTGAGAAAGCTCTCGCAGTAAAGTAATTCTGTGACCGATAACGAGAAATCTTTGGTCTGGATTTTTCAGACGATAATTCTTTACCAGTGAAGTTTTACCCGTCGCCATCTCCGACTTAATCCCCGTCAATCCTGGCGCGTTTAGATCGATCGCTTGGGAATCTGGCAGGTAAGGAATACAGAGCGCATCATCGGGAGCGTATTTAATCAGTTCGTCATCACTAGGATTGCCAATCCATTTATATGCTTCAAGGGAATGAGCATTATTAATAATGCGCGATAAATGACCTGCTGCGGAATCTCCCCGTGCGCTTATAAAATCATCAACCCCTTTTTCTGGGCCAGGAAGCAGAGCAACCTTACATTTACACCCCGCATCCTCAATCGCTTTACCTGTAGCCAGAGTAGCCTTATAAACCGCCTCACGGGTAGATTGCTTTTGGTCGTAGTCAAAAAGGATGATGAAGGTACGTCCTGGTTGAGCTAGAGGTAACAAATCGGGATGTAGTTCCTTTTCCTCGCTCTTCGCACGACCGCCCCAGATTCCAGGCAGAGAAATAGCAGCATAGCCTTGAGAGAGAAGCGATCCCGCTTTTTTCTCTCCTTCAGTTAGAAGAATGGGAATAGAAGGAGTATTTTTAACCCACTCCCAAAAGTTAACGGGCTGCTTTCTGGCACTCAAACGCAGAGCTAGAGGAGAGTGATAGAGCTTAATGCCGTAACGAGAAGCTACCTGACTCCAGATACTTAAGGGAACGCGGAAATAGGTGACTCGGTTGGGGGTTTTTGGTGGCGATTCATATTTAATCAGTTTGCCACCCGTGCCAGTACGGGGGGCATCGGGTTTTAAGCGACCCCACGCCATGACATCAATCCAATTGGAGTCGGGGTCTAGACCTGCAATGTACCAGCCACCGTGTTCTAGATGCTGATAGCGTTGAAGTAATTTGTCGCGGAGTCGCCCATCATTACGGCGATCTTTATCTGGTAGAGCATAAAGCAGATAATCGTGGGTAGTTAGTCCCGACAAAGAGACTATATTAAGAGTTGTTAAATTTCCCGTAACCGAGCTATTTTGCCATTCAGTTAAGTGGCGGGGCTGAAGTTGTTCAGATGCCTGATTGATTGAATTTGGAACGTTATTAGTAGTAGTAGTACGGTCTGTATCCATGTCGGTAGAGGTTGAGGATGACAGACAAACGCGATACAATAACAACTAAGGACGGGTATCCATCCATTAGGAATTAACTCAATTCAGTGTTCTCGTCGCCAAACAAGAAAATTTCACTGCTTTGAGGATTGGTTATCGGACTCGCGTCCGTCCTTATTATTTAATTACTCCTGAATATTTTAACCCCAGATGTAGTATCTATCTAACTGCTGGGATTAAACGCTTCAATCTCAAGATAGCTTCAGTGTCTTCTGAGGAAAAAATCCAAAAGCAGAAGAAATAGCTAAACTCCCGACGAGTCTTTTATTGTAGGGAGTTACTTCTAGTTAAATTAAGAACTGGCGATCGCCAAAGATATCTATCGTTTTAATAATTCTTCATATTGAGAGTTATGTAGGGGACTAGTTTGCCAGGATTTCACGATCTTTTTAGTTGTGGCTGCATCGGCTAGTCTTTCTCCAGTTAAGCAGTATAAAAAACCATCACGAAAACAAACTGCAATTTTCCAAAATTGGGATTTTCTGACATTCTTAGGGCAGTTTTTGATTTTTAGATAGTTAATCGAATCCGCGATCTTCTCTTCAGAATAATTCTGCCAATAATTGCACTGCATTCTCAAGCTGACTATTTCTGATGACCGTTCTGCTATTACGCCTTGAAGATAGAACCAGTTTTCACCTTCGATCCAGTAGGGAAAATCATTGTGGATCGAACGTAGGTCAAGACTATAAAAAGGGCTCTCGTCGATGCCTTTAAGCCAGGTTACGAATTTCAATCGCGTTTGATGCGATGCCTCAGATATTTTGTGACCTGCAAACCTGGGAAATATTCTTCTGACCTGTTTGGATGTCTCGGCGGGAAAGATCCCATGATCGGTTAATAAAGTTCCATATTTCGGATTTTCCTGACTAGGCAAGTAAATTCCTTCTATTCCACCAATACACTGGAAGGCAATTTTATCTACCATGTTTGCGCTCCATTTTTATTGATTTCAATACCTCATTTTAATTGGATCTGCGGTTGCCTAAAAATAATTCAACTAGTACTTTCTCGAAAATACACAATTACAGACGATGGGAAAATAGCTTTTAGATATTTCTATGAGCTACTTTATGTAATCTATTTTACAAGAAGATTAATACTGCTTTTACTCTAAATGCTTTACAGTATTGCGCTATACTTTGTGGCTGTTGGCAAAGCGGATTAGCGTTGCGCCTCCATTTAACTGGAATGCCTCGCAAGCTATGCTCGCGCAATGCTAACAACAGCCTATCAGTCTTATTACATTAACCAAGGGAAAATCCTTTATGTCTGTTTTTCTGACTAAGCTTTTCCTGACGCTTCAGATATCGTACAGATTCGTCTAGTCTTTTCTTGTCTTGCTCGGTTAAATCAAATTTCTTGACTTCAATAATGCCCTCCTTATTCTGATTATCCCTAGCTGTGTAAATAATTGAGTCGTCATGAAGCCGAGAAATAGTTAAAGTCTGGTCTTGTTTATCGATACGGTAGAACTCACCTTGGAAACGGCGCGTTTCTCCTGACCATTCTCCCAATTGCTTCAAAACATAGCTGGCTCTATTATAAATTTTATGTCCCTCGGATATCCTGTCCAAGCGAGCGATATTATTGGGTGTTGAAAGCAGAGCAGCTAATCTTTCCATCTCTTGAGTTTTAGGTGACGATTGCCAATTCTGATAGGCGATCGCTTTTTCTTGCCATTCGTCTAGATTATTACTAGCTTTCGTAAAATCACTTTCGATATCCTTTAACTTGGACTGATTTAACCGTATGTGAGCTTTCTTTTCTTCAATAACATCAGAACTTACTCCAAAAGGATTGAGCAGAGAACGGGGCGAACCTAATCGCTCAAGTTCTAGTTTTTGAATGCAGATTTTTTGCTTGAAGAGTGTTGATTGTCTTTTTAGCTTATTTACTCTGGCATGAATACTATCGATTATTTCTCGTCTAGGCTCACGAGGACGAAGTTTGTGCCAAGAATCTACCTGAGATTTAATTGACAACAATTCGTGGTCAGCAAATTCAGTCTGCTGTTGGTTTGCCGACTTACCCTTTACATCACCCTCTGACCGTGACTTATTTTGTTCGCGGTTCGTTTGTGCTGCGGTCAAATCATGACGAAAAGCAGATGGCAAATAGCTTACCAAATCAATGGATGACCATGCTACTTGTTTCTCAATCGGAATGCTTACTCGTTGACCATTAGCAGCGGCATCCATTGCTGGTTTATCTCGCCTTAAATCAAAATCAACACTCCTTTGAGAAATTAATTTAGGAAAAGAGCCATTGTGCAGCTTACTTCCCCTGACTTTTAAGTTTTCCAGCCGATAACTGATACGCTTTCTACCCTTATCCGAGATAGTAGGTCGAACATCCACTCCTAAATCTTGCAACCGACCAACAAACGTAGTCAAGTTTGGTTTGTCTTCACTTGCCTTATCAATAGCAGCCTGTAGCTTGATATCTAAAGGAATCTGAGGAATTAGGGTGCGCTCGCCCGACTTGAACTCTTTAATTTCTCGTTTAATTCTTTGTGTCTGTCCGTGAGATAAAGCTTTGCGCTTTCTCTGTTTTGATGAAACAACAGTGGTCAATTGCTCTCTTACTTCCAACTGTCTGAGTACCTCTTCAAATTTGCGCTTATCCTGCCAATCATCGACTCTCTTGCCATCGAGGGTAATCATATTGACCGCGATGTGAATGTGGTCGTGGTCGTGGTTCCAATCGTGTCCTGGGTCATCACGATGATGATCTACTACTACATATTGATTGTATGTATAGCCCAGTTCTTTAACCGCTTCCTTGGCAATTCTAACTTTAACCTCATCTGTGACATAACCATCAGTAGGAGAAAAACTGACTATTAAGTGCTTAACAGGCTTTTTTGTACTCCTACGTTGGTCGGCACAGTTGTTAAATTCCTGGGTAAACTCAGATGGTGTTCGTCCCGCAGCATTTCCCCCTATTATTCTCGCTCCTTTGTCTTCTGCTAGTAAGTAGCGAAATAAACCGCCAAAGTCGCTGCCATGTTCGATATGACCAATCATAATTCAATGTTCAGAGTGCTGTTCGACCCCTGATAAAGCTAGTCTGACTTCAGTAAGTTTTTCTCTTGTTGTCTCGATTAACTTTAAAGCGTCTTCTAGACTTTCGGGCTTGGGTAGAGATTGGGGAATGGCTTTGCCTTTAAATTGGGCTGTATTTAAAGCTTTGGCTATCTGATTTATGTTGTTGCCGATAGCTGGCAGAGATGAAGAAATAGAAGCAAGCTCTCCATAGAGCTGCCAGTTAACAGCGGGAACGCGGGCAGGTAACACGCTCTGTCCCGTCAATTTTCTAGTCACGTAGGCACTGCGAGTCAGATTGACTGCCTTAGCTTGAGCATCAATCTCAGATAGTTGGCTTGGTTTGAATCTGATAGTAACGACTTTAGACTTATTTTCTGGTTCTGGCACGATTAAATATTGGATAAAAATAGCAGAAACAAGGACGGGGGGCTTTGGGGGTGCAGGGGGTTTCCCCCGCCGAGGAGTGCATTGCTAGTTCATATGAACACCACTATAGCAAATGTAATACAATGCGCCTGCTAGCTCCAAAACTCATAACTTATTTATTTAAATCGCCGAAAATTTTTGCACTACTTATTTTTGAGTAGACTCACACACTTTATCAAAATATTCTAATTCAATTCAAAATTTTGCACTATTCAGGCACAAATTAGTAACCACTTAAAATATTGACTAACATAGTTAGGATGCATATTTAGCACAGAAATAAAGACAAAATTCGTTTTGGTTGTGCTATAAATGTGAATAGTTATTTCCGCTTATTTTAGTATTTAACCGAGATTGGTTTTAAGCAGGAAACTAAGTTGAATCTGTGCTATGTCAATCTTAAAATAGTATGCCAAAATTTTTTGTTTGTGTTGACCCAGGAGGGAGTCAAACCAAAATCATTTATCAACTGACAAAAGATAAAAAGCCCAGTTATCTTTTGATGGCTCCAGAAGTAGAAGAGATATCAGAGGATAATTTAAAGCGTTATCTCGATAAAGAATCCATAATGTCTAACCCCTCTCCAGTTAGACAAGCCTATTTGAAAGTAAACCAGCAAACATTCGTCGTTGGCTATTTTGCCTCTAAGTTCGACCCCGAAGACCGATTACAAGAGATTAAGTATGAAAATGCTCTGTATAAAACCTTGGCTGCTGTGGGGGTAATTGCCGAATCTAATCAACTTAATCCGAAAAAAATCTCATTACAGTTAGCAGTTTTGCTTCCCTGGAACGAGTATGAGGATCGCTCGAAATTCTATCAAAAATTAAAGGAATATTTGAATGACTTTGCGTTTCGAGGTAAATCTTATTCGGTTGAGCTGGATAAGTTTATTTGTCGTCCTGAAGGCGGTGGACTAGCTGCTATACATACACGCAAAAAAGGCAGTGACTGGCAGCAAAATAAGAAGTTGGGTATTTTAATGTTCGGTCATCGCAACATTACAGCTTTAAATTTTGAGTATGGAGACTTGAGAGGAGATAGCCCTTTAATCGGATTTTCTAAGTTTCTCGATAATGTAATCGAGCGAACTTCTGGATTAGATAGAGACCGAATAGCTGAAGCTATTTTCCAAGGGTTAGAATCAGCCAAAAGTGAACATTATGAAAATCCTCGTTCTGCCAGTCAAACATTTTATCCAGAATGGTCTAAATTAGATGCTATCGACCAATTAGCCAATGCTAAAGATAGCGATCTACGCGCCCAAGAAATAAAAAATGTAGCAGAAGCTATAGATATTGCAACAGAGGAATATTGGACAACAGTAAGTAAGTGGTTAAATCGAGTATTTCCTAATGATTTAGATTCCGTGGTGATTTCAGGTGGAGCGTCGAGGTTTTTAGAACCAAATTTAGAAAGGCATTTCAATTGCGAACATATATATGAAAAAAATGAATCTTCTTACTATCGTCCTTACTCACGTACAGGAAAATATGAGCCAATTGAAACCGAACGACATTTTACTCCGATGGTCTGGGGAGCAGGCTTGACTCAAGAAATTGAAGAGATTTTGGCTCTTTCAGGCGAACAAGAAGCAGTAGATTCTTTATCTTATCGATTGGTTGATGCTTATGGTTTATTCGATCTTTTGATCTCCAAGAATCAAAAGAAAGCTAAAAGAAGTACCCAACAAAAGGATAAAGCATCATGAGTAAAAAAAAGCGAGTGAGTTTGAGTATCCGTTTGCAACCTTATTCGGGGACTCTTTTGGCTGAAGTGGTCGAGTGGTTAAACTCTCATGAGAATGACGAGAAGAATAATATGATTGCCTCGGCGGTGGTTATGGCTTATTTACCCTACGCTAGAGCTAGTCAAAATATTTCAAAAACTGAGATAGAAAGGTGCTGTTGGGAAACACAGAATATGCTCGATAAACATGGATTCAATCTGCGCCAATCTTTACAGGTATCTCAACCCCAGTGGCATTCTACTGTTGTGCCGACGGTAGTTTCAGCGAGTGGTACAACAACTCAGCCTGAAAAAGAGGGTAAAAATTCTCTACAGCCGCTTGAGGATGAGGATTCAGTTCCTTCTAGTTTAATTGCAGGAGAGGGAGAGTATGATAATAGCCCATTTGCCGATGATGAGTTTGGATGAGAAGATGATAGCCGAGCTACCTTCTGACTGCGATGACAAACTGTCCAAGACTTTAACGTCCGCAATCGCACTCTTGCCTAGTTTCTCACCGTTGAATAACTCTTAATAGGCGAAAATATAGGGTTCGTGCGATATGAGGCAGTGAGACGCTGAATGCGGAGTTATATATGTATTGTAGCTCTTGACTATTTTCAAGGCGATTTAACTAATTTTCGCGCTCAACGATAAGTTTGGCAAATATCGTCTCAAGAAGAGATTTGACAAACAAATTCAAATCTGCGTTTTTCCTGAACGAATGATAATATCCTCTTCTATTCTTCTATGCTGTCTCAAGATAAACTGGCGTGAGAGGAAGATGAATGGTGAAGCAAAATTGGGATACGGAAGAACTAATCGAACATTGGACGCTATTACCCCAAGAATTAGAGTTAGTCGAAAATAAAGTTGGAGGAAATAAGATTGGTTTCGCTCTTTTATTAAAGCATTTTCAAATCTTTACCAGTTTTCCAAACCATTGCTCATCTATTCCTAAGATCGTTATCTCTTACATCGCTTCACAACTTAATGTGACCGAAAGTGCTTATTCTGATTACGATTTTAAAGGACGTTCGGCACGAGTCTATCGTGCTGAAATTCGCAGTTTATTTGATTTTCGAGTTGCCACTGTCACTGATTCAGAACAGATGAGTGATTGGCTGATTCAAGAGATATTACCCAACGAGCAAAAGTTTGAAACAATCTGGGAAATTGTTTCTCAAAGATGGAGAGAATTACAAATTGAACCACCAACCAAGCTTCAAGTCGAACGCTTAATCAAGAGTGCTATTTACCAATACGAAGCTGATTTCTGCTCCTCAACTCTCAAGAAACTTACTCCCTCCATAATCGAACAAATTGATATTCTCCTTTCTACAGAGAATACAGAAGAAACCGATGATGATAAATCTGCCTCCCAGTCGAGCAGAAAATTCATTATGTCAGATTTCGCTTTCCTCAAAACTGACCCTGGTGCAGTGGGATTAGATAGTTTTCTTACTGAAATTAAAAAGCTAAAATTAATTCGTGCTGTTGATTTACCTCCAGATTTATTTACAGGTATTTCGGAAAAGTTGCTCAAAACCTATCGAAATAGAGCATCTACCGAATCTCCCTACGACCTTCGCCAACACAAAGATTCTATCCGTTACACTCTGATGGCAGTCTTCTGTACTCAACGCGCTCAAGAGATTACAGATAGTCTGATTGAGATACTAACAACTATCATCAAACGTATTGATAACCGAGCCGAAAAACGCATCAATCAGGAACTAATCGAAGAGTTCAAAAAGGTTTCGGGCAAAGCTCACTTACTGTATCGCATTGCTGAAGTATCCATTGCCGAACCAGGTGGGACTATCGAACGGGTTATTTTCCCTGTGGTATCTCTCAAGACTTTCAAAGACTTAGTAGCTGAATATAAAGCAACGGGGTTGGCTTACAAACGTAGGGTTCACAATGTCATGCGGGCATCTTTTGCCAATCACTATCGTCGCCTGATTCCCCAATTGCTAGAGTTACTAGAATTTCGCTCTAACAATGACCTGCATCGCCCCGTAATCGAAGCGTTAGAACTTCTCAAGAAATATGCCCATAGCAAAGCCAGATATTACGATTCTACAGAAGAAATACCCATCGATGGAGTCTTAAAAGCAGGAGCCAAAGAAATCCTGATGGAAACAGATAGCGACGGAAACGAAAGAATCAACCGTATAAATTATGAAATCTGCGTCCTTAAAGCCCTGAGAGAAAGACTATGCTGTAAAGAAATATGGGTCGTCGGTGCCAACCGCTATCGCAATCCTGACGATGATTTACCCACAGACTTTGAGACGAAGCGTCAGATTTATTATCAGGCTCTAACCCTCCCTGAAGATGTAAAGACTTTTATTTCTGGTTTACAACAGCAGATGACAGATGGGTTAGAGAAATTAGATAAGGGGATGCCGAGAAACAAAGGTGTGACCATTGGGGGCAAAGGAAATAAAGGCTTAATCAGACTCAGCCTCTTTGATGCTCTACCAGACCCCATTAATCTCAGGCAATTGAAGGGAGAAATTGACCGTCTCTGGCACAAGACCAGCCTCTTGGACATTCTCAAGGAAACAGATTTACGAGTTGATTTTACCCGTAAGTTTAAGAGTATGGGGACGAGAGAGATATTAGACAGAGAAACATTACAGAAGCGACTGTTACTCTGCTTGTTTGGTATGGGGACGAACACGGGATTGAAGAGAATCAATACAGGAATTGATGGTGAAAACTACCAAGATTTAATCTATGTCCGCCGTAGGTACATTCACAAAGACCAGCTTCGTAGTGCCATCGCCGAGATAGTCAATGCCACCTTTGAGATTCGTTTGCCTCATATCTGGGGGGAAGGAACTACTACCTGTGCTAGCGACAGTAAACATTTTGGTGCTTGGGAACAGAATTTAATTACCCAATATCATCTCCGCTATGGCGGTAGAGGAGTCATGATTTACTGGCACGTCGAGAAGAATTCTACCTGTATCTATTCTCAGCTAAAAACCTGCTCTAGTAGTGAAGTTTCCGCGATGATTAATGGGGTTTTAAAGCACTGTACCAGTATGGAAGTGAAGAAGAATTATGTAGATAGTCACGGTCAAAGCGAAGTGGCTTTTGCCTTTACTCACCTGTTGGGTTTTCAGTTAATGCCCAGACTAAAAAGGATTAAGGTACAGAAGCTCTATCGCCCTCATGCTGGTCAAACTGATGCTTATCCTAATCTAGAACCCGTAATGACTCGTCCGATAAACTGGGATTTGATTCGGCAACAATACGACCAGATGGTCAAGTATGCTACTGCTTTGAGACTGGGGACAGCAGAAACCGAAGCTATCTTAAAACGGTTTAGCAAGAATCCTTTTAAACATCCTACCTATCTAGCTTTGATGGAATTAGGTAGAGTCATTAAGACTATTTTCTTGTGTCAGTATCTCGACTCCGAAGCTATACGCAGAGAGATTAATGAAGGTTTAAACGTGGTAGAGAGATGGAATGGAGTTAATAATTTTATCTTCTACGGTAAGGGTGGTGAGTTTGCTTCCAATCGCCTGGAAAGTCAGGAACTATCGGTGTTATCTTTGCACCTGTTACAAATTTGTCTGGTGTATGTAAATACGTTAATGATTCAGAGCGTACTAGCACAGAAGCATTGGCAGAAGAGGTTAACAGCGAGGGATTTACAAGCGATTACTCCTTTGATATTTGGTCATGTGAATCCTTATGGGTTGTTTAGGCTGGATATGAAGGAAAGGATAGAGAGATTATCGCAACCGTTAGTGGCTTAGAAATTGAGGAGAGTTGTTAACTTCAAGTTCTACCAGTATAGACAGATCCGTTGGGCATAATGGTTTCATGGAAGATAACATTTCTACATCTATCATCTTCAACTAAATCTATCTCAAATGCTTCTCCAATTTAATCCATCCAGAAACTCTCAAACCTTTGGGGTGACATTTGAGTATAGCGAACCGTATGATGAATATTTTTATGTCCTAAATAGTCCTGAATCGCTCTAGTATCATGTCCTTGAGCAGCCAAATAATAACCACAGGCATGACGCAGTTGATGAGGATGAATCTGAAAGGGAAGACCAGCTAGTTCTCCTGCCCTAGCTATGATGTGGCGGATTGAGCGAGTGGAAAGAGGGGCTTTTCGTTCGGAGACAAAAACATAGCTCGTATCTGAATAATCTCTCTGGATTTGGCGTAAGGCTCTCAGTTCGAGCGAGCGTAAAGGATGAATGCTGTCGCGACCATTCTTGACCCGATGTACCTCAATATAACCATCTGCTAAATCTATCTGTGTCCATTTGAGAGCTACTAATTCAGCCGTTCTCAAGCCGTGACGGAACATCAGTAAAATAATGCCTCCATCCCTGATGCCATGACGACCTACTTTTTTGGCAGCACGAATCATCGCTTTGACCTCTGGCGATCTCAGGTATTCTCTTTCTCTGGTTGATGGTTTTTTGGGTGGAGGTGGAAATAACTTTGCCGAAAACGGAAGTTGGGCAGTTGTTTGTAGCATGGGTCGAATCCTCATGCTGGTGTTTATATCTCCATGATACTTTGCCTAGAATGAGACGAACTAGGCAAAGTTAACATTTGTATTTCTTATCAGTCAAAGCCAAAAATGTTATAAAAAATGCGAGATTTAATTACGCTGCCTCATATCGCACGAACCCTATATTTTCGCCT
>JBCBWB010000209.1:0-7878 GCA_039817275.1 Cyanobacteria bacterium J06648_1 | reverse complement strand
TGTTTGCCTCGCGATCGCAAATTACTCAGATCTTCGACATTTAAATCGGAAAATAGCTGGCGCAGCTTCGTTTCTAATCCTGCCTGTTCGATAAAATACCGATAGGCATGAGCGGTAGTGGCAAAACCACCAGGCACATTAATTCCTTTCGGGGTCAATTGCTGGATCATTTCTCCTAGCGAGGCGTTTTTGCCTCCTACTAGAGAAACGTCACCCATTCCTACATCTTCAAACCAGAGAACCAGAACTTGTTCTTTATCTTGTTGAGTTTGGCTGTTACGATCTGCTGTTACGACCATTAGTTCTAGTTCCTCCATAACTATTGCCTCATTGCATCTATCTAGTAATGCTTTGAAGTTGATAGTTATTTTGTAAATTAATACTTTGAGGAACTTGTGAAGATGGTTAGCGGTTAATTCTCAATGAGTCGATCTGTTGCAGGAAAAATTGTTTTCCAGTAATCGTCATCAGATTTAATTTTCTTGGCAAACTGCTCAAATCCTTTAAAAGTCAGCACTTTTAGATGGCTTATTGTATAAGCAGCACATAGCGTAGATTTGTTCCAAAGTTCTTTTCCAATGTAATAATCTATCTCATCGCAATTTATCGGTTCCGAAATTCTATTCCCTTGAGCATCGTAATCAACTGACCAAAGGCACAATTCTGGCACTACAAGAACTGGAAATATCATCGTTAATGATTGCTCAAGTCCCATCTGTTCTCTTTCATCAGTTGAATTAGTAGCCAGATCGTGCGATGAAGCGATCGCTTGTGACCATTTATCATATATTTCGCTGTCATTGGCATAGAGTTCTGGCTCGTTTTTACCTCTCTTCTTTCTTCCAATTTGATTAGAAGATTTGCCTACAAAATTATCGATCGGATACAAGCTTGAGCTATCTTTGGTTCGTAAAGCTTTGGAGCTATTGAATATTCCCACACCAGGATAGTTTTCTGGTGGTTCATAAGCCAAAAATAGCTCATGGTAACTTTCTTGTTTAATTCTTGGAACTCGCTGAATGACGAGAGGAAATTGAGGAGAAAGTGCTTTGCATTCAACCGCAAATTTTACGATTTTGTTTTTATCTCTAGAACTACATCGGATATCGAATTGTCTGTGCTTGTCTGTTACTGGATCTGAGTAAGTACCACCATGTTCGGCATGAAAATCTAGTGATAGGAGATGAGAGAAAACTCTCATTTCCAAAGAAAAGTCTGATTGAGAATCTAACCACTGCTTAATTTCTTAAGCATTAATAGCGTATTCGCTCATTTTTATGTATGTCTATTTAAGTCGATTGACCCTAGCAAATTTTAAAACATGAATCTCGATTGTGTTTTTGGTTTCGCTTTTCTTTTGATATTCCCAAACATCTTCCTCACAACATCTTCAAGTTGTTTGATTAATTTGAAATTGCTAAAGCTCTCAGATTAATCTTGTCAATCTGCATAGCTTAGATTTTTCAAGCAACGGAGGTATCAATAAATGAATACTAAAAGAACGTGGCAAGCTTTTATTGTAGTTGCGATCGGTTTATTCTTAGCAGTTGCCCCACTACTTGCTGAAGAACCGATAGACAATTCCGAATATCCCTATTGCTGCCAGGAAAGCTGGTCTAATGGTCGTCGGGGTCGATACATAAACTTTGACTGGGGTAAAGCTGAAACCATAGATGGGGAAGTGATTAGCGTAGACGCTAATCCATCTCGGAGAGGAAATTTTCAAGGTATACATCTTATGGTTAACACAAACAAAGAAACAATTGACATACACGTAGCACCATCTTGGTACTTAGCAGAGCAAGAGTTTGAAATTTCACCACAAGACAATCTTACTGTTAAGGGTTCGAGAATTAAGGTTGATGGAGAAGAGGCAATAATCGCTCGTGAAATTATAAAAGGAGACAAAACCCTCGTGCTTCGAGATGAAAATGGCATTCCTATGTGGCGTGGACAAAGACGTAGCGGTCAAAGATAGCAAAAGAATCTAATACGACTAATCCCCATTCGGGGACAACGGCAACTAACAATATGCGTAGCGGTATCCCTTTAGGGACTAACTCTTCAAAATGTCCATCACCAAAAAATCCGTTAAAACACACCCCAGTAGCGATAAGCGATTTCGGATGTTGACAGCAACGATGAAACGCTATCAATATTCCCCCGATGCTCTAATTGAAGTGCTACATCAGGCACAAGAATTATTTGGCTATTTAGAAGAAGATCTTCTGCTTTACATTGCCCACAGTCTCAAGCTTCCCCCCAGTCGCGTGTACGGTGTGGCTACTTTTTATCATTTTTTCTCTTTAAAACAAAAAGGAGCGCATACCTGCGTAGTCTGTATGGGGACGGCTTGCTATGTTAAAGGCGCAGCGAATTTGTTGGCTACTTTGGAAGGGAAATATCAAGTCAAAGCAGGAGAAACCACTTCTAATAATCAATTATCTTTAGTAACAGCTAGGTGTTTGGGTGCTTGTGGAATTGCTCCTGCGGTAGTGGTTGATGGCAACGTAGAAGGTCATCAGACTGCTGAATCTGTTATTCATCGCGTTGAGGAATGTCTGCATCATGGATCTTGAAGAATTAAAAGCGATCGCCACTAGAGAACATCAAAAACAACATAAAACCTGTATTCGTTGCTGTACTGTCGGTGGTTGTCTCTCCGCTAATGCAACAGGAGTCAAAGAACATTTAGAAGAAGCCGTCAACGAAGCAGGTTTGGGAGGCAAAGTAGATGTATCTGGCGTTGGCTGCATGGGCTTATGTAGCAAAGGACCTTTGGTTAGAGTCGATCCTACAGGTACTTTATACGATCGCGTCACGACCGAGGACGCAGCCAATATTGTGGATTCTATTTCTAATTCTCAATCATCTCTATCGCCATCGACCCATCAACCAGATACTCATCCTTTCTTTACCAAACAGTTGAAAATTGTTTTAGAAAATAGTGGCAAGATCGACCCAGAACAAATCGAAGAATATATTGCTGTCGATGGTTATCAAGGACTACACCATGCTTTACGTGAAATGAGTCCCGAATTAGTAGTAGAGGAAATTTCGCGCAGTGGTTTAAGAGGTCGAGGCGGGGCAGGATATCCCACGGGGCTAAAATGGGCGACGGTGGCTAAGGCACAAAGCAATCGCAAATATGTAATTTGTAATGCCGATGAGGGCGATCCTGGAGCATTTATGGATCGTAGTGTATTAGAAAGCGATCCCCACCGCGTAATTGAAGGCATGGCGATCGCAGCCTACGCGGTTGGTGCAAGCCAAGGCTATATCTACGTAAGAGGCGAATATCCTCTGGCAATTAATCATCTACAAACAGCAATTCGTCAGGCAAAGCGGTTGGGTTTATTAGGAAGCCAGATCTTCGAGTCCTCGTTTGATTTTAAAATTGACATTCGCGTTGGTGCGGGAGCGTTTGTTTGTGGCGAAGAAACCGCACTGATGGCATCGATCGAAGGTAAGAGAGGAATACCTCGTCCCCGTCCTCCCTATCCCGCCGAATCTGGCTTATGGGGCTGTCCTACTTTAATTAATAACGTCGAAACTTTTGCCAACGTTCCGACAATTATTCGTCAGGGTGCAGACTGGTTTTCTAGTATCGGAACGAAAACGAGTAAGGGAACCAAGGTTTTTTCCCTCGCTGGAAAAGTCTGCAATACAGGTCTAATTGAAGTGCCTATGGGTACTACTTTACGAGAAATAGTGTCAGAAATGGGTGATGGCGTTCCCAATGGAAAAAAAGCTAAAGCGGTACAGACGGGTGGTCCTTCTGGAGGCTGTATCCCTGCTGCAATGTTTAATACTCCAGTAGATTATGAGTCTTTGGCAAAACTAGGCTCGATTATGGGTTCTGGCGGAGCAATTGTTATGGATGAAACTACCAACATGGTAGATGTGGCGCGATTTTTCATGGAGTTTTGTATGGAAGAATCTTGTGGTAAATGTATCCCCTGCCGTGCGGGAACAGTTCAACTGCATCAACTACTTACCAAAATACGTGAAGGAAAGTCTTCTTTAGCAGACTTGAAGCAGCTAGAAGAACTATGCGATATGGTCAAATATACAAGCTCATGCGGTCTGGGACAATCGGCACCAAATCCAGTTATTAGCACTCTGCGCCATTTTCGTGATGAATATTTGTCACTGATTCACGACTACAGCACACAAGTATAGTTACAATGACAAATTTAGTTTTTCTTTAATGCTAGTTCCAGGGTTATGATCCCAGCGATGCCTACGGCTAGCTACGCAATCGCCGACATGGGCATAGATCGAAGTAGTCCGAGGATCGGCATGACCGAGTAAGTCCTGCACTTGTCTTAAATCGGGGGATGGCAACGATTCGTGAATTCTACTACCATATCCCCTTCAAACCTTTTTTAAACAATGCTTTCAGCCTTAAAATATCTATACTAAAATATTACAAAAAAACACGATTGATTCTGGCAATAATAGCTTTCCGATAAACTAAGGCAGAAGAAGAGTTAAAACAACAACAATGGGCAAAGGGTTTGGTAGTCCTCGACAGGGACAGTTAGGTTATGTATTGCTGTTAATACCTGAAGCAAAAGCTTATGCTGCTAATTTTTCTTTGGGAGACGACGACGACGAATTTATTGGGCTCACCAACGTCTTAGAGGACGTACAAGTCTGGAAAAAGAAAGGTCAAGCCAGACAAGCTGTAGTGAAATATCTCGATCTCCTAGTCGAACAGTTGGAAACCACCAAACAAGTTGAACTCAGCATCAGAAAGCTCAACCGTTTGAGTAACGGAAAACTCAAAGACGAACCAGAAGAAGATTTAATTTTTGAGCAAACCAAAAAACCGAGGAATCAAGCTTAATATCATTTACTTCTGTAATTGTTGCCATTCACCAAAAGCGTGCAAGAGCCGTTAGTACTGAAAGTTACATTATAGGGTCTATAGAAAATCCTGAAAAGCTCACTAACACAACACATAACTAAAAATTCAGGGACTACTGAATGCAATGAGGGTTTATAAAATCGGCGTTGGTAAATGCGTAATGCTTTAAGAAAAAGTAGGAACAGTATTAAATCTTAGATAGTGTAAGAGTAAACGGATAGAATATCGTAGAAAAACCAAAGACTTGGAATAACAAAGCGTCTTTCGGTGTAATCGAGCAAGGTAATGTCTAAGTCTTGTATTCTCTCCCTCAACTCTGGTCATATAAGTCTTACAGATGAGATGGTCTTCAGATTCAATATACATTGGGTATACCTTCCATCGCAGCGCGTACGCGCAGATCGTCGTAAGACGACTGGGACGCATTCGCGTCCGCGTAACATAGAAAAAGCTATGCCAGCACTTGATAACTGACCAAATTGAAGCAAATGTTTGATGAGAGAGATCGCCAATTGTCCAAAGAATAATCCCCGTTTTCTGATGATTAACTACTGTCGCACGAGCAAAGCTCGAAGACGCGCCTAGCGTCGCTTGCGGCGATAGCCGCTGCCCCAGTATTTGTTTTTTTTGCTGCCTACAAAGGTTTGAAGCTCGTCAATTTCAGTGATTTCGGGAATTTCTTCGTCTTGAGGTTCATCAGATAGTGCTTCTCCTGCTACTTTAATCCAATTCAATATAGTTACGTGACTAATCTTTGTCACTCTCGAAATTCCTCTGATACCCATGCCATTGAGATACATTTCAATACAAGTTTGTTTGATTTGCCGAGAGTATGTTTTAGAAGATGGATTAGCCACGTACTGAGTCCCACAATTCTTGCATTTATAGGACTGTTTTCCACGACGATAACCATTTTTCTTCTTTTGAGATGACTTACATTTAGAACAGTCCATTAGCTGATAACTAGTAATCTAAACTACCTTATTTTAAGCTCAATAGCATTACGCACTTACCAACGCCGAATTTTTAATCCAGAAAGTAGCCATACCTGTAAAGGTCGAGTGTAGGGAAATAAATGCAAACATAAAATGATTCCACCTAGCCAAAGCAGAATCTAAAAGTAGAACAATAATCTATATTCAATTGCTTGGAAATTGTTTTGGTATTGCTTCTTAGTTGGGCTCTCTTCTGTAGCAATTCCTATCAGCCGATCTTTGCCTTTAATTGGTTGAATGCGCCATCGTAGTTTTCTGAGCAACCAATTACCGATTACTACCGCGAACATAATCCCACCAGCGATCGCACCTTGACGTTTTAAAAATTGCGGTTGCCGCTCTTGTTTTGCCCTTACTAGTAACCGTTGCAGAATTTGGCTTAACTGTTCTGCCCAAGTAAAAGTATTAATGCCTAGCAGTTTGGCATCGAGTTCGGTTACGGTTAGAAGATATTGACCGTTAATTTCGAGCGTTGGCGAGCCATTAACCTTAACTACATTTACTTGTAAATCGTTACTCTTACTTTGAAAATAGGCATTGCTAATTGTTCCTAGATTACTTTCAATTTGTTGCACTCTCTCTGGCAGGTAATCTTCTAATGCGGTAACTCGAAACAAACGACGACCATCTAGCCAAATCCATTCAGAAGCTGGTCTTTCTGCAAAGTTGGCTAAACGAGACAAATAAGAAAATAAACTGGATGAATCTTTGAAGGTTATCGATGTTGTAACTTTCAGAAATAAGTGGCGTAAAATCTTTAGAGTTACTTGGCGTAATACAAATCAACTGATATGAGTTTTTTTATTTTGACTGTGGCAAAAGTTTCAAGTTTTGCGACAAAATTGGCGATCGCGGTTTTATTAGGCTTTAGCTGTTGCAAATGTTAGTGGTAAAAGTATATGATTTATGCACTATGTTTTGCGACAAAATTTCGGGTTGAGAGCTAAAAAATGAAAATCGGCTACGCGAGGGTTAGTACAAATGACCAGAATCTCGAAAATCAAATTTCTTTACTCAAAGAAAATGGCTGCGAAGAAATTTTTGAAGAGAAAATTTCAGGAGCGAAAAAATCTCGTCCCGAATTAGAAAAGCTCCTGAGTCAGATCCGCAAAGAGGACACTTTAGTAGTTTGTAAACTAGATCGCCTTGCCCGTTCAACTCATCACCTACTAGAAATAGTCGAAACTCTCCGAGAGAAAAAAGCAGCTTTTTATTCCTTGGGAGAACCTTGGGCAGATACTACAAGCCATGCAGGGAAAATGATTATGACTGTTTTTGCAGGTATTGCCGAGTTTGAACGAGACTTAATTCGCGAACGTACCAGCGTCGGGCGAGAAGCTGCCATGAAAAGAGGTGTTAGATTTGGTCGTCCTAAAAAATTGTCTCCCGAACAAAAAGAATTGATTCTCAAATTGAGAGAAGAAGGTAAGTCAGCAACTGAGTTGGCTAAAACTTTCAATGTAGACCGTTCCACCATTTATCGTTTATCAAATGTCTGAATCAACACGTGATTCATTACCAAACCTCAGCGAATTACCCGAAAGCTCAAGAGCAATAGCTTGGAAGCGTTATCAGATATTGCGCCCTCATTTAGAAGACTCCGTTCCTCTCCGTAGAGCGATCGCTGATGGCGGTATTCCCTTGAGAACAGCCCAACGTTGGGTGGCAAACTACAAAAAGTCAGGCTTGGCAGGATTATGCCGTAGCAAACGCAAAGATAGCGGTACGAGAAAAGTCGTCAATGCTGAAGTCAAAAAACTGATTGAAGGATTGGCTTTACAAAAGCCAGCCATGAGCAAAGCTACTATTCACCGTCGAGTCAAAGATTGGTGCGTTCGGTCAGAAATTACTCCTCCTTCCTACGAAACCGTCTACGGAATTATCCGCCAGATCGACCCAGCTTTAATGACACTGGCTCATGAGGGAACAAAAGTATTAGACGACACTGTAGTAGTCGGGCTAAAAAAGTCGGTTGGCGTGTTGACCTAAAACAGCTAAAGACAGAGCTTT
>JBCBWB010000208.1:0-7954 GCA_039817275.1 Cyanobacteria bacterium J06648_1 | reverse complement strand
GAAGAAATTACTCGTGAAATTCCTAACGTCGGTGAGGATGCCCTGCGCAATCTGGACGAACGAGGCATTATTCATATTGGTGCTTGGGTCGAGGCGGGAGAAATTTTGGTCGGGAAGGTAACTCCCAAAGGAGAATCCGATCAGCCCCCTGAAGAAAAACTCTTAAGAGCCATCTTTGGTGAGAAAGCTAGAGACGTGCGGGACAATTCTCTACGGGTGCCTAACGGCGAAAAAGGACGGGTAGTTGATGTTCGTGTCTTTACTAGAGAACAGGGAGATGAGCTACCTCCTGGAGCCAATATGGTAGTCAGAATCTATGTAGCCCAAAAGCGGAAGATTCAGGTAGGAGACAAAATGGCTGGTCGCCACGGTAATAAAGGCATTATTTCGCGGATCTTGCCGATTGAAAGTATGCCCTACCTCCCTGACGGCACACCAATTGATATTGCCTTAAATCCCCTGGGTGTACCTTCACGGATGAACGTTGGACAGGTATTTGAGTGTTTACTCGGCTGGGCGGGCGAAAACTTAGCTACTCGCTTTAAAATGATGCCCTTCGATGAAATGTATGGCAAAGAAGCATCGCGGGAAACAGTACACGGCAAAATCATGGATGCGGCGAAAAAGCCTGGTAAATCCTGGGTTTATGACGAGAACAATCCTGGCAAAATCGACGTTTTTGATGGACGAACAGGAGAAAAATTTGCTCGTCCTGTAACTGTAGGTAAAGCCTATATGCTGAAGCTGGTTCACCTAGTGGATGACAAGATTCACGCTCGTTCTACTGGTCCTTATTCTCTGGTAACACAGCAGCCTTTGGGTGGTAAAGCACAGCAGGGTGGACAGCGTTTTGGAGAAATGGAAGTTTGGGCATTAGAAGCCTATGGCGCAGCCTACACCTTGCAAGAGTTATTAACGGTAAAATCTGACGATATGCAGGGACGGAACGAAGCTCTTAACTCAATTGTCAAAGGTAAGCCGATTCCTCGCCCTGGTACACCAGAGTCTTTCAAAGTATTGATGCGCGAGCTACAGTCTTTGGGCTTAGATATAGCCGTACACAAGCTGGAGGCAATGGAAGATGGCAGCAGTAGAGATGTGGAGGTAGATCTGATGGCAGATACTCCTCGTCGTACTCCCAATCGACCCACTTATGAGTCTTTGCAGAGAGAAGAATCAACTGAGGAAGTCTAACCACAGAAGGATAAAGGCTGAGAGATGAAGGCTAAGTATGTTACTGGTGCCTTCATCTCTGCCGATAAGTAATTAATTCCCCAACCCCAACTCCTAAATTTCTAATCAATAAATGAGAAACCAGATAGAACAAAGATTCGATTACGTCAAAATTGGTATTGCTTCTCCCGAACGAATCCGTCAGTGGGGCGAAAGAACATTACCTAACGGTCAGTTAGTCGGGGAAGTAACTAAACCCGAAACAATCAATTACCGTACCCTGAAGCCAGAAATGGACGGGCTATTTTGTGAGCGTATCTTTGGTCCCGCGAAAGATTGGGAATGTCACTGCGGTAAATATAAGCGAGTACGCCATCGTGGTATTGTCTGCGAGCGATGTGGTGTCGAAGTTACCGAATCGCGAGTGCGCCGTCACCGCATGGGCTTTATTAAGCTGGCAGCTCCTGTTACTCATGTCTGGTATCTGAAGGGAATTCCCAGCTACCTAAGTATTTTGCTAGATATGCCTCTACGAGATGTAGAACAGGTAGTCTATTTCAATGCCTATGTGGTTCTCGACCCTGGTAATGCTGGCAATCTGTCGGCGAAACAACTGCTAACGGAAGATCAGTGGATTGAGATTGAAGATCAGCTCTATAGTGAAGACTCAGAATTGGTGGGAGTCGAAGTTGGTATTGGTGCAGAAGCAGTACAAAGGCTCTTAGAAGAGGTTGCCCTCGAAGAAGAAGCAGAGAAACTGCGGGAACAAATTGCCGACGCGAAGGGACAAAAAAGAGCCAAGCTAATTAAGCGTCTACGGGTAATTGATAACTTTGTGGCAACGGGTTCACGTCCAGAATGGATGGTGCTAAATGCTATTCCTGTAATTCCCCCCGATCTGCGTCCCATGGTGCAGCTTGATGGCGGTCGCTTTGCGACTTCTGATCTTAACGACCTTTATCGTCGAGTAATTAATCGCAATAATCGTCTGGCACGACTGCAAGAAATTCTCGCTCCTGAAATTATCGTCCGTAATGAAAAACGGATGCTTCAAGAAGCGGTGGACGCGCTCATTGATAATGGTCGTCGGGGTCGAACTGTCGTCGGCGCCAATAATCGCCCTCTCAAATCTCTGTCGGACATTATTGAAGGGAAGCAAGGGCGTTTTCGTCAGAACCTACTCGGTAAACGGGTTGACTATTCTGGTCGTTCGGTAATTGTAGTCGGACCAAAGCTGAAGATTTATCAGTGCGGTTTGCCCAGAGAAATGGCGATCGAACTATTTCAGCCCTTTGTAATTCACCGCCTAATCAATAGCGGCATGGTGAACAACATCAAGGCGGCGAAAAAGCTGATCCAGCGCAATGACCCCAGCGTCTACGAAGTATTAAAAGAAGTAATTGCGGGACACCCTGTAATGCTCAACCGCGCCCCGACCCTACACCGCTTGGGGATTCAGGCATTTGAACCAATCTTAGTAGAAGGACGGGCAATTCAGCTTCATCCTCTGGTCTGTCCTGCCTTTAACGCCGATTTCGATGGTGACCAAATGGCGGTGCATGTACCTCTATCTTTAGAAGCTCAAGCCGAAGCAAGACTGCTAATGCTTGCCTGCCACAACATTCTTTCTCCAGCGACAGGCAGACCAATTGTCGCCCCCTCTCAAGATATGGTTTTGGGCTGTTACTATTTGACCGCCGAAGATCCCAAAGCTGTCCGCGGTGAAGGTCGTCGCTTTGGCAATCTAGATGATGCGATCAAAGCCTTCGAACAAGGACAAATCGATCTTCACGCTCGCGTTTGGCTGCGCTATGAAGGCGAAGTTGTTACCGAAAAACCCGATACAGAGATTGTAGAAACGGAAGACTTGGGTGACGGCAGCAAAATTGAATACTATCGCGAGAGATTTGTCCGCCGATCGCCCGAAGGAGAAGAGCTAACTCAGTACATAAACACTACTGTCGGTCGCATTATCTACAACAAAACTGTGCAAGATGCTTTAGCAGCGGCAGTATAGCAAAAGCTTGTCAGCCCGAAATTACAAAGTTTTAACAGCTAGGAACAGAAAAATCAAGAATGAAATTTTACAACCACATCGTTGATAAAGGTCGCCTGAAAAAGCTGATGGCTTTGGCTTTTACTGAATACGGCTCGGCTCACAGCGCCACGGTAGCAGATTCCCTTAAAGAGCTAGGATTTCGCTATGCGACTGTTGCTGGGGTTTCGATTAGCGTTGACGATCTCAAAGTCCCACCGATTAAGGCAGAGCTGTTAGAAGCAGCCGAAGGCGAGATTAGGGAGACAGAAGAACGTTATGCCAGAGGAGAAATTACGGAAGTAGAACGCTTCCAAAAAGTAATTGATACCTGGAACAGCACCTCAGAAAACCTAAAAGACGAGGTTGTAACCAACTTCCGCGCTACCGACCCGCTTAACTCGGTTTACATGATGGCATTTAGTGGGGCGCGGGGTAACTTATCTCAGGTACGACAACTGGTGGGTATGCGGGGTCTGATGGCAGATCCCCAAGGGGAAATCATTGATTTACCGATCAAAACCAACTTCCGCGAAGGTTTGACCGTAACCGAATACATTATTTCTTCTTACGGTGCGCGGAAGGGTCTGGTGGATACAGCCCTAAGAACTGCTGACTCCGGTTATTTAACCCGTCGTTTAGTTGACGTTTCCCAAGACGTAATTGTACGGGAAGTAGACTGTGGAACTCAGCGGAGTATTAGTCTCAAAGCCATGAAAGATGGCGATCGCACTTTGATCGAGCTTTCTGATCGTCTATTGGGTCGGGTTCTGGCTGAAGATGCGATCGACGACAAAACAGGAGAAGTGGTCGCTAGTCGCAATCAGGCGATCGACCAAGATTTAGCGGTAGAAATTGGCGATCGCGTCGAGGAGGTAATGGTTCGTTCTCCTCTTACCTGTGAAGCGGCTCGTTCTGTCTGTCAAAAGTGCTATGGCTGGAGTCTGGCGCACGGACACACGGTCGATATGGGTGAAGCAGTAGGGATTATTGCCGCCCAGTCGATTGGGGAACCAGGAACACAGCTTACCATGCGTACCTTCCACACAGGAGGTGTATTTACGGGAGAAGTTGCCCGTCAAATCAGAGCCAAGGCCGACGGTAAAGTGGAATTTGGCGAAGGTCTCAGCACTCGGGCAATTCGTACTCGCCATGGTGATGAGCGAAATCAGGTGGAAACCATTGGGGATATTAAGTTGATTCCCAATAAAGGTAAAACTACCAACACCGCCTTGACGGCTGGCTCTTTGATCTATGTTGAAGATGGTGAATCAGTCAAAAAGGGTCAGCTACTAGTTGAAGTTGCCAAGCAGCAGCTACAGAAATCGACGGAAAAAGCGGCAAAAGACGTTACCTCTGATTTAGCAGGAGAAATTGTTTTTGCCGATCTTATCCCTGAAGACAAAAAAGATCGTCAGGGCAATACTACTCGCATCGCTCAAAGATCTGGACTTCTCTGGGTACTTTCAGGAGAAGTATACAACCTGCTGCCAGGGGCTGAAGCACTGGTGAAAAACGGTGATAACGTTAAGCCTGGCGATCTGCTGGCTCAAACTAGACTAACCGCTGCCAATGGTGGGGTGGTCAGAATGGTTGCCGATAGTCGTGAGATTGAAATTGTTACCGCTTCTGTTTCCCTCGACCAAGCAAAAGTCAAGGTCGAAAGTGATGGCGGTCGCGAACAGTATATTATTACCACTGCTAACGATCTCAAGTTCCTACTCAAAACTGCCCCTGGTACTAAGGTACAGAATAAGCAGGTTGTAGCTGAACTGATTGACGACTTTTATAAGACGGAAACAGGGGGCATCATTAAGTATGGTGGTATCTCCGTCGGTAAAGGCAACCGCAAACAGGGCTACGAGGTAGAACAGGGCGGCACATTACTGTGGATTCCCGAAGAGAGTCATGAAGTAAATAAAGATATCTCGCTCTTGATCGTCGAAGATGGCGAGTTTGTCGAGGCGGGTTCCGAGGTCGTCAAAGACGTTTTCTGTCAGTCTTCAGGTATTGCCGAGGTCGTGCAGAAAAACGATATTCTGCGGGAAATTATCATCAAGCCAGGAGAAATTCACCAGATAGACGATTCCAAAAATGAATGGCATGAAAAACTAATTCAACCAGGAACGGAAGTTTTACCAGGAGTGGTCACTAAAGAACTGCGCTACGGTGAAGTTTTGGAAACGACCGAAGGGACGGCTTTAATTCTACGTCCTGTTAGAGAGTTTGCGGTAGCAGATAAACCGTCTATTCCTTCCCAGGCATCAATCAATCAGGATGATGGTCGTCAGATTGAGCTACGTGCCGTACAAAGAATCTTCTATAAAGATGGAGAACGAGTCAAGTCGGTTAGCAGTCTATCTTTGCTAAGTACCCAATTGGTACTAGAAATTGAAACTACAGAAGAGAGCGACATTCTCGCTAACTTGAGTGCGGATATCGAGCTACAGCCTGACGATGATGATCCTGAGATCAAGCGATTACAAATGGTGATCTTAGAATCCCTCGTCTTAAGAAGAGATACAGATGTCGATCCTCACAGTGGCGAGATTCAAACCAGAATCTTGGTTGAGAATGGGGAAGAAATTGCCAAAGGAGCGACAATTGCCCGCACGGAAATTCTGTGTAAATCAGCAGGAGAAGTTCAGGGGATTCGCGAAGGTTCAGAGGCGATTCGTCGGATCTTAATCGTCAGAGACAGTGATGTGATTGACCATGAGCTAGATGTTTCTCCAGCTAAATTTGGCTATCAGGAAAAAGATTTATTAGTCTCAGGCACTATGCTTGCCGAGGGTATCAAACTAGAAAGTTCGGGACAGGTGGTCAAAGTCAGCGAAAAGGATGGCAAAACCAGCGTTTCCTTACGCTATGCTCGTCCCTATCGCGTATCTCAGGGTGCGGTGCTACATATCGATGATGGCGATTTGGTACAGCGGGGTGATAACCTCGTGCTGCTGGTCTTTGAGCGCTCTAAAACTGGTGACATTATTCAAGGTCTTCCCCGAATTGAAGAACTGCTAGAAGCGCGTAAGCCCAAGGAAGGCTGTATCCTCAGCCGCAGCTCTGGGGTCTGTCAGGTAGTCTATGAAGAAAACGAAACTGTCGATATCAAGATAGTGGAAGAAGACGGGGTAGTCAGTGATTACCCGATCAAGCCAGGACAAAATGCGATCGTTAGTGATGGTCAAATTGTTGAAGCGGGGCAACCTCTAACAGATGGTCCTGCCAATCCTCACGAAATTCTGGAAACTTACTTTAATTATCACCTTCCCGAAAAAGGCTGCTACGAAGCCTCTTTGATTGGACTACAAAAAGCCCAACTGTTCTTGGTACGCCAGGTGCAGTCGGTATACCAAAGTCAGGGAATTGATATCTCCGACAAACATATTGAGGTGATCGTCAAACAGATGACGGCGAAGGTTAGAATTGACGACGGTGGTGACACCATTATTCTGCCTGGAGAACTGCTGGAACTGCGCCAAATTGAACAGGTGAATGAAGCAATGTCGATTACTGGTGGCGCTCCTGCTCAATATACTCCCGTGCTGTTGGGTATCACGAAAGCTTCTCTGAACACCGATAGCTTTATCTCCGCCGCTTCTTTCCAAGAGACGACTAGAGTCTTGACCGAGGCAGCAATTGAAGGTAAGTCAGACTGGCTCAGAGGGCTGAAAGAAAACGTGATCATTGGTCGCCTAATTCCTGCGGGAACTGGATTTAACACGGCGGAAGAACCAATGAGTGGTCGTGACTTAGACGGAGGAATGCGAAGCAACGCGGTTTATGGTTATGGCGATGATTTTGAATCCTATCGCTTGCCAGATGACGCGGGCAATGCAGATGCTAGTTTACGTCGCTCTTATAAAAATATTAGCGACGACGAGAACATGATTCTGGATGATAAAACTGCCAGAGATTTAGCCACAGGTTTAGATAAAGACAAAAAAGATTAGATTATCTAGATTATCTATCCTGCCCTGACTTTGGTTTAGAGGCAGGCTGGTTAATTGACAAAACTTTATAACGGTGTAATGACAAATAAGGAGTAATCTTTAAGACATCATTGCATCGTTCTTTTTTTAGTCTGATTTATTTACAATATAGCTGTAGCAAATTCACTTTAATTGCTTAATGAGCGATTGGCTGAACTCAGTATTTATTCATGGCAAGCAAATTTTAATTTTCAGATCTAGCGATCGCAATTTTTACCGTCAATTAAATCCAGACCTAGACTTTTTCACTAGAGATAGCGTTTTTATGTCCTGCCAACAAGTAAATTCTTCGAGATCTTGGGCTGCACAAAGTTCGCCAAGCAGAATTCCTTTTGTTCCTAGATTATCGTCGCCCAGCCAATGCAAACGGGCTAGAACGGAGGATTTGCTAGTTTTGTGTGCCGCAAGACGCAAGACAATTTAAACATCTAGTGCTTATTGAGTTAAAACTAGCCGAAGTTGCTACCTTTTTTACTATTGAGGAGTTTGACAAATCGAATGATGGATCGAGTAAGTCCGCCGAGAAATACCAAATCAAACCACAAATTAAACAAGCCAAACAAACTAGACGACTCAAGCCTTTCGCCTCATGTGCACAACGAGGAGTCTTTACGACAGATTGTCAATCGCCTATCTCGCATCGAAGGACACGTGCGCGGGATTAAGACGATGGTTAATGAGAATCGTCCCTGCCCAGAAGTCCTCAACCAGATTGCTGCGGTCAAAGGGGCAATTTCCAGCGTTGCTAAAATTA
>JBCBWB010000207.1:0-7968 GCA_039817275.1 Cyanobacteria bacterium J06648_1 | reverse complement strand
TGGTTAAAAGTGATTCGAGAAGCGAGACAATATACTCGCAGAATGCGATCGCATGGAGTCTCTAGCAGTGCGGCAGGCATGATTTGGAAACTTGCTGTTTTGCCCCAACTGCCCGATTTTTCGCGTATTTGGCAGCAGCTTAGGGGCAATAATCCCTGGTATAATGCCAGCTTAATCAAGCCCGACTTTGCTCGTAGATTAAATTTACCCCAGCGGGTTAGACAGCTAGAAAAAAGCGATGTCCCAAACCGTACTGCCAGGCAAAATCACTGGCAGGCTCTTAATATTGGGATTCATCCCTATGTGCTAGAGCTAGCGGATAAGGGTACTAGCGCGATGGGGATTGAGCCACGCTATCCTTTTTTTGACCGCCAACTGGTAGAGTTCTGCTTGTCTGTGCCAGTGGAATATAAGTTCCATAACGGCTGGACGAGATATCTGCCTCGTGTCGGCATGAAGGGAATCTTACCCAAGGCGATTCAAAGCCGCATTTCTAAAGCGGATGTCGGTCGTAACTTTAAGCGCAAGCTAATCGAGGAGGAGCATCAAACCTTAACCAGGTTGCTCGCTGATCCTCAGCGAATTGCCCCCTACGTGGATATCCCGAAGCTAAAGGCTAGCTATCAAAAATGTCTGTCACATCAGGGCAGCGATGATGATATCTTTTGTCTTTACACCACAGTCAATTTGTTTTTGTGGTTAAAACGTCTTGATTAATTTGGATGTGATTTTTATTTTATTGATATTTTTTATCTAACTGATCGTTTTTATAGCGGAACTTTTACACAAGGTGTTATCACACCATCCAACTAAACAACTCATGAGGAGTAATAAAATGACAAAGAAAACTTGGAATACACCTACTTTGACTACTTATGGTGCAGTAGAACAGCTTACTGAGCAAGTTACTGTTGCTAAAGTACCTGGAAGTGGTGACACTATCACCATCACCGTTGTCGGCGTGGGCGATGTTGCTACTGTTGTCGGTGCTGGAAGTATTGATAGCGTTACTATCGGTAGCTTCTAGATCATAGCTCAGATTAGGTTCTGACCAATCGATTGGCAAGGACGGTCAAAGGTAGATCAATGTAGAATTATTTGACTGATAGCTCCAACATTTAGAATCAACCCGATCGCCCTTGCCTATTGATGAGTCTAGTGTAATTTTTTGAGTTTTGCCCACCTCACTTAGCAAACGGTCAACTAAATTTAGATTACTTTAGCCGCTCTTGCCTGCTTGACCAATACAGCATTTTTGGCTTCTACTTCTTTCCAGATAAATTTATATAGCCGAGATCTGTGACTGTAAATTTAATCAATCCCAGTTTTTATTTAGGAAAACTCAGACTCATGCAGCTAAGATTTTTACCTCAGCTAGCTTTTGGCATCTTCTGCCTGATTGCGATCGCCTTACTTTTAGGTCAAGGTCGCCCTAATGGTGAGCTGGCGGCGGTTAGGCTGGGCAATCCTTTGGCTAGTGATGGTAAACAAGGTCGCGCCCTCAATGTCTGGGATCTTCAGGTATTTGATGGCAAAATCTACCTGGGTGGGGGAGATACAAGTAAGAATGCAGGTCCAATTAATGTTTGGGCATACGACCCCGTTAGCGAGTCTTTTAATTCAGAAACTACCGTCTCAGAAGAAGCAATTCTGCAATATAAAGTAATTGAAAACCAGTTATATATACCCGCTGCCGATCCTAGAGGCAACGATAATAGTAAGTTTTATCGCCGTTTGGCTGGTGGTGAGTGGGAAAAGTTTGCCGATCAAAACCTCAAGCTGGCTCATGTCCGCGACTTGATCAAGGTTAACAATCAGCTCTTGCTCGTAGGTAATAGTCGCCCTGCGGTAGCGGCAGAAGACGTTATTCAAGGAGCAGTAATTACTGATGCCAGCCAAGTTGGTTTTCGCCCTGTGCAGGTGGATAATCTACCCGATACGGGCAACGTATCTTTTTTGGGGTTTGACTGGTTTTTCTCCGTTTTTGTCTATCAGGATAAAATTTTCGCTCCCAATAGTTTCTTACGAGACACGGGTGGTTATCCAGGCAGTATTGCTGTTTACGATCCTCAGACAGAAAAGCTAGCGCTCGATTTTAATTTGAGTAGTGACGAGTTTATTCCTCAAGCAAATATTGATCCTCAAAAAGGCAAATATGGAGTTGATACGATCTATCAAATTTGGCAGCCTTTAGTCTATCAAGACCATTTAATCTATACCGCCAGGTCTTTTTCTAATGCGGTTAATCAAAGAAAAGCATATCAGCTATATTTCAATTCCCTTGGTGCCTATCGCAAATCTGGTCTGGGTGCATCTCCCCAAGAGATTACGCTGCCCCATCAAGCTATCGGCGAAGATTTATTGTTAATTGAAGACGAGTTACATATATTAGCCAATCAAAAACAGGGAAATAAATTTATGATTCATGTCTTTAAAACTGACCAGCCCGCAGAGGACAATTGGCAAACAGTACTCAGCTTTTCTAGTCATAATAAAGCCCGTTCTTTTGAATACCTAGAAGGAGCTTTTTATTTTGGTTTGGGACAAGATCAGGGGGAAGCGATCGCCAATTCGGGGGACATTCTCCGCTATACTTTGCCTTAATAGTTTGCCCTATATTAAAGAGTCTCACTTGATAATTTGGCTATTAAACTTTTCAGCTTACTTTGATTTAATCTAATTATTTATTTTCCTAACCGTCGCTATTATGCAAGCTAGCCGTAAAATCACGAATAAGCTCAAGGTTGCGATCCGTTTTATTCCCGCTTTGCGACTGGTATGGCAAAGTAGTCCTGGCTGGACGATTGCGCGTATGGTGCTAGTGGTATTCCAGGGAATATTACCCTTGGCGATGATTTATCTAGCAAAGCTAATTATCGATACCGTTACTCTTAATCTGCGGGCAGCAGAACCCAGGGAAGTTTTTGCCCAGGTATTGCCCCTGATTATTCTGGCGGGTGTCGCCACGATTCTCAACAGTCTTAGTCAGTCTTTGACTGAGCTGGTCAATACGGCTCATTCCCAGAAAGTGACCGACTACATGCAGGGAATTATCCACGCCAAATCGGTAGAAGCAGATTTAGAATACTACGAAAATGCCAAGTACCACGATGCTCTCCAAAGAGCGCAGCAGGAAGCCCCCTATAGACCGCCTCAGATTCTCAACCGTCTGGCGCAGGTTGGTCAAAATGCCATCTCGCTGGTGGCGATGGTCGGACTGTTAGTGTCTCTCCACTGGGGCATTATTGGCATTCTTCTGGTTGCTACTTTACCTGCTGTACTGGTAAGAACTAGATTTTCTAAGATAATTTACAATTGGCAGCGCCGTCGGACTCAGCTAGAGCGACAGTCAGTATATCTGGGCTGGATGCTGACTAATGAGCAGTTTGCCAAGGAGGTCAGATTATTTGACTTGGGTGGCTGGTTTAGCCAGGAATATCGTCAGATCAGGCATCAGCTATACAAGGAAAAACTGGGTATTTCTAGTAAAAGGACTCTGGCATTTTTCTTATCTCAGGCTTTCGCTGGGGCATTAGTCTTTTCGGTATTTGGCTACATCATTTATCAAACGATTGCCGGGGTATTGTTACTCGGAGATTTGGTACTCTACTATCAAGCTCTGCAACGGGGTCAGAACAACCTGCGTTTAACTCTGAGTAACTTTTCAGGACTGTATGAAGACAATCTGTTTTTGGCTAACCTTTATGAGTTTCTCGATCTTAAGCCCAAAGTAATCGATCCAGAGCAGCCTAAGCTTATGCCACCTAAAATCAAACAGGGCATCGAGTTTAAAAATGTCAACTTTAGCTATGCTGATTCGGCAAGACAGGCGCTCAAGGATATCAATCTGACTATCAAGCCTGGTGAAACCATTGCTCTGGTGGGAGAAAACGGTTCGGGAAAAACCACCCTGATCAAGCTACTGTGTCGTCTATATGATCCTACCAGCGGCAGCATTAGCGTGGATGGCGTTGATCTAAAACTATTCAAAATTGCCGATTTGCGTCGCCAGGTAAGCGTCATTTTCCAAGACTACGCAAAATACCACTTCTCGGCTGAAGAAAATATTCGCCTGGGAGATATTGAGGTTCCGCCTCAAGCCAAGGATATTTACCAAGCTGCCATGAAGTCGGGGGCGCACGATGTCATTAGTAAGCTGCCTCAAGGTTATGACACCATTTTAGGTAAGCTGTTTGATAGTGGCGAAGAATTGAGCATCGGTCAATGGCAAAAAGTAGCCTTGGCGAGAGCTTTTTTAAGGGATTCTCAGGTGATTGTTTTGGACGAACCCACTAGCGCCATGGATCCCAAAGCTGAATATGAAATCTTCAAAAAGTTTCGCGAACTAATCAAAGATCAGTCTGCCGTCTTGATTACTCACCGTCTCTCTACCGTTAAAATGGCAGACCGCATTTATGTGATGGATGGCGGCAAGATTATTGAAAGCGGCACTCATGATGAACTTATGCAGCTTCAGCAAAGTTATGCCAATTTATTTGAGACTCAGGCTCAAAACTATCGTTAATTGTCAGAAGATCAGTAGATGACTAATACTTTATTAAAAACCAATTTAAACACCAAAGAGCGATCGCAGCCAGAAATCGAACTCTTACTCGCCTGTTCTCGCACCAGAGTCAGCCCAGAGTTAGCCGCGAGAATCAAAGAACTAGTTCAGCAAGATTTGGACTGGCAACGTTTATTTGATTTAGGTAGTCGTCATCAACTTATTCCCCTGATTTATCATAATCTGTCTCGTATCTGTAGGGATGCAGTTCCAGCTGAATCTTTGGCATTGATGCAGAACATTTTTGCCTATAAAGCTCGGACTAATCTTTTTATTACCAGCGAGCTAATTCGGATTTGCCGTCTGTTTGCCCAGAACGATATCTTTGCCATTCCCTTCAAAGGAATGACCCTGGCGATGACAGCCTATCGGAACCTTACCTTTAGAGACTCTTGCGATATAGATATCTTGATTAGCAAACAGGACTTTCCTCTAGCCACCAAGCTATTAGAAGATTCTGGCTATGAAACTATCGGCTATATTAACCAGGTTAAAGATAATCCTGATTTAAGATATGGTTCCTTTCTCCAGTCAGAAGCAAACCAAAAAGGCTATGACTTTTATAATCCCACCAAAAAAATTGCGATCGATCTACAGTGGTCTGTCACCGTCGAGGTTCAATCCCGTTATTTTGCGGTAGACTTTGAACAGTTCAAACAAAACGCCACCGAAGTTGAGCTAGCGGGAAATAAGCTGCCCCAGTTTGCACCAGAGATGATGGTGCTGTATCTCTGTTTTCATGGCTCAAAACACTGTTGGCAATCATTAAAATGGGTCTGTGACCTGGCTGAATTTATTACTAGTCATCCCGATTTAGATTGGCAGGCGATCGAGCAACAGGCAATACAGCTTAAATTAAAGACAATGCTGCATTTAGGTTTACTGCTGGCTCATAATTTTTACCAAATCGACATTCCTCAATCTTTGCTTAGGAGCATACAGCAAAACACTCGTGCCAAAGGTCTATACAATCAGGTGCGCCAGCTAATCTTTACTCGCTGCTTTACCCAATGGGAAGATTACGCCTTTATTTTTCAGATCTCTGATAGCTGGCGGGGAAAACTACAGTTTCTTAAGGGTTTGTTTTTCACTCCCACAGCTAAAGAGTGGAATACGGTACAGCTTCCCAAGCCATTATTTTTCCTCTACTATTTTATTCGACCCTATCGCTTGACCAAGGAATATTTGACCGTCAAGAACAAGACTTCAACAGCAGATAGCTGATAATTGACTATTACCAAAGTTAATCTTAAAACCTAAAGTTGCAGACGTTGTTTTTGATTAGATCATAATGCCTGACGAGACGAGAAAGTAACGAGAAAATCTAGTTAGCAAATACCTGCTAAGTTCTGAGAATCATTGGATACTGAGGGTTATACCTTGCTCCTATCCTAGCTTATTAGGTCGGGCGATCGCTTCAGGGTATGTATGCTCTCGATCAAGGCAATCTCCCCAGGCAATTGGGATCGATCTTTCCCGCGACTCCGCAGAACACGGTATTGTAGCCTTAGTTGACTGACATAAATTCAGTTGTACCAGGAATTTCAATCATTAGTTTTTAATAACTACCTTACCCATCGCTTGTCCACTTTCTAAACGAGCATGTGCCTGTCCAGCTTGTGCGAGTGAATAATGCCCTTCGTCAAGTACGGGCTTTAATCCGCCTGACTCGACAATCTGAGTTAAGTTACGAAGAATTGACCCGTGTTGTTCTCGTTTGAAGTTGTGCAGCATCGGAATGAGCATAAACACGACATGCAATGACAACCCTTTGAAGTGAGCTAACGTCAAATCCAGCTCACACATAGAAACGGTTGATGCAACTTGACCATTAAGTACTGCTGCTTCAAATGAATTAAGCATGTTTGCACCACCAACAGAATCGAAAACCAAATCGAAACCAGTCCCACCCGTGTGTTTGGAAACATACTCTTCAACCGATTCTGTTTTGTAGTTGATGCCAGTTGCACCAAGTTGTTCAATTAGAGCTAACTGTCTATCACCACCCCCCGTAGAATAGACATCGGCACCAAAATGTTTTGCTAGTTGCAGAGCAACATGACCAACGCCACCAGAACCTCCATGGACGAGAACTTTCTGCCCTTGCTTGATGCCCGCACGAGTTAGACCTTCGTAAGCAGTAATAGCAACCAGAGGCAAAGCAGCGGCTTCACGCATCGACAAGGTTTTTGGTTTATGGGCAATCAGGTTGGCATCCGCCACTATGTAGTCAGCCAAGGTACCTGGTAAGTCTGCTAATCCACCCGCACAGCCGTAAACTTCGTCGCCAATTGAATAAGTTGAGACCCCCTCGCCAACAGCTTCGACTGTTCCAGAGAAGTCCATACCCAGAATCGCTGGCGTCTTAGGCGAGAGAGGTAACTCCTTGCCCATCTTCCGAATCATCGTATCAACCGTGTTGACACTCGACGCTGCAATCTTTACGAGGACATGACCCGCTTTAACTTGAGGTTTTGCGATTTCCACAGGTTCAAACTCTGCATCTTCACCGTACGATTTTATGAGCATTGCTTTCATGTTTTGGTCTCCTTCGAGTTCGTAGAAGTGATAATTGTATATTAATCATTCGGATTGAAAAGATAAATGGGCTTGAAACGAAATGATAATTCGGATATTTTTGATAAATGGATATTCTATCGCTCCGCTTATTCATCAGAATTGCCGAACTGGGTGGTGTCACGGCAGCAGCACGTGACCTATCGCTGTCCCCTGCGAGTGCCAGCGCACGCTTAGTTAAACTCGAAGAAATTCTAGGATTTCGCTTATTCAACAGAACAACTAGAGCAGTCTCACTGACGACTGATGGAGAGCTGTTTTTACCATACGCTCAACAAACTTTAGAGACATTAGAAACGGGTTTTAGCGCAGTCAGAGGTCAGAGTTCAGAAGCTCAGGGTTTGCTGAGAATGACAATGCCAGGCTCCTTCGGACGGATGTATATTATCCCTCTCCTGAACAAATTCCAATCTCGCTATCCACAAGTCAAGCTTGACTTGCGACTATCTGATGAAGTCCTTGATGTCATCGAAGGCGCTTATGACCTAATTATCCGAAACGCCAGCTTAACAGATAGTAGATTAATTGTACGCAAACTAGCTGCTGACAGACGGCTACTTGTGGCCTCTCCCGCCTATCTAGAAAAATATGGTGTTCCCACTACACCAAACGACCTCGCAGGACACCGATGCATCACACTGGGAGAAACAAAATGGAAGTTTGAAAACGGACAAAGCATTAGTGTTTCCTTTGCAAACACCATTAACGATGGCGAGGCAATGCGAAAAATGCTTGAGCAGGGAATGGGTATTGGCATGAAGTCCGTTTGGAATGCTAGCGAAAGTCTAAAGTCTGGGCTTCTGGTTGAAGTGCTGCCAGAATTTCCA
>JBCBWB010000206.1:0-8087 GCA_039817275.1 Cyanobacteria bacterium J06648_1 | reverse complement strand
GTTAGAAATATGCCGTCGGCTACGACAAACGGCTAATTCAGTGCCAATTATTTTTTTGACTGCTCAAGATGAGATTAGTGAGCGGGTTAATGGTTTAGATGCGGGGGCAAATGATTATTTAACCAAGCCCTTTAGTATTGATGAACTATTAGCCAGGGTTCGTTCGGCTTTACGTCGCGCTAGGAATGACAAACAAACTAAGAACAAGCACCTGCTGCGGTATGGAGATATCAAGCTGAACCTGCTTACTAGAGAAGTTTATCGCGGCGATCGCCAGATTGACTTAACCGCCAAGGAATTTGACATCCTGCAATATCTTATTGCTAATGCCCAGCAGGTACTATCTCGCCAGCAGATTTTGGAGCGAGTTTGGGACTATGATTTTGTCGAAAGCGATCGTCTAGTTGAGGTTCATATCCGACACTTAAGACAAAAACTGGAAGCGCAGCAAGAACCCAGATTAATTCAAACTGTACGAGGAATTGGCTATGTTCTCAAGTCGAACTAGTTATTAGGGCGTTGCTGGATCGAGGGATGATTCTATAATTTTCACTACCAAACAAATCAACTGAAAGGCTAAAAGCCCAGCGCATACGCGCAGATCGTCGTCTTGCGACGAATAGTGATGCTACCGCATCACGCAGCTAAAAGCTACGAACAGATTACCTTTCGGTTTCACGTTGTCCCCTTGTGGGATACCTTAAATCAGCAACGCCGTTATTAGTAGTTGGTATTCAAGAGTAGATAAGCGTGTTAGTAAATGAAAATTTCTCTGAGCCTAAAGCACAAATTCAACCTGCTACTGTTACTAATTTTTGTGCTAGGAATATTTGTTTCTGGGCTAGCATTATCCAAGATTTTATATCGTCAGGCAGAGCAAAAGATTACTGACGAAGGCAAAATTTTAATGCAGATGATGGAGGAAGTTAAATACTATACCAGCGTCAACTTATTAGAGATATATCAACAGGATGGTGACAGTCAGCAGGAGTTTAGATCTGCCTATGTTCCTGCCTACGCAGCCAGAAAAGTCTTTGGCAACTTCAAAAACATGGCTGAGTTTAAAAACTATAAGTATAAGGAAGCGACACTAAATCCCACTAACCTAGCAGATCTTCCTAATGATTTTGAAAGAGAGCTAATTCATGCTTTTGAACAGAACAAAAATACTAGTTTGTTATCGGGCTATGTTCAGAAATCCGCTCGTGACTTTTATTATATAGCTCGCCCATTAAGCGTTAAAGATTCAAGCTGTCTTCAGTGTCATAGTACCCCAAATCTTGCGCCCCCAAAGATGATCGAACTGTATGGGGATAAGCATGGTTTCAATTGGCAGTTAAATCAGTTGACTTCTGCCCAAACTATTTATATTCCCGCCAGTAATATTGCCATGGATGTACGGCAAGGAATGTTGACTTTTATGCCGATGTTTACGGGCATATTTGCCATTTTAATCTTGTCGATTAATCGCCTGCTGCAATACACAGTAATTAAGCCAATTAATCAGCTAACTAAGGCAGCGAACCAACTAAGCCAAGTCAACTCAAACCTCCAGCAAAATTGGCAGTTAAGCTATCTACAAAAGTTAACTACACGCAGGGATGAGGCAGGAAAATTAACCAGAGCATTTCTGAGCATGGCGAAAAAGATTTTTTATCGGGAACGAGATTTACACCAGGCGGTTAGCGACAGTACCCAAGAGCTAAAACAAGAAATAGCAGAGCGTAGCATCGTCGAACAAAAGTTAGCCAGACAGGTCAAGCGGGCTTTACTCCTCGAAAAAATCACCCAAGAAATCCGCCAGAGTCTAAATACCGCTCAAATCCTGCAAACTGCGGTAAATAATGTAGGGAAAACTTTTAAGGTGAGCCGCTGCCAAATTTTTTCTTATGTTGATGCTCAACCTCGTTTGGCAAAGGTAGTGGCAGAATATATTATGCCGACCTATCCCCATACTTTAGACCTGGAAATTTCCTTAGATGAAGCTATTTGTCTGAATACGGCAATGTCTCAGGAACGGGCGGTTTACTGGTCTTATGTTTACGATACCCCCCTATTAAAGCCCTGCGTTCATCTTTATCGACAGCTAAAAATCAATTCCCTACTAACGGTCAGAACCTCTTATCAGGGTAAGGTTAACGGTGCAATTAGTATCCAGCAGTGCGATCGAAGTCGTCAGTGGCATCCCGAAGAAGTAGAGCTGATGGAGTCCGTAGCGGCACAGGTTGGTATTGCCTTAGCACAGGCAGAATTACTACAGCAGGAAAAAGAGCGCAGCCAGGAAATTGAAATCGCTAAACAGGAAGCAGAAGTGGCAAACCTTTCCAAAAGCGAGTTTTTGGCGAATATTAGTCATGAGTTACGTACTCCTCTCAACGCCATCATTGGCTTTAGCCAGCTAATGAATCGCGATCCGAATGTTAATCCCCAGCAGCAGGAAACCATCAATATCATCAATCGTAGTGGCGAACATCTGTTAGAGATGATTAACGAAGTTTTAGAAATGTCCAAAATTGAGGCAGGTAGAACTGAATTACACCTTGCTGATTTCGATCTCAGGCTACTGCTAAATACCCTAGAGGCAATGTTGGGCATCAAAGCTAAGGCGAAGAATTTACGGCTATATATTGAGTGTGAGGCTGATGTTCCTAGCCATATCATTACGGATGAAAGTAAACTACGTCAGGTACTAATTAACCTCATTGGTAATGCGATCAAATTTACCGAAACAGGCAGTATTATCCTCAGAGTTAGCCTGGATCGAGCTATAGAATCTGACCATAGCTTAAAATTTGAAGTTGCAGATACGGGGGCAGGTATCGCCTCAGACGAGATAACCCAGATATTCCAGGCGTTCGGTCAAAGTGAAGCTGGTCGCCAGTCAAAACAGGGGACAGGTTTGGGCTTGCCTATTAGTCAGAAATTTGTCGAACTAATGGGAGGTGAATTAGTCGTTACGAGTGAAGTCGGTAAAGGCTCGGTATTCAGCTTCAATATCCCTTCTAAATTAAGCGATCGCCCGCAATTACAGTCTACTTCAGCCCAAGTAGTCAAATCTCTTGCGCCCAGTCAGCCCACCTACCGCATCCTCGCCGTAGATGATGTTTGGCAAAGTCGCTTATTAATCGTCAAATTACTTAGTCAAGTAGGTTTTGAAGTTAGAGAAGCCGAAAATGGTCAGCAAGCCTTAGAACTAGCCCTACAGTGGCAACCACACCTAATTCTGATGGATATGCGCATGCCAATTATGGACGGTTATGAGTCTACTCGCAAGATCAGAGCATTAGAGCCAAATTCTCCTCACGCTCCTTGTAAAATTATTGCTCTGACTGCTAGTGCTTTTGAATCCAAACGCGCTGAAACGACCGCAGCGGGATGTAATGACTACCTCCGCAAACCATTTAAAGAAAACGAGCTATTTGTCAAACTACAGGAACACCTGGGCGTAAAATACATCTACCAAGGTGACGATAATAAAACTCCTGCAATAGAAAATCTATCGCCTCAGCTAACCTCAGTAAGTCTTCAGGAAATGCCTCGCCAATGGCGGCTAGAGTTTAAGCAAGCAGCCGCCGAGTTAAACGAAGCTAGGCTAGAAGAATTGATTCGACAAATTCCTCAAGAGCATCAAAGTATAGTCCAACCTTTGACGGATCTAGTTAGCAATTTTCAGTTTGAAAAACTAATCGAACTTCTCTGAAATATAGCCGTTCTAATTGATTTGCGTACCATCTCAGTTAATTATTCGCCCTAAAGGATACTCTTAATGCGATATGCGTAGCGGTATCCACGGACGCTTTGCGTCCCAGTCGTCTTGACGACGATCTGCACGTACGTGCTGTGGACAAGTGCAAGCCGCGACCCATAGGGGATTGGGGATTAGGGATTGGGAATTGGGAATTGGGAATTGGGAATTGGGAATTGGGAATTGGGATAGCGATCGCCAAACTTTCCACCTGAGAAAAGACTGAGAAAAAAGCGAGAATATCTTTGCTTTCTATTCAAGATAACTTCGTTTGCGAAATCCATTATGTAAATCAACAAGCAAAACACATATGCGGATTTTCTCAACATGGATAGCATACAGCTACAAAATGGACAAAACATTCAAGTCAATGAATTAATCATCGCCGAGACAGGTCTACCTGGAGTTGATGCGATAGGAGATAACACTAGGGTTAATGTTGGTTTTGATGGCGCGATCGCCGCAGGAGACAAAGGTAATACAGGGGTTCTGGCTTCTGGGAATAATATAGAAATTTCTAATAATGGCGACATTTCAGGCGCATTAAATGGCATAAGTTCTACTGGAGATAACTTTGCCCTCAGAAATCGTAACGGTGGCACAATTAGTTCTGATAGTCGGGCGGTAGATATTAGCGATGGTGACAACATTGTTGTTACAAACACTTCCAGCATCCTTGGCACGGGTAATCAGCGCAACGGTACTCTCTATGTCGATGGAACAGTCGATCTCCTTAACTTAAACAATAGTAGTAGCGGTACAATCGATGCTGGGGAAAACAACATCGGCGACGGTATTTCCGTTCAGGTTGGGGCAACAGGGGATTTAATTAACGAAAGCATCAATATCACTAACCGAGGGACAATTGCTGGTCGTGGACAGGCAGAATTTGCCCCAGGAGAAGGTCGTTTGACCGCTAATGGTTCGAGTGGAGTACGCTTTTTTAATGGTTCGGAGGCAGCCGAGGCTACCGTTACAGGTTCTCTAATTAATACTGGCTCGATTACTTCTGAAGTCAACGTTGGCTTTCTCGGCGGACTGGTTGTCGAAGACGGCGTAAGCTATCAGGGTCAGATTCGCAATAGTGGCGAAATTAGTGGTCCTCGCAACGGTCTTTATATTGGCAACGCCGAACACGATTTAGAAATTATCAATGAAGTTTCTGGCACAATTGAATCTGGCAGCCGCGTTGTTAACCTTGATGGTGATAATGTCAGCTTTGTAAACCAGGGTATGGTGGTCGGGACAGGAGATCAGCGCAACGGCACCCTCTATGTCGATGGTACAGGAGACGAAATTGCGATCGCCAACCGACAGAACGCCATAATTGATGCGGGAGAGGGGAATTCTGGTAGTGGTGTCTCGATTCAGGTGGGTACAGCAGGAGGTCTAAGTGACGGTGCCGACGATCTCGAAACTTCTGTCGATATTTTTAACGACGGCACAATTCAGGGTCGTGGAACAGAAAACGTCCCCGTGGGACTCCGCCTGTTCGTGGGTTCTGGGTTAACAGAGTCTAGCTTTACGGGAGATATTATCAACGATGGCTTTGGGGTAATTGCCTCGGAAACCAGCACCGGGTTGCTAATCGAGTCAGATATTAACTTCAGCGGCGAGATTATCAACGAGGGGAAAATTAGTGGTGGAAATGGTCTGGCGATCGATGCGGCGGGGGCAACGGGCAGTATTAACTTTGTTAATGAAAGACAAGGAACGCTAGAAGGAGCAGTAATTCTAGGAGACGGTAACGACACTCTGCTTAACCGTAGCTCTGATGATCTCAATATTACTGGTGGTGGTGGTGACGATTTGCTAACAGGAGGCAGCGGTCTAAATATCTATAGCTTCGATCTTGGTTCGGGAGATGATACTATTACCGATTTCCAAACCAGTCAGGATATTCTCGACCTCGGTAGCTTTTTTGATAATGCTAGCCAGGCTTTGGGGGTTACTACTCAGATTGGCAATGATGCCTTAATCGACTTAGGGAACGATAATTCGATCGTTCTGACTGACGTTGCTGTAGATAGTCTAACTTCAGACAACTTCTCTTTTGGTTAGTTTAAATTTGGGTTGACGATTAATAAAGAGGAGGTGAGCGATCTCCTCCTTTTCGATTGAGATACCAAATGGGTTCTAGAGAAGAAGATTGTGCGGTTAGCGCAGTTAAGTTTCAGACTGAAGACCTAGTATTTTGGTTTAAATGTTATTCTCAACTTTAAAATCATTATTGCTAAATCTTGATTCTTCGTTACTTCTTTTGAGCGGCACTAGTGATGCGCCCTAAAATTAAGGCAAATTCCCATCATTTTTGAGAATAAATATGCCCATCGCTACCGCATCCCAGCAGCTACCTCCCGTCACTAACGGTTTGCCCAATATATGTGGTTGGGAATCTGAAATTGCCAACATCGTAAATCACGATCGACCAATCTTTTTAGCCCACAGTAAGGTGGATCTCAAGCAGGTTAATGCTGCCTTTGCCTGCGCTCTCCACATGCATCAACCAACAATTCCTGCGGGGGCAAACGGCGAATTGATTAGCAATTTGCAACACATGTTTGAACACCCCAATGATGGGGACAATCACAATGCCGAAACCTTTGCCTGGTGCTATTCCCGTATGGGGGACTGGATTCCCGAACTGGTAAACAACGGCTGTAGTCCTCGGATCATGCTGGACTATTCAGGTAACTTACTCTGGGGTTTTGAGCAGATGAATCGCCAGGATATTCTCGACAATCTACGTAAGATAACTTGTGATGCTACCTATCAGCCCTATGTAGAGTGGTTAGGAACGATGTGGAGTCATGCGGTAATTCCCTCAACGCCGATCCCCGATCTCAAGCTGCATATTCAGGCATGGCAACATTATTTCGCCGCTCTCTTTGGTTATGATGCTCTGGCTAGGGTCAAAGGGTTTTCGCCACCAGAAATGCATCTGCCCAATCATCCTGATACTCTCTACGAATATATCAAAGCTCTCAAAGAATGTGGCTATCGCTGGCTACTAGTGCAGGAACATTCAGTAGAAAGATTAGACGGCTCGGGTTTACATCATGATGATAAATATGTTCCTAATCGTTTGGTTGCCCGTAATTCCCAAGGAGAAACTATCAGCATGACGGCGCTGATCAAAACTCAGGGTTCGGATACCAAACTAGTAGCGCAAATGCAGCCCTACCATGAGGCAAAAGGTCGAGGTAAACAGCTTATTGGTAACGTGTCAGTACCTAGCTGCGGTAGTCAAATTGCCGATGGGGAAAACGGTGGCGTGATGATGAATGAATATGCCCGCGACTTCCAGCCTGTTTGGTACGAACTCAAGGATAATCACAACGTAGTGGGACTAAACGGAACAGAATATATCGAGCTAATTGAGGCGGCGGGAGTCAACCCCGAAGACTACCCCGTATGTCAGGCAGTAGGGCAACACAAAATTTGGCACGATGTCGATCCCGACACCGCAACAACGGCAAAAGTAGAACAGGCGATCGCTCATTTACAGTCAACAGACCATCAGTTTCATATGGATGGCGCATCTTGGACAGACGATTTGAGCTGGGTTAAGGGTTATGAAAACGTACTCGAACCCATGAATCAGTTGAGCGCCATGTTCCATCAGAAATATGACTCGTTGGTAGCGGCAGATCCCGAAGTTACTAAAACTAAGGATTATCAGGAGGCTTTACTATACGTGATGCTGGTGGAAACAAGCTGCTTCCGCTATTGGGGACAGGGTACTTGGACAAACTATGCTAGAGAGCTATTTCGTCATGGAGAGGCTTGGTTGAAGTGATAAGGTGTTTGTCTCGCGCGACCGAAGGAAGTCCTTTAGGGCAAAGACGTATGCAAAGCGGTATCCTTTAGGGCCAAGGCGCATAATAGATGACAAAGATGTCCAAGTCCAAAATTAGATTGGTATAAGTAGAAGGCGCAGAATTTTGCGCCTTGACAATTAACTACAAATCAGCGATTCCAGAGGTTGTCCCACCACTGAATTGGTTTGGCTTCGATAAATTTAATGCGATCGCGAATCTCATCTAACTCCCATCCTGTAAGACTAGCAAGAGTTTTAGCTTCCTCCTCTTGTCGGGTTTTCACCTGCTGTTGATATTGTTTGGCGCGATCGCAGGTAAAATCGCCTGTAAAGGGATGACGGATCACGTATCTACCTTGGAAATTAGAGCGATCGCTCGTAGATTGAAACTTGAGGTCTTCAGGGAATTTATCGCGGTTATAGCGCACGTGGAGGCGGGTTATGAAGACATTATTGCCACCCCAGGAATTACGCGAATTAGCTTTGTCTAACCAAAATACTCCCGCCTCTTTTAACTCAGAC
>JBCBWB010000205.1:0-8188 GCA_039817275.1 Cyanobacteria bacterium J06648_1 | reverse complement strand
GGATGATATCTAAAGCCTCAATTACTTGGGATTCAGTCTCAAAAATTACCGAACTACGAACCAAATCGGTAATCCGCGCTGCGTCTCCCCCATAGTCAGCAGCTATTTTTTCTTCTGCTCTCTGCCTGGCTTTTAGAGTCTCGGGGATTAAGGCTTCGCCGCCAAAGCGATCGGCAAACTCCTGAGTTAAGCGAGCCAGATCTGGCTGGGCTGCTGCCGCCTGTTGGTATAGTTCGTCTAGGTTATTATTATTCTGTCTTCGGGGATTAGGGACTGGTGCTTCGGACAAGTCTGAATTAATAGTCGTCGCTGCCTGGCGATCGCCATTTGCATCAAAGTTTACGGCAACTTTGGCAACCAGAAAAAAAGACAGCGCCACCAAGGCAAGGGAAAGAAAGATAGTTCGGTATTTGATGTTTCTCATGAAGTTTGATCAATGTAATTAATCATCGTGCATTGCTCGGTGATCGCCTTCATCAAGATAGAAGCGATAGAATAGCGGTTCATTTTTAAAATTGTGTTCATCTAAGATGTGATGAATAATATTTTTTTCGATCATCAATTGTCCGATCGCGATCGCCTCCGCCAGAGTCGCTTTTTCGTACTGAATCAACCAGGCTACCGCTTCTGAACCCAGAAAAACTTGGGTATAGGTTTTGAATCCATAACGGCGATCGGTGATTTTTACCCCATGCTCACCACGCATGGCGGCTACCAGGGCATCCCAGTCGTATTCTTCACGAATCGTTAATTCTTCTAAGAGTTCTGTTTGGCGATCGCCCAAATCGGTGTTGGCTTGGGGATAATACAGTTGAGGTTGATTGGGAGCATAGGTCTGGACAAGATTTGCCACCAGTTCATTGAGTTGGGGAATATTAAAGTTGAGATCTCGCTGGGGAAAAGGAATTTTAATCCCATATTTACGAAAATTGAGATCGATGTGTTTTTGCAGGTGATTTCTGACTTTTGGTTCTTTGAAAGGATCTTTAATAAAGACCACTACGCGGAAAAGCAAGGAGCGATCGCCAAAGTTACGAAATTTGGCTTTTGGCGGCGGATGTTTGAGGATATCTGGGTGATATACCTGGGCGGCTGCGAGCAAGGCTTTATAGACTAATTCGCGGTCAGAATCGTAGGCAACATCGACATAGACTTTGACCCTAGTTAAGCCGCTACGATGCCAGTTTTTAACCGTCTCTTCGATAAAACGAGAGTTGGGAATAGTCATCAGATGACGGTCTACGTGAGAAATTTCCGTAGTCCGAGCGCCAATATGTAGCACTAGTCCTTTGTCTTCCCCTACTTCGACTAGCTCACCGATTTTAATTGGGCGAGTCAGGGTCAGAATCAAGCCGCTAACAAAGTCTTTAGCTATATTTTGTAACCCAAAGCCGATTCCTACCCCCAAGGCACTGAGAACAATTGCCAGAGAACGAAAATCTATCCCTCCAGCATTAAAGATGAGCATTATGCCCAGAAACAATAATCCATAACGAGTCAAAAAAGCGATCGAACTTTGCAGGGTACTTTCAAATCCCGTCAGCGGCAGTATGTTTAACTTCAGGACGAGGGAAAACCATCTGACAAAGATCCACCAACCCAGGGCAATCAAGATTAGGATGATGATACGCCGCAGAGAAATAGCCATTTCCCCGCCAAAATCGAAGATTTCGCTATTCAAAGTCTCGCTAGCAGACTGCCATAGTTGATACTGCCAAGCTCTCGTTTGCGGAAATAGATAAGCACCGTAATAGGCAAAGCTCACCCAAATCAAACTTTGACTACCAAGAATCGCCAAAATCGCCCAAGAAATCCACCGTTGAGGCGACTCCAAACGTCGGCGGCTATAGTGCCGTTTAAGACAAAAAAGCGTGAACTGAATTCCCATCACCAGCAGCAAGGCGAGGGCCATCATTTTGAGCTGCCAACGGAAACGGGCGGGCGATCGCTCCTCGATAGCTTGAATTAGAGCCGATTCTAGCTGCTCTTGCCAAATTTCTGCCTGCTCTTGAGCCATCATTCCTGGAAGCAGATCGTTATCGCTAACCGTTAGTAAATGACGCTCATTAACCTTAATTACCGTCCAGTCGAACTGCTGGGCGACGTTTAGCTTTAAGTCTTGTGGAGAACGACCGAATTGCTGGAGCTTAGTTTTTAACAAGGCGTTAATTTTGTCGGCTCGCTGTGTCGCCGAAAAGTTACCCGAACTGCCAATAGCAAATAGTTTACGACCATCTAAGACAATATCGGCTTTGTCATTTAAATCGGCGCTCAGAGGCTTGATTTCGGCAGCGATTGGGAGTAAGAACCAGCAGCAGCAAAAGCAGCACGTAACGGCAACGATGATAATTTTCTTGATTTTGCGAGATTTGACCCACAACTCCCCAACGGCTCTCATTTGTCTCAACCCCTAAATTATCCTTCTCAGAGTTTGCTAACGGTGACAACATGATAGTCTATCTGGCAATCAGGGGTAGTACTGATCGATTTCATCTTATTTAAACCAGCAACCCTAAAAACACTTTGATTCAGCAGTCGAGATGGCGCGGAATTTCGATGGTAAAAGTAGAACCCTTGCCCAGTTCGCTGTCGAGGGAGATCTTACCACCCATCATTGCGACCAAAGACTCGGAGATCGCCAAGCCCAAGCCTGTTCCTGAATGCTGACGGGTAAAGCTTTGATCTCCCTGGCGGAAAGCCTGAAATATTTTGTCGTGGTCTTCTGGAGCAATACCAATACCAGTATCCCTCACGGCGATCGCAATAGTTGAGGGGTCTAGTTCCCAGACTTTGACCTTTACTTCCCCTGATTCGGTAAACTTGAAGGCGTTGGAGAGTAAATTAGTCAGAATTCGCTTGATAAAATTGCCGTCCTGCACCAGCACTGCGTTCTCTAACTTAATTTCTGTATCCAGACTCAGGTTTTTTTGTAGAGCTAGGGAACGTAATTCTTCTACGGTTAACTTAACCAAAAAGTTCAAGTTTAGCTTTTGGGGATTTAGCTCCAGTCTTCCCGCTTCTATTTTGGAGAAGTCGAGCATCTCGTTAATCATGTCCAGTAAACTTTTGGTGTTGTTAAAGATGCGCTGAACCAAATTTTGTTGCTGGGCAGTTAGCGGATCAGGATATTGACGCAGCAGCAGCTGTGAAAATCCCATGATTGCATTCATCGGCGTGCGTAATTCATGAGACATGGTTGCCAAAAACTCCGACTTGAGATTGTAGGATTTTTGTAGTCTAATATTTTGCAGTTTTATTTGCTGCTGCTGTTTTTCTAACTCTTGATTTTTTTCTACCAGCAGTTCGTTACTAGCTCGCAGTCTTTGATTGGCAGATTCCACTGCTTTTTCGGCTCTGTGGACTCGAATTGCGCTATCGATCGCCTTAGTCAAATTGTATGATTCGATTTTTCCCTTCGAGAAATAGTCTGCCGCCCCCGCCTTCATCATTTCGACCGCAATTTCTTCATCTCCTTGACCAGTGAGAACAATCAGGGGTAAATCGATCTCCAAAGCCCTAATTTGCTCAATTAAATGCAAACCGTCGATATCTGGTAGACGGTAATCGAGCAAGACCAAATCAAAACTTTTTTGAGGATTAGGATTATGGTTCAGGTTGTTGGCAATATCTGTCGCTGCTTCTGTTGAACCACCTGTAGCTAGATCCAATTCCGCCAGACTAAGGTTTTCGCCTGTGACTTGATCTGAGTAGAAAATCGTGGTAGCCGAAGTTAGTTGAGCGATCGCTTCTTGAGCATCTTTAGCTTCGGTCAATAGCGCGGCAAAATTGGCTTTTTTAAAAGCTCTTTGCACCATCAGGCGATCAACTTCATCATCGTCTACTAGTAATATTGAATACTGTTCCTCACTCATTAGCAATTATCTCGATTGGTTTGACCTATCCCCAGCATCCTGCTTGCGGAGACTTGCGATTTATCCACTAAGGCATTTCACACAATGCCCAATATTTGTTGAGTGCGACCATAACCTCGGCAAAATTAACGAAAGTAACGGGCTTGAGAATATAACCTGAAACGTTAAAGTTATATGCTTCGATACGATCTTTATCTTCGTCCGAAGTAGTCAAAACAATTACGGGAGTGCGCTTCAAATCTTTGTCATTTCTCAGCTCTTCCAGAAATTCCAGACCGTTCATTTTGGGCATATTGAGGTCGAGCAAAATTAATCTTCTACTGGCGGGAACCATAGGTGGCTGACCAGCCTGGGGACGCAACATTTTCAGTCCTTCAACCCCATTCCCAGCTACAAACAAAGGATTGGTGATGCGATATTTTTTGAATGCTCGCCTAACATTCATTACATCTACTTCATCATCTTCGACCAACAGAATATTAATAATTCTTTCTTCCATAATTTTGCGAATTTAAATTATTGAGGCATCAACAATATTAATATATGTAATTAACTATAAATTAGCTCTAACATTATCGTAGTTTTAAACCGCTGTCTTAGTATCAGCTAAAAGTTGTATCCCGAACAGCTAGAAAATAAAGGTACTCTAAAGTAGCAACCGCTATTATTTAAGATTTTGTACCTTTTGCCAAGTAAACCTAAAAGTACACCCTTCATTTATTGCTGATTCAACCCAAATAGTCCCACCCTGATTTTCCACTGCTTTTTTAACAATTGCCAACCCAATTCCCGTACTTTCTTTGGTATCTCGTGGGGTCAAAGTTTGAAAAATAGTAAAGATGCGCTCATGATATTGAGGCTCAATACCTTTACCGTTGTCTGTGACTGCAAACTCATAATATTGTTTTAGCTCTTTAACCGAAACAGTAATTTGAGTCCCCTCACGATCCCCATGCTTAATCGCATTGCTCAAAAGATTGCGAAAAACTTGTTGAAGGGCGATCGCATCAGTAACGAGAGTGGGCATTGGTGCCACTGTAATTTGACAGTCGGCGGGTACATCTAGCATCTCAATTATTTCGGCGATTAGCTCTCCAACCGCCACAGTACTAGACTCAGAGTTGCTTCTGCCAACGCGGGAATACTCTAATAGTCCATTAATTAAATTTTCCAGCCGTTGCACCCGACTCCGCAGCAGGCTCATATTGTGTCGAGTATCCTCATCCAGTTTGTCTTTGAGATCTTCTTCAATCCAGGTAGATAAATTGGCGATCGCTCGTAGTGGTGCTTTGAGATCGTGAGAAGTGATATAGGCAAATCGATCCAGTTCCTGATTGCGTTCCTCTAAGGTAGCTGTCGTCGCCAGCAGGAGAGAATTCACCTGTTCGAGCTGATTGGTACGCCGTTTGACTCTTGCTTCCAATTCATTATTTAGCTGTGCTAGAGCAAGCTCTGCCTGTTTACGTTCGGTAATGTCTCGTACGGCAACAACCGCGCCGAGTTTGTGACCCTTGGCATCAATAATCGGGCTACCATTGGCTACCAGATTTCTGGGTTTACCTGTGGGTGGTATCGCCATCAATTCGGCATCAATAAATGATTCTCCTGCAAATGCCCGAAACAAGGGAATTTCTGCCTGTTCCAAATATGCTGTTCCCGCCGCATCATAAAGATTGTAGTGTTCTGCCCACTGTTCAGGCGGTAGTGGTTCTTGAGGAACAACAAAAAATTCTTGACTAGCCTGATTAAATAGAGCGAGGATGCCGTTGGCATCACAGGCAACAATACCGTCGGAAAGATTGTCCAGCATGGCTTTCATAAAAACTCTTTCCTGTTCCAACTCCAGCTCTGCCTGTCGCCGTTTCGTAATGTCCCGCATCGAGGCGATCGCGCCTATCTTTTTGCCCGAACTATCGATAATCGGATCGCCATTAGCCAGCAAGACACGGGCCTGTCCTTGCTTCGGCACGATCGTCATTTCCACATCTCTAACTGATTCTCCCTGTAAGGCGCGAAATAGAGGGATAACTTCACGGGGCATCGGCGTAACGCCGTCAGGCAAGTATAGATCGTAATGCTCTGCCCAATCATCAGCAGGTATTGGCTGAGGGGGAAGTCCATGAAATTCTTTAGTGGCACGATTGAACAGAGTCAGTATTCCTCCTTCGTCACAGGCAACAATACCGTCGGCAAGATTATCTAGCAATGCCTCTAAGAATTTTTTTTCGCGGTCTAATTCTGTCTCGGCTATTTTGCGATCGTTAATATTAAGACTCGTTCCAATTATGCGGTATACATTTCCTTGGTCGTCCTTAAGCGGATTTAACGTGGTCAACCACCAGGTATCTTGTCCCCGAAAGGGGAGGCATTCTTCGTAGGAAATCGCCGTCTGAGAATCTAAACATTGACGATAGTGTTCTTCTACCAGAGATGCTACTTCTGAAGAAAACGCTTGCTCGGGAGTTTTACCAATTACATCTTCTACTCCCGTCAGGCTAACCGCGGCGGGATTGAATCCTTGATAGCAAAACGTGCCATCAGCTTCGATATCCAGCACAAAAATAGCTTCCCGTACATTATCGAAGATGCTCCGCAGAAATTCTTCTTGCTGGCGAATAATTGCCTTTTGCTGCTCAAGTTCGGCAATTTTTTCTGTTAGCTGTTGATTAAGATCTTTCATGTTGAGGTCAGGATTGGAGAATCAATATGTCTAAATCACTCTGTCTAAATTACTCTGTCTAGCAGAATAGAAAAGGCTACAGCCTAACAAAGTCGATATTCTAGGGAAGTTAAAATTAGAGTAGATTAAGTTTGAGAAATATAAGCTAGATGACCTAGATGACCTAGATGACCATGAGCATTGCTATTTGGCTACAGGTTTATTTTACCAACGCCCAAAACAGCAGGCAGACTCCATAACCGATAGTATCCACTATGTTGCGTTGCTGACCATGATAGGCTCTACCCCAGCGCGGTGGCGTAATCTTTACCTTTGTCGTTCCAGGCTGGTGGATAGGTAGAGATACATCTCAAGGATGATGAAATTATCAATGAAATATTGGATAGTTTTATTGTGCGAATAGTATGGTTAAAATTGACGGTTTTATTGGTAAATAATGAGTAGTAGTATCAAAATTGTTTTAATTGAAGATCACGATTTGAGTCGGATTGGCTTGTGCGCTGCTCTAAAGCAGTATGAAGATGTAGAGGTTATTGATAATGCTGCTAATGGTAACGATGGCTTTAACAAAGTCAAGACTCATCAACCTGATGTCGCCCTGGTAGATATTGGTTTACCTGATATTGACGGTATTGAAGTTACCCAAAAGCTCAAGCAATATCAGGTGGAAAATCCCGACTTCAAAACCAAAGTCTTGATGCTGACGATGCACGATAGTGAAGATTCAGTCATGGCTGCTTTTGCCGCAGGTGCCGACTCCTATAGCCTCAAAGACGTGAGCATGGACAACCTAGTTCAAGCGATACGCAACACTCACGAAGGAAATGCCTGGATCGATCCAGCGATCGCCCGCATAGTTTTAAAGCAGGCTCAATCGACTCAGCTAACTCCGGCAACCGTAGGTTCCTCGGCTCCCATCGCCGACAATGATACTCAGGCGATTACGGCAATAGGGGACGAATATCAACAGCTAATTGAGACTTATCCCCTCACCGACAGAGAACTAGAGGTACTAGAGCTGATTGTGGCAGGCTGTAGCAATGCCGATATATCCAAAAAGCTGTATATTACGGTGGGAACAGTAAAAACCCATGTCTGTCATATTCTCAATAAATTATGTGCCGACGACCGAACCCAAGCAGCGGTAAGAGCCTTGCGTGCAGGACTGGTGAAGTAGCTTGCCAAGATGCCGATTATAAAATCCCAATCTGACGACTCTATTCGATTTTGTTCCCCATAACTTAGAGTTAACTTTCTTCGCCAGAACAAAGATACAACTACTAACTTAGCTGAATTTTTAGAACCAACTAATCATTAAGTGCCTTGATGCCACTTTGAGAGTGCTTCTATGCTGTAGAACCGTTATTTACTACAAAAGTACTCTAAGTTGGATAAAAAGTTTTGTCAAAAACGGGTTAAAGACCAGCCGCTGATCTTGGTCGTCGATGATGAGTGCGACAATTTATTATTTGCTAGCTATATTATCGAATCGATGAATATGAGCTATGTAGTTACAGATAAGGGTGAACGCTGTCTAGAGATAATTCAGGAGCTAATGCCCAAAATTAACTTGACCATCGGTATGTCCAATAATTTCTACCACGTAGAGATTGCGCTGTTGGCTGATGCGTTCAAT
>JBCBWB010000204.1:0-8194 GCA_039817275.1 Cyanobacteria bacterium J06648_1 | reverse complement strand
TCACAAAAATCTGCCTGACTTCTTTGCAACTCGCGGTGGAGTTTCCCTCCGTCCTGGAGACGGCATTATCCACTCCTGGCTCAATCGGATGCTGCTACCCGATACTGTCGGTACTGGGGGCGATTCCCATACCCGTTTCCCTCTCGGTATCTCCTTCCCTGCGGGTTCTGGTCTAGTTGCTTTTGCTGCTGCTTTGGGTGTCATGCCTTTAGACATGCCCGAATCAGTACTAGTGCGCTTTACGGGGGAACTACAGCCAGGAATCACCCTCAGAGATATTGTTAATGCCATTCCCTGGGTCGCGATTCAGCAAGGCAAACTAACCGTGTCAAAAGAAAACAAGATCAACGTCTTCAATGGTCGCGTGATGGAGATGGAAGGCTTACCCGATCTCAAAGTCGAACAGGCGTTTGAACTTACCGACGCTACTGCCGAGCGATCGTGTTCTGGCAGTACAATCAAGCTGAGTGAAGCTACCGTAGCTGAATACTTGCGTTCCAATGTGGCGCTGCTGAAAAATATGGTTGCCCGTGGCTATCAAGATTCCCGTACTCTGATGCGTCGCGTAGCTAAGATGGAACAGTGGCTTGCTAATCCTGAACTGATGTCTGCGGATGCGGATGCCGAATATGCCGATACCATCGAAATCGACCTCAACGAAATAACCGAACCTATTGTTGCTGCGCCCAACGATCCTGATAATGTCAAGCTGATGTCAGAATGCGCGGGGGATAAGGTAGATGAAGTATTTATTGGTTCGTGCATGACCAATATTGGACATTATCGCGCTGCGGCGAAAATTCTCGAAGGAGAAGGAGTAATCAAAGGTAGACTTTGGGTCTGTCCTCCCACCCGCATGGATGAAAAACAACTCCGCGAAGAAGGTGTATATGGCATCTTTGCAGCGGCTGGCGCACGTACCGAAATGCCTGGCTGTTCCCTCTGCATGGGTAATCAAGCTCGCGTAGAAGATGGGGCAACGGTCTTTTCCACCTCGACTCGCAACTTTAACAACCGTATGGGTAAAGGCGCACAAGTTTACTTAGGTTCGGCAGAACTTGCTGCTGTCTGTGCTTTGTTGGGTAAAATTCCCACCGTAGAAGAATACATGGCAGTAGTGAAAGAGAAAGTCGCACCCTTTGAAGGGGATCTATATCGCTATCTCAACTTTGACCAGATCGATAACTTTGCCGATGAAGGTCGAGTGATTCCATTAGAGGAAATGCCTAAGATTGAGGATATTTTAGGGATGCCTGTTTAACCTCTCCCCCAGCCCCTCTCCTGCGAGGAGAGGGGAGCAAGATAACAATATTTTGATATTTAATTTTATTTATCGAACAGTTTTGAAACAGCAATTAGTTCTTTACCACTTACTTCAGTCGTAGAAGAATCTTTTCTAATGAAAGCTTTGTTTCCAATAAACGAAACATCGGTTTGAACAGGAACAGTAATACGAACTAATGTATGTTGCCCTTTATAAAATACTGTGTCGATTTTAGTCATGACTTGCGTTTGCAATGGATTTGACAATTCAGAGGTTAAAATTGCATCAGTTAATATTTTGACGTAATCTTCAATATTTTTACCTGTAAATTTTGCCTCTCGATCAATTCCTACGATATATCTTCCATTGATTTCAATTGGATTTATTCGATCTAGATTCTTAATTCTATTTGCATCACTTTCTTTATCTGCTACCCCAATAAAAACATATCCATCTCCATCAGATCCTAAATTAGCAATTCCACAAATTGTTTCTATAATTCGATTAACTAATTTTTTATTTATTTTTCTGTCACCAGATAAATTTAGTAGTCCCTGTTTACACTCATACCTTGATGTTTCTATACGAGAACGACGTAGGGAATTTTCTATGTTTAATAAAAGTTCGACACCTTCACCTAATGCTGGAGGTTCTTGTCTTGCAAAGTAATTTTGAATTAATCCTTTGGTTTGATTAATATTATTTTCTCTATTTTCAATTGTCTTGTAGTTACGGCTCAAATTTAGTTTTTGCTGAAAGCCTGTTAAAACATTCATAATTCTATTAGGATCGGTTGGTGTCATCTCGCGATCGACAATCAACTCATAAAAAGCCATGAAAACTGTATAAAATCCGCTTCTAATAGCATTGGTACTTTGAGGATTAACGGTGTTTCTCAAGCATTTTGATTCCTTACTGTAAGTTTCAATTGTTTCCCGAAGAACAGAAAATGTTCTAACAATATTTTGAGTGAGTTTTTGGGGAGTATAAACTGCTAAGCTATTTTCGACATCTCGGAAGTGGCTACTGCTTCTTTCGTAAAGACTGTCTAACCTTTTAGAATCAACAGGAAGCGGCTTGTCAAGAAGTATTGAAGCTGCAATATCAGCTATCATTTGTTCATCTTCGCTTTCCCTAAGTTGCATAGGTTGAAGTATTCCTTGCCAGCACCAAAATGTATCCTCAGATTTTATTTTATAATCTAGGCTCGATTGCTTGAAGTCAATACTTATTTCTGGCATGTCAGAAAGGGGCAGTACTTTTTGTGAAACATCTCCTCGTAATTCCATTGCAATTGCTCTTACTACTTCTGCAAATGGAGTTACAACGCCTGCTTGTCTTTTTTCTTGACGACTTAATCTTTTTCCTCCTGAGTTGAACCTACCAAAAACTTCAGTAATATCTTCCTCTTCCATTGCAGTGTAAATAGTGACCGCAAGCTGATAATCTAAAATATTAGAACATTCTTGTGGAGAAATGTTTAGATGATTTTTGTCTGCTATCTGAAAAACGCCCTTTTCAGACAACTGTTTAGCATAAGAATATTCATTGATGTCAAAATATCTATCCTCGAAGGAAAATGAGTTTTCTAGAAAGCTAAAAATAGCATTTAGTCTTTGCATTCCATCAATAATTTCATATTTTCCGCTTCCGTGAATATGAGGACGTTCTGCAAGTAGAAACAAAGGAATAGGATAACCTCTTAAGATACTTCCAATTAATTTCTCTTTTTCTTCTAATGTCCATACTAGCTTTCGCTGATATTTACGATTGACTAGTAGTTTTCCCGAACGGTAAAGACGATAAGCTTCCGTAACTGTCATTCCGCGTGGCGTAATACTCAAGGTTGTTGCTCCATAGTCAAATTATCAAATGCTATTGTAGTAGTACAATTTTGAATTGTCTTAAGAAAATCAACCAACTTTTAATATTACTCCCCTCTCCTTGCAGGAGAGGGGTTGGGGGAGAGGTAATGAAACCACGCAACATAATAATCGGGCAAAAAGTATCGCCAGAGAAAAAAGCCCGATCGCAAGAACTCCGTAAGCAAATGACTCCAGCAGAAACATTACTCTGGCAACATTTACGAGCAAAAAGATTTAATGATTTAAAATTTCGTCGCCAGCAAGTAATCGAAGGCTTTATTGTTGATTTTTACTGCCATTCTTTAGGATTAATAATTGAGGTTGATGGAAAGATACATCAGCAACAGCAAGAATATGATCGCTATCGAGAAAATATCTTCACTGCACAAGGATTAAATATTATTCGCTTTACTAACGAGCAGGTAATTAATAATATTGAAACAGTACTAAAAGAGATCGCCTTACAGTTAGATAAATAGTAAAAATCATTTAAAAAGCACAGTCAGTTGGTAGCGGCTCAATATTTGCCAAAGATAAAGCAAAATCAGTAGGTAACTGAACCTCGGAAAAACCTGCTGCAACTGTTCCCTGTTGAGCGATCGCACTATAGCCACCATCGGACATGTGTACTCTAACTATAATAGGCTGTTCGGGTAAAACTGCTACTGTTCCACCATTGCGAGTGAAAGGCTGTTCGTCCGCATGGGAATGTAGCAAAACTCGACGATATAGCAACTCTCCCTCTGGAGTAACTACTTCCCACCAGTTCGCGTAGCGATCGCAACCAGTATCGGGGCTGCTAATGGTAACGGCAAAGGTATAGTTATTGCCTGTACCTGTCGCTTCAACGGCTACAACCTTGGCGGTATCAACAGCGGCTAAAACGGTTTGAGCTTCAGCGTTATGGATGATTGAATTGGCTAGATATCCAGAGGAACCAACGATTAAAGCTAAAGATAGAATTCTCTTCATCATAAAAAACTGTGTTTTCCAAGACTAAAAGCGATCGCCCCAATTATAAAAGCGATCGCTTGACTGTAGACTAATAACTGAAACTATCTTCTACGTCTGCCACCGCCAAAACTACGGCTTGGTCGTCTGACGCCGCTGCTGCCAAAACTACTGGGTCGTTTGAGCTGCTTGGATCTGTTTTTACCCGAACTGCGGAGGGTGCTGGAACCGACACCCGAACCTGTAGCACGAGTCTTGTTACCTAAAGTTTTACGGGCTTTGTTGCTAGCCGTATTACGAATTGAGCCAGTGGTTCTGAGAGTGCGGCGATTCTTAACCGCTGCGGGGGGAGCACTATAGCGGTCTTGGTAACGATTAACTGCTTGAGAATAGCTACGTCCATAACCACCGTATCCCGTCATTACGCCTCCTGTATACATTGGCGGAACGTAATAATGGGGTCTAAATAGCGTATTGGCAATCATTTGACCTGCGATCGCTCCTGCAAAGGGAGTCCAGAAGCTAGATTCTCTCCTCACGATGACGGTTTGAGGTTGACCAGTTTGAGGATCTTCTCTGGTTTCGGTGATGTTGTGAACGTACTCAATTTTGAAATCTTCGGTGAGGTACATTACAGGCTGATTATTCTCTACCTCAAGATAGGTTTTTTCGCCCTGGGCGGCTTCCTCTTCCTCAATCCGCGCCATCTGTAGCTGATCAGTTTGCAGCACGGGAGGAGTACCAGGAGGTGTATTTAAAAGCATTAAGCTATATTCACCACTAACGTCATCGTAAGTAGCTTGCTGTACGGGATATTTTCCGTTGCTAATAGTAGTGGGTGCAGCGACATTAGCATTATTATTAAGTGACGGTTCAGTTTGCATTGAGGTGGATGAACCCGCGCAACCAACGGTAGTCCAGCACAACGACAGTGACATAAATAGAATTACAATTTTGCGTAGCATGATTTAAAAGTTCTTTATTGTCTGTTTTTGATTGTAGAGCTTTCCAGACGGATAGAGTAATGAGCGTTACCGAACTGCAAAATGAATTTACTTGCGGTGTTCTTTTCGGCTAGCAACTCCAGATTAGCGGTTTTGGACGTTCGATGCCATATCCTTGAGCGTAGTTAATCCCGATTTTCTGGAGATGTTGCAAAATAGCTTTGTTTTCGACAAATTCAGCGATGGTTTTGATGCTCATGATCTGACTGATGTGATTAAAACATTCCACGGTGGCGTAATCTACCTTATCTTGAGCAATATTGGTGACGAAACTACCGTCTATCTTTAGATAATCAATTGGTAGATTTTTGAGGTAGGTGAGGGAACTCATGCCGCTGCCAAAGTCATCTAGGGCAATTGAGCAGCCCAAATCCTTGAGTTGAGTAATTAAAATATTGGCATTTTCTAAATTAGTAATTGCTACTGTTTCCGTAATTTCAAAACAGATAGTGTGAGTCGGAATTACATAGCGATTAAACTGTTCGCGCAAAAAGTTGCCAAACTCTTGATTATTGATACTGGCACCTGAAAGATTGATCGTATACAGTCCCGCGGCAGAATTTAGTTCGACCTCACTCAATGACTGGCAGTAGATTTCATAGCCAGCTAAAAAAGTACTGATTACCCAGCGATCTATCTCTGGCATTAAGCCATACCGTTCTGCCGCAGGTAAAAATGCCCCTGGTAAAGTCACGTTACCCGATTCATCCCAAAGCCGTAGCAGTATTTCATGATGATCTGTCTGGTTGAGAGCGAACGTCGAATTTGCTTCAATGGGAACAATTTTCTGAGCGTAGAGACGAAAATGATTTGCCTCTAAAGCACGATTTATCCTTTCTACCCACTGTCTTTCACCCTTTTGTCTGGCAATAAACAGATCCTGCTCATCACAAAGATGAACAAAGTTGCCTCCCTGCTGCTTGGCTACATAGCAGGCGGCATCAGCAGAACTCAACAAGCTATTTACATCTTCGGTGGTAGATTTGATCGCGACCAAACCGACGCTAAGACTAATTCTAAATACTTTATCGTTCCAGACAAAACGAAAGTCTTCGACCATTTTTCTGAGCTGATTGGCACAATCTTGAGCCACATTAATCGGACAATGTTGAAATAAGATGCCAAATTCGTCTCCTCCCAGGCGAGCAAAGATATCAGTGTGGCGAATTCTTTTTTTGAGTAAGGCAGTTACCTGTCGCAGTAGTTTGTCTCCTACCCCATGTCCACAAGTATCGTTAACTATTTTGAAGCGATCCAAATCTAAATAGCAAAGAGCGTGATGCGATCGCTCAACATGAGCTTTGTTGATTGCTTCAGCGACATATTCTTCAAACTTGCGTCGATTATAAAGCTGGGTTAGGGGGTCATGGGTTGCTTGCCAAGATAAGTGACGCGACATTTCGCGGGCAGAGGTAACGTCACGGAATACCAATACTGTACCGATCAATTTCTGGTGCCGATTTACCAAGGGCGATGCTAGTCCTTCTATTTCATAACTTACTCCATTGCTAGCCAATAGAGAATTGCGTTCTGCCAGTTGGCAAACCTTGTGGCTACGGGAAACTCGTTCGATGGGATTGGCGATCGCCTTTTTGGTTACTCCATCGAGCAGACAAAAAACTTCAGCCAGTGGTTGACCGACGGCATTTTTTGCCGACCAGCCAGTTAGCTGCTCGGCAATCGGATTAAGATATTGGACTTTACCAGCGGCATTGGTGGTGATTACGCCATCGCCAATCGACTGTAGCGTGATCTGCGCCAGCTCTTTTTCGATATAAAGAACATCCTGCTCGGTTTCCTTGCGATTAGTTACATCTCTAGCAATCCAAATAACGGCAGAATTGGAGATGGGAGAAACATTAACGCTAAACCAAATTAAGGAATCATCAAGCTGGAGACTATATTCAAAGGCGATCGCTTTTTGAGAGCGCAACACACGGCGAATTAAACTCTGACAGGCTCTATTTTCGGCAACGTCAAATAGCTGATTTTGTGTCTGGATAATAATCTGCTCGACAACTGCATCATCATAAACTTCAAAGAATTTTGTTGGCAGGATTAAAATAGAATCACTGTCGAGTTCGACAGTGAAAACCAGCTCATTCATGCCCGCAAATACGGCTCGCATCTGTCCTTCTGTAGACCTTATTTTTTGCTGGAGCAGTTTCTGCTCGGTGATCACCTCGGAAAAGATCAATAAACCTCCTAGCTCGCCCTGGCGGTTATGCCAGGGACGTAACTGCCAGCGAAGCCAGTCCATGCTGCCATTGTTGCGGACTAGAAAATCCTCTTCTTGTTTTAATTGCTCAACATTACCCGCTAGGCAATTTTGATAGCTTTCGATCCAGCGAGCGGGTGTTTCGGGCAGAACGTCAAAATGATTTTGACCCGCCAAACTTTTTGTTTCAAGTTTATAATCTTTGATCCAGCGATCGCTTGTAGCGATATAGTTCATTTCTCGGTCTAAAATAGCGACCGACAGTGGCAAATCCTTGATCAAAACTTCTAGCGAATGCTGATAGCTTTGCTCCCTGGAAAGTTCTCGGTTGAGCTGCTCCACTATATTGTTATGTATATTACATATTTCTATCTTCCCCAACGTCATTTCTGTCTGACTAATTTTGGCTAAATTTGTCTGCAGCTCCTGCTCAAGCTTAATTAACAGTTTCTCGATGCTTTTTAATGACATTACGACTAGATGATACTTCTAAATGATGATATGTTCCGAGCATTTGATAAAAAAGGTTTTGACTGCTGATTCTAGTTGGTAATTAATCAAATAAATTGTGCTTATTAAACCATTTCGTATTTCGACTTGGCGTACTTCCAGCTAACTCCAATCAAGGTTTAGTGTTTTCTCTCTCGACTCTGCGCTATCCTTACTATACTCATGGTTCCCCGATAGCCGATTACCAAAACATGAAAATTGTTAAAATATAATTAAGTAACCGAGAAAAACAACTTCTTTTTATTTAAGGATAGCTTTTTACCATCAGTAAAAAAAATTGATTAGGATTAGCATTATAAATTAAACAGAGAAGATAAATTGGTTTCACGTAAACTAAAATAGATTTAATTAAGTCCGACTAGAAATTACGGTAACTTAGCTC
>JBCBWB010000203.1:0-8369 GCA_039817275.1 Cyanobacteria bacterium J06648_1 | reverse complement strand
TCCCTGATACTCAGCTAATGTTTATGAAATCCGATGGCGGCTTAGTCGAAGCTGATCGCTTTCAGGGTAAAGACAGTATTCTTAGTGGTCCTGCGGGGGGTATTGTGGGCGCGGTACAAACTAGCAAAAGAGCTGGTTTTAGCCGCCTTGTCACCTTTGATATGGGCGGCACGAGTACTGATGTAGCACACTACGCAGGAGAATACGAACGAGAGTTTGATTCGGAGATTGCAGGGGCGCGAATGCGGGTTCCTGTTTTAGCAATTCATACTATTGCCGCTGGCGGGGGATCGATCCTCAGTTTTGACGGCATGAGTTATCGTGTAGGACCCGAATCTGGGGGTTCTAACCCTGGTCCCGCCTGCTATCGTGGCGGGGGAGAGTTAACCGTTACCGATGCCAATGTGATGTTGGGCAAGATCCAGCCTCAATACTTCCCTGCGGTTTTTGGACGGGATGCTAACTTACCTTTAGATCGAGAGGTTGTTCGGCAAAAGTTTCAACAGCTAACCACAGAAATCAACCACTCTACAGGTAACAATACTACACCAGAACAGGTTGCGGCTGGCTTTATAGCGATCGCTGTAGCCAATATGGCAAACGCGATTAAAAAAATTAGTCTGCAACGGGGTTACGACGTAACTGAATATATACTGAGCTGTTTTGGCGGGGCAGGGGCGCAGGTCGCCTGTCTCGTGGCTGATAACTTAGGTATTAGCAAGATCCTGATTCATCCTTATGCGGGGGTGCTGTCTGCCTATGGTATTGGCTTGGCAGATATCAGAAGTACCAAAGTCAAGTCAGTAGAAGAGGTTTTAATTCCTGAAATAATGCCCGATCTCAATACTGTATTTGATTCTTTAATTGGGACAGAAGTTACAGAAGGCACCAAGGTAATTAAAAAAGTCAATCTTAAATACGTCGGCAGCAATTCCACTTTGACTATTGACTTCAATGCCGATATCAAGCTTATGTTAGAAGACTTCGCCAGAGAACACCAAACTCGCTACGGTTTTATCCAGCCTGACAAAGACTTAATAGTGGAGTCCGTTTCTGTGGAGTTGATACAGCAGATGGACACACCAACAGAAGAGATTGTAACTCGAACTCGGAGTTTAGATAAGTCTCCAACGGCGATTGAGACAGTTCGTATATTTGCCTCGAATAGTTGGCATGATGCGCAGGTATATCGTCGTGCAGATCTTCAACCACAAGATCATATACAAGGTGCGGCAATTATTGTCGAAGCGATTAGCACCATCATTATCGAACCAGACTGGCAAGCTATAGTCAGCGATCGCAATTATTTAATCTTGGAAAAATCTTGATTTAAATAATTATTCAGCAGGCTTGAGATTGAAGTGGTAAATATAGAGCGATCAAGATTACATACAATTCAGGATCTTTCTAATTAGACTTTTATAAACTGAGAATTAGTTAATTCTCTCAGAGAAAACTATTTGAGAACTAAAAGTAACAAATATGTCCAGTTAAATGATGGAAATTATCAACAGTTAAAATCTTTAGGGCTAAAGTCGCAAACATCTTTTTATTTGAGACAAGTAAAATTTACTAAGCAACTCGACATGACTAAAGTTAATCTGGCTTTCTATTGGAGTAAAGCAACGCAAGGTAAAAGCCACAATAAAGGATAGTATTTGATTAATAATTTATCTAATTTAAAGCAATTAATTTCACCATTAATAAAATGTATATTGCAACACTATCAAGCCCAAAATCATTATTAATTATTAAAGATGAAGGAGGAAAAAATAAAAAACAGTTAAACTTGAGGCGAAATTTTTGAGATCTAATTAGTTTCAGCCTTACAACTATGATTACACTTTACGCTTTTGGTTCGAGTTTTAACCTTCCCGATCCTAGTCCTTACGTAATGAAAACTGAGATCCTCCTCAAGATGGCAAAATTGCCTTACGAGAAAGATACAGCAGGAGACGTTACTAAAGCGCCAAAAGGTAAATTCCCCTATATTGTCGATGATGGTAAAACTATTGCCGATTCAAGCTTGATTAGATTTTATTTAGAGCAAGAATATAAGCTAGATTTCGACTCTCAAGCAGATCCTGCTGCTTTACCAAGTGCATTTATGGCAGAAAAGTACTGTGAGGACAATCTCTACTTCTTGCTTTTGAGTCAACGATGGCTCAATCAAGATAATTTTGAGAAAGGTCCTAAAGTCTATTTTGAGCGGGTTCCTCGGCTGCTGCGTGGGTTTGTCAGTAAAAAAGTGATCAAAGATGTCAAACAAACTTTATGGTTGCAAGGTTTAGGTCGTCATACCCTAGCAGAAAAGATTCAGCTCGTAGAACAGGGTAGCGACATGCTGGCTCGTTTATTAAGCGATCGCCAATTTTTTGGCGGCAATGCTCCCTGCGGTGCCGATGCCTTTATTGCTTCGATACTGTGCGGCATTTTAAATGATTTCTTTGACTGTCCGTACCAGAAGCATTTTGCCGAGAAGGAAAACTTGGTTGAGTATACCAAAAGAATGATGCAGCTTTTTTATCCTGATTATCAGCCTAATTTCCGATCAAGGAAAACCATGCACGCTCTCTAACTTTGTCGGGTTTAATTAATTATTAAATCTAAATACGGAGAGGGGGGGATTCGAACCCCCGTTAAGTTTGACCTTAAAATAGTTTTCGAGACTACCGCATTCAACCACTCTGCCACCTCTCCAATTGGTCGCATCAAGGCACATAGTTATTTTACTGAGGTTTGGCGCAAAATGGCGAGTATTTACGATCTTGTTGGTTTAATTTAAGACTTGCTCCGTATGTCTCAATCCTTGCTGGGGAGTCCAGCGTATCACTCCCTCGGTGACGGGGTCGTGAAATTCAATTTGTTTTTCTCGCAGTATTTGTTTTATAGCAGGAGTAATTTTACTGTTAGGTGCGATCGCCAGCTCAGGCTGCAATAGCTCTAGCCAAATTGGGGCAATGGTTTGGGAGAATACCATAGTTAGATGTTGCCCTGCTAAATTTTCTTGCTGAATGTAATTTTCTATCTTTGCCGCTAAGTCTTCCTGAGTAGTATTGTCTGCGGGGTTGAGAATCAGCCAGTGATAGTCGGAGATCGCAATATTGAATAGATTTAAGTCGCGATCCATAGTTATATCCAGGGATTTGGTCGTAATTTTGGGCAGTGTCCCTGTATAAGTTTTTTTAGTTAGAGGTACTTTGTCTGACTCTGAAGTAAAGATCTTGCCCACTCCCACACGCTCAATTATGGTTGACCATTCTGCGGCAGAATTATTAGAGCGATCGTATGCCAGTCCGTAGTCCAGCCGATTGATTCCCTGTTGCGCCAGGAAGGGTAAAACTCTATATTTAGCCTGTTTGTTTTTACCGCTATTGATTAAGATTGCCTGACCGCGATCTTGCAGCACAATTACAGGCGCTTGCCGAGTCCCCAAAACAGTTACTTGAACTTGAAATCCATTGTGGATAGTTATCGTCACTATTAAGATTACGGGCAGCACAAGACCTAACCACCAGCGTTTTTGCCACCACTGGTTAAGCCAGACTAGGATAAACAATCCATAGATTGCTAATACTATTCCCAGCGGAATTTGTCCTACTGCCCAAGTACTTCCTGGTAAGCTAGTAAAGAATTTGGTAATTTCTATCAACCAGGTTGCAGGATAAAATAGCAGAGAGGAGATCGCACTACCCAAAGGAGGTAGAATCAGAGCGATGATGCCGCTGATCATTCCCCCCAAACTCACTATAGTAATTAGTGGGGTGCAGAGAATATTGGTCAGGATACTGTAGGTAGCCAGGGTATTAAACTCATAGCAGAGTAACGGTAAGACCCAAACCGATGCTGCTAAAGGAATGGCAACGATGGTAGCGATGGTAGTGGGTAGCCAGTCTAGCTGCTGCTGCAATTTTGGCAGAGTCGCGATCAAGCCAAAAGTCGCTAAAAAACTGAGGCGAAAGCCCAGATCATCAATTAGCAACGGATTGAACAGCAAGATTGCCGCTGCGGCTAACAGGAGAGATCCTAATGGTCTAACTTTTGTTTCCAGCGTTAGGGCAAGTAATACTGCAAATCCCATCAAACAGGCACGCAGTACAGAAGCCTGAATTCCTGTTAATCCCAAATAGATCATCAACGTACCCATCCCAATCGTGAACCTCGGTTTTGCCGCGATGCGAGTAGTTAACTTCAGCACAATTCCCAGCAGCAACGATACATGAAAGCCTGATGCCGCCAAGACGTGAGCTAGTCCCGCTGCGATAAAGCGATCGCGAATTTCAAAGGGTAGATCCACGGCTTTACGTCCCAAAACCATTGAACTTACCAGTTGCCCGACAGGACTACCCAAACCCTGTAAATGACTCCGCACAATACGCTGCCGCAGCTGACTCCATCCCCAGGATTGCGGTTTGGATTGGAAACTGGCTTCTGTCCCCTGAATTCCTGCAAAGATTCCCTGACGAGCTAAATACTGCTTGAAATCGAAGGCACGAGGATTATTGGCAGACTGGGGTAGATAAAGGAATCCTGTTAAATCTAGTTCTTGCCCTGGATAAATTCCCGTTCCCTGTAACAAGGGCAAAGTAGCATACACCTTGCCCGAAACTGATTCGCCATTGTTCATGCTTGTTGCCTGAAGCCAAAACTTAAGGCGCTGACTGCTATTTAATCTCGGTTCAGTCAGTACTTTTCCCGTCACCTCTACTAAAGGGCGATCGCTTTGAGTAGTCTGATAGCTGATATCGTTATCTTGAGGCTGGGGAATTCTTACCTGAAAATAGACTGCCGCTAGCAAAGCAACTACTGCCGCCACAATCCAAATACGAGCCTGTATTTTTCTCAGAGCGATCGCGCCAACTATAGCTAGACCAATATTTATTCCTGCCAGGACAGCTATTTGTTTCAAAGCCAAACCAGAAGCCGCATCGGTAAGAAGACTAGTTGACAATAAACCCAAAATATAGGCTAGCCCGATAATTATCCAACTGATGCGAGTCATGTGTTTAGCTGTAAATCAACGCATCCCAGTAAAACACAAGACTTTAACTTTTGCTCGAACGTATGTCTTAGCCTTTTAACAGTGCCTGTTTGAACGCATGTTTTTTGCCCTGTGATCTGGATTACTGGCAATTTTTAACAAAACTTAATACAATTAATAGTGAACGAATGAGTATGAATGCCTAAAGAAACTATGGAAAGTATTCAGATCCCCTGGTTGACAGCGATGATCGCCCTTCCCCTAATTGCCGCCGCTGCCATCCCTTTTGTCCCCGATAAAGACGGTAAAACAGTCCGATGGTACTCCCTGTATGCCGCCCTAGCCAACTTGACCTTGATGGTTTATGGTTTTTGGGAACACTACAGCCTCGATAGTGCAGGAATGCAGCTTCAGGAAACTTACTCTTGGATTCCCCAGCTAGGTATTAATTGGTCTGTCGGTGTAGACGGTCTATCGATGCCGCTAATTTTACTGTCGGGACTGATTACGACTTTAGCGATCTTGGCTTCTTGGCAAGTTGAACACAAGCCCAGGCTTTATTACTTTCTGGTTCTGGTTTTGTATAGCGCCCAAATTGGCGTGTTTGCGGCTCAAGACTTGATGCTCTTTTTCCTGATGTGGGAAATAGAATTAGTCCCCGTCTATCTCTTAATTTCTATCTGGGGTGGCGAAAAACGCCTTTATGCCGCCACTAAATTTATTTTGTATACGGCTCTGGCTTCTATATTTATTCTCGTTTCTGGTTTAGCCTTAGCTTTTTATGGTAATAACTTTACCTTCAACCTAACCGAGTTGGGGATGAAGGATTATCCGCTAACTTTGGGCTTACTGGCGTATACGGGATTCCTGATTGCTTTTGGAGTCAAATTACCGATCTTTCCTCTACATACCTGGCTTCCTGACGCCCACAGTCAAGCATCTGCCCCCATCTCGATGATCTTGGCAGGAGTACTGCTAAAAATGGGTGGATATGCTCTAATTCGCTTTAACTTAGAAATATTGCCTGCTGCCCACATCAAGTTTGCACCTTTGCTAATAATTTTGGGTGTAATCAATATTGTTTATGGTGCTTTCACTGCCTTTGGACAAACCAATCTTAAGCGTCGCTTGGCTTCCTCTTCAATTTCCCACATGGGGTTTGTACTGCTAGGTATTGCTTCCTTTACCGACTTGGGTTTGAACGGCGCAATGCTACAAATGCTCTCCCATGGTCTGATTGCCGCGGCTTTATTCTTCCTTTCGGGAGCTACTTATGAACGCACCCATACCTTGATGATGGACGAGATGGGTGGCATGGCAAAATTCATGCCCAAGACTTTTGCTCTGTTTACCGCTGGTTCGATGGCTTCTCTCGCCTTACCAGGCATGAGCGGCTTTGTTAGCGAACTGACAGTATTTTTGGGTATCGCTACTAGTGATGTCTACGGTCAAACATTCAAAGTAGGAGTTATTTTCTTGACTGCGGTAGGTTTGATCTTAACGCCAATCTATCTGTTATCAATGCTGCGTCAAGTATTTTATGGAGCAGATAATCCGCAACTAAAACTGGATGGTTTTCAGCTCGATGCTCAACCCCGCGAAATATTCATCGCCACCTGCCTACTGTTACCGATCATTGCTATCGGTCTATATCCCAAACTGGCAACAAATACCTACGATCTAAAAACTACGGAGGTCGCTGCCAGAACCCGTGAAGCTTTGCCTGTAATTGTTCAACAGCGTCTAGATGAATCTAGCAATAACTATCTTTCTCTCCTGCCGCTAACATCGCCCGAACTGCCCAAAGGTTTTAGTTAGGGCAAATATAAGACTTTTTCGGCTCAGATTCTCATTCGTTTATTAATGCTAACTGCATCTATCTAGGTGGATGCAGTTTTTTTTGTAAACTTTTGTTACAAAACGCATAAAACTATAGAAGTACTATGTAGTAAGAGTCACACGAAACTGTATTGCTACGAAATCTCATGTCTATAATTACATCCGAGTCCGATAGTCTGTTTTTTAATTCTGGTGCCAAGCTGCCTGCCAAAAAAGACCATTTGTGGTTAATTGTCAGCGGAGTCGTCAAAAGTTATACGGTTACAGAAGATGGTTCTTTAGTAACTTTGGGTTTTTGGGGTATAGATGATTTGGTTGGCGATTCTCTATCCAACGTGCTGCCCTACACCCTGGAATGCATTGGCGGAGTAGAGGCGATCGCTGTTCCCCGCCCGCAGTGGCAAACCTTTTCCTGCAATTTATTGCACCATGCTCAACAGACGCAGCATCTATCTTATATTGTCCGTAATACGAAAATTGCTCGGCGGCTATGGCTACTGCTAGAGTGGCTAGCCGATAAGTTTGGCAAAGCGATCGCTCAAGGAAGACTAATCGATTTTAAGCTGACTCACCAAGAATTGGCGAATGCGATTAGCACCACTCGGATCACAGTTACCAAGACCTTAAATCAATTTGAGGACGAAGGCTTAATTCTGCGACCTAGAACCAAGTGCATTATATTGCGAACTTAAAAAGTCAGGGAGGTCATGCTTGGGGGACGAAAAATTGTATCTGTCTCACTCCATCAACTAAGATTAAGGATAGTAAAGCCAAGATACACAAAAATTCATGTCCCCTGCTAATCAAGCCAAGGATGTTCAGGTATTTCCCGTAGCTGCCAACACTCGCGTAATGCGATCGCGCACTTGGGAGCGACTCAAATTTGAAATTGAATACGCACTGCAAAAGGGAACTACCGCCAACTCTTACTTGATTGAGGCCGATCAGGTAGCTTTGTTTGATCCGCCAGGAGAATCGTTTACCAGCATTTTTCTCGATGCGCTCCAATCGAGAATCGAGCCGCAGCAGATTGACTATGTAGTGTTGGGTCATGTTAATCCCAATCGGGCTAAAACTTTAAAAGATTTGTTAGAGATTGCCCCTCAGGTGACAATCGTGTGTTCCAATCCAGGGGCAATATCTCTGCGTAAAATTTTGCCAGAGACGGAGCTTAAACTTCAGATTATTAAGGGAGAAGAGACACTTGATCTGGGTCAAGGACACAAATTAGAATTTGTGACTACGCCGAATCCCCGCTATCCCGATCATCTCTGCACCTACGACCCCAAAACCGCAGTATTATACACCGACAAAATCTTTGGCTGTCACGTCTGTGGCGATCGCGTTTTTGATGAAGGCTGGACGGTAGATTTAGAAGATCGTCGCTACTATTTTGACTGTCTGATGGCTCCCCATGCCCGCCAAATTATGGCAAGTTTGGATAAATTAGCCGCCAAACCTGCTCGTATTTATGCAACGGCCCACGGTTCCCTAGTGAGATATAGCCTACTTGAACTAACTGCCGACTATCGTACTTGGGCGCAAAGTC
>JBCBWB010000202.1:0-8418 GCA_039817275.1 Cyanobacteria bacterium J06648_1 | reverse complement strand
TTTGCCACCGCAGCAGCTGGATTCAGGAGCCATTGCGACCAGTTGAATACCTTGCCCAATTTTCGTGCCGATGGCTCTAGCTGACGATAGACCTCAAATGCTTCGACTACCTGCCCGATCGACACCCGATTGAGTACGGGAGAGAGCTTTTGCATTGCCCGATCCGTATCGTCTACAGTACCGCGAATTAGACCATAAGCCTGGGGAATATAAATATTGAGCAGGGGACGCTTGACCTCTGGATTATAGGTGTGGGCGATCGCGCCCACTAATTCTAAACATCGTTGCCAGAAAGTCTGCCAATCTGACCAGACTGGTTCATCTGTTTTAGTTTTAGCAATTACCTGTTCTAAAGCAGTGACAATCTGCTGTTGTTTGTCGGCAGCCACATCCAGCTCAGCATCTGCCGAAAGCTCCTCATTAACTGACTCGATAGTTTCTGCTATCTGCGCTATCGGCGATTTTGTCCACCTCACCAACAGCCAGCGCCACAGAGCAAAAACCAGCACCACGACCCCCCAAATCCAGTTGATGCCCCAATCATGAATTTGTGAGCCTGCCGCCACTAACAAAAAAATTATAATTGCGGCGATCGGCAATACGAGAACTACTATCTGCCAGGGTTTGATGCTTATCATGATTAATCTGCACTGTGCGCCGTTTTTATCCTAGCGGTATTTGATCTTTGAAGTGAATCGGTTTAGACTTTGGGCTGGAACCCAGTTAGCAATCAAGGAATAAATACCTAACCTCTTTGAGAAACTCAAAGTTCGCCTAATTGCCATATAATAGCTGACCAATCAAAACTAGAAAATTGCCAAATAATTGTGAAATCACAATATTGTTCGATAGAATTTTTGCCTGGTTTAGGGGCAAGCGATCGCAATTTATTAAATGCTCAGGGAATAGAAAATACTCAAGAATTATTGCAGCGAACCAAGACTCAAGCTGCAAAGGTAGACCTGGCAAGTAGACTCAAGCTCCATCAAAAACATTTGAGCAAATGGATCGCCTTAGCAGACTTGGCGCGTATTCCCAGCGTTGGCACTCAGTACTGCGGATTACTGTTACATGCAGGTATTATATCGGTGGCTCAGCTGGCTCAGACTCCTTTCCAGCGACTGCATCGTCAGGTATCTCGCCTACAGGTAGCCACGGTGCGCCGCCAAGATTTGATTCCACCCGTAACACAGGTAAAACAATGGGTCGAACAAGCCCAAGTTTTGAGTAATCGTCGCCTTTAGTCCATAAAATAACCTCTCACTCGATCACTATCTCGCTGGAGACATCAACAAAGGAGAGGCTGCTATGATTGTAAATCAATAATTGCTTAGCTAATTATTAACCTGACGGTTCTAAATATCAGATGGAATTGATTAAATTTCTAGTAGTTGCGAGATGAACCTTCAAAACTGCGATTACCGCCACCGCTGCGGTTATTTTCACGCGGTCTGGCTTTATTTACTCTTAGCTCTCTACCCATCCATTCTGCACCATCGAGATTTTCGATCGCCTTGGTTTCTTCGTCTTCACTGCTCATCTCTACAAAACCGAATCCTCTGGGGCGACCAGTTTCACGGTCGGTAGGAAGAGAAACTCTCGATACAGTACCATATTCTTCAAAAACAGTCGTAAGATCTTCTTTAGTAACCTCATAGTTGAGATTGCCGACATAGATTGACATAGATTGTCTCCTGATTTGCGAAATAATTTCGAGATCGATATTTCGGAAGAAAGCTCGTTAATTGATTGTCAATCTATAAGATAGCCCAGAGGTTATGACAAATTGAAACAAACGTACCTGCCGAATTAAAATCTCTATTTTCTAGTACATTAACACAGTCGAATTGAAAGGATTCATTAAAAGACGGAAAATAATCTTAAAAAATAACAGGTGGATTAAATTTGATAGCTAATTGCTGAATAAGAAGTATTTTTATCGGCTGATAACCAACATCAATCGAGCAGTAATAAATTTTCACTAACGGATGTGATGTATGATACCTAACAGCGCTAAACACAATGAATTAAGGCAATTAGTTCGCTCGCAGCTAGAATTACTTTTAGAAAGCGGCAATCTCCAGGGAGCAAAGTCGCTCTTAATTCCCGTTCAGCCAGTCGATATTGCTGAGGCAATTGAAGGTCTACCTCAAGCTACTCAGTTAATTGCTTTTCGCTTGCTTTCTAAGGCAGAAGCGATCGAGGTATATGAGTATCTAAATAGCGATGTTCAACAGGCTTTAATTCAAGAATTTAAGCGACAGGAAGTATTGGATGTTGTTGATCAAATGTCTCCTGATGACCGCGCCCGCATGTTTGATGAACTACCTGCTAAAGTGGTGCGACGTTTGGTATCTCAACTAAGTCCCAAAGAGCGTCAGGCTACGGCTATTTTATTAGGCTATGGAGAGGAAACCGCAGGGCGGATCATGACCCCTGAGTATATTTCTCTCAAAGAAAATCTGACCGTTAGTCAAACCCTAGAGCGGATCAGAAATCTGGCTAATGCTTCGGAAGTTGTTTATTATCTCTACGTTACCGATAATTCTCGTCGCTTAACGGGAATTGTCTCCCTGAGAGATTTGGTAATTGCGGCTCCAGATACGACTCTGACAGAGATTATGACCCGCGATGTCGTCTTTGTACATACTGATACTGACCGAGAAGAGGTTGCCCGCACGATTCAACGTTACGATATCGTTGCTGTACCAGTAGTAGACAGTGAAGAACGTTTAGTTGGAGTAGTTACGGTAGACGATATTATCGATATTATCGAGCAGGAAGCAACAGAAGATATTTATGCTTTGGGAGGAGTACAGTCTGATAAAGATAATTATTTTCAGACTAACTTACTAACTGTTGCTCGTCGTCGCGTCGTTTGGCTGTTTGTCCTGCTGCTAACAAATACCGTTACAGGAGCAATTATTCGCTCCCAAGAGGCTCTACTACAGCAGGTAGTAATCTTGGCGGCTTTTATTCCTCTCTTAACTGGTACAGGGGGCAACGTGGGCGCACAGTCTTCAACTGTAGTAATCAGGGGTTTGAATACCGATGAGATCGCCAACATGGGGGCAGGAAAAGTTATCTTTCGGGAAGCTACCGCAGGCATTCTCTTGGGATTGATTTTGGGTAGTGTAGCAACCCTCTGGGCATATCTACTTCAGGGCAGTTTAGCGGTGGCTATATCGGTGGGCATTAGTTTAGTAGCGATCGCCCTTCTGGCTTCTGTCGCTGGCTCGGCTTTGCCCTTTATGTTTCGTTCTTTGGGCTTAGATCCAGCTCTGATGTCGGCTCCGTTTATTACTACCGCTGTTGATGTTTTGGGTGTCCTAATTTACTTCTCGATCGCCAAAACTATCTTAGGACTCTAATTGTAGAATGTCTGCTGTCTTGTTAAATGCTAAATGTTGAATGCTAAATGCTCAATGAATCAAGGGTGAATTGTACCGTCTGGCATTACTGTTCCCTTCCAGCTAACGCCGCTCAAAATACTGCTTTTCAAACTAGCACCCCTGAGATTAGCGCCTCGAAGATAGACATCGACTAGACTGGCATTTTCCAGATTAACCTTTTCTAGATTAGCTTTAAACAACAGAGCAAATCTAAAATTAGCATTCTGTAGGTTAGCGTTTTGTAAATTAGCTCCAGTTAAATTAGCCGAGCGTAAATCAATTTTACTTTTCTGCTGAAGGTTGGACAAACTTAATTGAGATATAGTTGCCAAGCTACTGTTGCCGCGGTCTGTATCTTTTAAAATAGCGCCTGCTAGTACCGCACTGCGCAAATTTGCCGAGCGTAAATTTGCGCCCTGTAGGGATGCCGATTCTAAATTTGACTGACGCAAATTACAGCCACTCATGTCGGCACGATTAAAGCTGGCGTAGCTAAGATCTCCATTGGTAAAGTTAGCCTCACTTAGATCGGCACGGGTAAAGTCTGCCCCGCTCAAATCAACCCCAGTTAAATCTGCCCCGCTCAAGTTAGCTCGGCTTAAATTTGCCCCGCTCAGGTTAGCCCTGCTTAAATTTGCCCCACTTAGATCTGCATCAGCTAAATTCGCATCACGAAAAAATGATTGACTTAGATTTGCCTCGCACAAATCTACCCTCGATAGCGAAGCTTTTTCTAGATTTGCCCAGCTTAAGTCTGCTCCCCTCAAATCAGCACTATTGAGGTTAGCTTCTGCCATATTTGTTTTGATTAATCGCGCATTGCTTAAATTTGCTCGGCTAAAATTGCCTTGACTCAGGTTAGTACCACTAAAATTTGCCCAGTCTAGTTCAGTGCGGCTGAAGTCTATATCTACTAGTTCAACCTGTAAAATCTGAATTTGACTGAGATTAGCACGACTAAAATCTCTATTGCCCTGTTGGTAGAGCTGTACTAACTCTTCTGCATTCATTGGATTAAATTGCCATTTTCACGACTAGCGCTAGAATACTATTCCTAGAATTCCCGCTCGTCACTCTAAAATAACAGCAAATTTTGAAAGCTAGTAGAGTTTACCCACTCACGTTTGGCATTTAGGTAGTTTTTTGCTTATGAGAATTGATAATTTGTTGATTGTTATCTTCTTTCTATTTCCTGAGCTAATACCTGCCACTCCGTGAGTACTTCTGAGGGGATTTTGAGGGTCAACTGTTGCTCTTTCTGCAACGGAACCGATAATTTTAAGCTTTGCTTTGCTTGGATATAGCTCAGAATAGGTGTCAGATCAAATTGACCAACGTTAGGTGCAGGAGCAGATTCTGCGTAGGCATCTGTAGCGTCAAAAACATTACCTTTCGAGGTAATAATTTCTAGAGGTTGAGGATGTCTAAAAGAATTTACCCCAGGAAATCCCACCAGTCGAAGATAATAAACTGTCTCACTACTTTGACTATTATCGGGAAACAATAACACCTGCCAGGTATTGCCCTCACGGTCTTTTAAAGAATCTTGGGCATGATAGCGCAGTACAGTAGGGCTTTCATGATGCTGCCGTAAAAGAGCGATCGCCTGGTTGCAGTTCCACCCTAAACCGAGAATCAGAATTAGGCTGGCAGCGAATAGATAGCTCAACCAAGGCTGGGAAATTAAAAAAGCTTTACTCCGAGCTAATAAATCAGTTTGTTGCTCAAACATACCAAAACTTTATCGTACAAACCTAGACTAAGAATATTATTAACTATAACTAGCCTTAAGGCTGGCGTTTTCTGATTCATCGTAGTCGGCAAAAATAAAGAACATATACTCAAAATGTTGAATACATGCTCTTCGAGAAGATATTTGGTTTCAGCAGAGATCGCTCTAGATGTCCTTAATCACTAAATGGCGATCGCGATCAAAATATAATAAATCCTGCGCCTGAAAGTCTCCGAGTATTCTCGTGATAGTTACTCTGGTTGTATGAATCGAATCGGCTAGATGTTGATGAGTAAATCTAACCTGCAAACGCGCACCGTCCTCAACGGACTGTCCCATCTCCTGCTTGAGTAACCGCAAGAGACTTCTTAAGCGGTCTTCGACTCGGCTAATGGCAACAATCGCTAATAGCTGTTGAGACTTGATTAGGCGATCGCTAAATTGAGCCAAAAATTGCCTCGCCAAAGCTGGATGTCTGACAATATCCTGAGCTGAATAACGTTTGGCATATACATCCCCCAGAGCGACAGCGCGGTAAAGATCTGAGCTATCGGCAAGATTGCCGAAAACGCCATTTGCCGTTACCCAACCTGAGATTGTTTCTGTCCCATCTTGCTGAACTCGGCTCAACTGCACGACTCCGCGATAAACTTGCCAAACTCCCGAATCCAGAATCGAAATCTCATCCCCTCTTTGATACTGCTGTAAAGTTAGCTCTTTCTCTCTTCTTTCTAAGCTGGAATTTATTTTCTGACTCAGTAGCATAATTCAATAGAATTGTTCTGCATTAACCATGTTAACGATTAGTTTAAGAAGTTAAAGTAAACAGCACGTGACGGAGTGGTTAAGGTTTGGATATTAAGGTTGAGATATATTTTTTACTCCAGTCTCGTAGGGCTTGGGCAGAGGATAGCTAGCATTATTACTGTGGGCAAACCTGCTATTAAAATTTCTTTTTATACTCAGCAAAAATCTCATCCAGGCGATCGCAGGTTGATGATAAAAAGTAAAAATATCACCATAGGCTAGCTGAACATTTTGATGATGTTGATGATGTCTTTCTGGTGTGGTGATAAAGAGTAGCCGACAACCAAAAGCGATCGCTTTGGGAGTGTGCCAATTAAGGACGGAAACGTGCCGCCAAATTACATGAAGTTCTCCTAGTACTAAGGCTGCAATAGTACCGATAGGAGAAACATGCCAGGTAAAAGGTACAAAAATAAAGTATGGCAAAGCCCCCAGAAAACCATCAATAATTACTAAAGGATTGCGGCTCAAAACCGCATAATGAATAAAACTCCGATTTTTACCATGATGAACTAGGGTATGAAACTTGCCGAAAACATGTTCGGGAACGTGGTAGAAGAAAGTTGAGAGAAAATCTCCGACTAGTAATAAAAGCGTAGCAACAATAATAGCTTTGATAACCGTCACACCCACATTTTTAAAGGTACAGGTGCTAGATTACGAGCCGTAAGTTAAAACTATTTTATTGAATATTTAAGCTATGATTACTTCGAGATTAAATTGCACTTATCCCAGTTTCTTCAGTTCTAATTCTGATAGTTTCATCAACATCTGAAACAAAAATTTTACCGTCGCCAATTTCTCCCGTGCGAGCAGCTAAAGATATTTGCTGCACAACTAGATCTGCCATCTCATCCTCGATGATCGCCTCGATTCTAATCTTAGTCGTGAAATCAACTTTGTATTCTGTACCTCGGTAGCGAGTCGTCATGCCTTTTTTATGTCCAAAGGCTTTAACCTCAGAAATCGACATGCCAATTACTCCTGCTGAAATCAAGCTAGATTTAACGTCGTCTAGTTTATGAGAATGAATCACAGCTTCAACTTTTTTCACCCTATCTACCTCAATAAGTTATTAATTAGACTTTTGGTTGCATGTAGTATTTTAATACGGTAATTCAGATGTGATATTTTTAGTCTTAATAACTAATCGCCATTTCGCCCAAGATTGGGCAACGATCGCGCTATGGGAACCGAAATAGAACGTAAATATCTGGTCAAAGAATCCATCTGGCGATCGCAAAAAGAGCTGCTGCAAAGTAAGAATCCCGATTTAGGCGCAAGATATTGCCAAGGATATATCCCGACTAGTAACGGCACGACGGTTCGACTGCGAATTGTGGGGAAACAGGGCTACATAACCATCAAGAGCAAAGTTGTCGGGCATACCCGCGCTGAATTTGAGTATCCTATCCCCGCTTCAGATGCCCAGGAGATGTTAGAGAATCTCTGTATCAAGCCGCTAATTGATAAATATAGATATAAGATTGAAATTGATAATTTAACCTGGGAAGTAGATGAATTTTTGGGTGAAAACAAAGGGTTAATTATTGCCGAAGTAGAATTAGAAAATGAGGCACAGCAGGTAGATCTGCCAGACTGGATCGAACGAGAAGTAAGCGATAAGAAATACTTTAATTCTTATTTAGTTAGGCATCCCTATAGCCAGTGGGAGAAATGATTACTGACTACGTCCTCGAAGGAGGATTACTGATTATTTGCGAAGCTCATTCTTTAGGACTGATTACTGATTAATGTCTGAAACCCTGATTATATTTAGCCGCTATCCCGAACCTGGAAAGACGAAAACGAGGATGATTCCTGCCTTGGGTGCGGTGGGGGCGGCGGAGTTGCAGCGAGCTATGACAGAGCATACTCTAAAAACGGCGATCGCTCTATCTACCTCCCGTCAGGTAAAGACTGAGGTACATTTCGCAGGGGGAAATTCAGAGTTAATGCAGCAGTGGTTAGGAAAAGACATGACATACGTAGCGCAAGTTGAAGGGGATTTGGGCGAGAAAATGCGATCGGCTTTTGCAGGTGCTTTGGCTAGCAGTCAGCGGGTAGTAATTATTGGTATTGACTGTCCAGATATTGATCGCCAGATCTTAACTCAGGCTTTCGAGGCTTTAAAAAAGCGGGATCTTGTCTTGGGTGTCGCCGAAGATGGTGGCTATTATCTGATCGGCTTAAATCATCTTGTTGCCGAGCTTTTTGAGGGTATTAACTGGGGAACAGAACAAGTATTGAGTCAAACCAGAGTAATTGCCGAACAGCTAGAACTTAAGACACACTACCTAACCACCCTGGCAGATGTGGATCGTCCTGAAGATCTTAGTATTTGGCAAAAGCATACTCAAGCATGAGTCAAAAAAATCAAGCTGATTATCTCTTACCTCTACCCCTGTTAAGGTGAGCGTTTGTACTAATAAATTTTCCTGCTATTCAACGAAATAAAAGGCTTTATGAACTTCGATTTGAAGATAT
>JBCBWB010000201.1:0-8420 GCA_039817275.1 Cyanobacteria bacterium J06648_1 | reverse complement strand
ATTTTTTCTTGGTTAAGATTGAGTTTGAGTCAACTATCGCTGCGCCAGAAATTATTAAACCCGAACAGTTTGAAGCTGGTAACGTCACATCCTAACGGTTGCTCGAACTGGAACAGGAGCTTCAGCAGACTCAAGAGGATCTTCAGACATTAGTCGAGGAATTGGAGACTACTAACCAAAAACTAGAGCAGCGAGTAGCAGAACGAACCAAATCTTTAGCTCAATTTGGCAAACGCCTCCAGCTACTTCATCGTCTGGCAACCTCGAATTACCAGCAGCAGCAGAATTTATTTAATGATTATCTGCAAACGGGATGTCAGATGCTTAATCTAGGAACGGGGATTGTGAGTGAGATAAATGACTGTGTTTACAAAATTGTCGCCGTTAATTCATCCTTGGGATTAGAGATTGGTTACGAAACTCCCTGCCAGGATACCTACTGTGCCGAAGTTGTGGAAACTAAAACCACCATTACCTTTTGTGAGGTAGGTAAGATCGAATCAATGGTCAATCATCCTGTGTATCTCAACCTGAAGCTCGAATCCTTTATTAGTACGCCTATTTTTGTCAACGGCAATCTCTACGGTACGCTGAGTTTCTCTGATACTATTCCCCGACAGACAGGATTTTCCGCTGAAGAAATTAGCATTGTCGAATTGATGGCGCGAGATTTGGGTAATGTAATCGCTTCAGCCCAAGCAAAGCAAGAGATTGAGCAAAAAGAGCGGCGTTTTCGCAGTACTTTTGAGCAGGCAGCAGTAGGCGTAGCTCATGTGTCTCCCGATGGGAAGTTTATTCAGGTAAATCAACGCTTATGCAGCATTGTGGACTATGACAATGAAATTCTACTGAGTAAAACCTTTCAGGAAATTACTTATGCCGACGACCTAGAGTTAGATTTACAGTACTTTGGTCAACTATTGGCAGACGAAATTCAGAGCTACTCAATGGAGAAACGTTATATCCGACGAGATGGCTCATTAGTCTGGATTAATCTTACGGTTTCCCTAATTAGAGACAGCCAGGGAGAAGCCGATTACTTTATTGCGGTGATTGAAGATATTGGCGATCGCAAACAGACTGAATTAGCCCTAGAACAAAGTCGCGATCAGCTCAAGCAGGCAAATCTAGCCAAGGATAATTTTATTGCCCACATGAGCCACGAACTTCGTACCCCTCTCAACAGTATTATTGGCTTTAGCCACATTCTGCAACAGGATAGTGACATGACACCAGAGCAGCTCCGCTCTATCGACCTGGTTCACCAATCGGGACAACATTTGCTAACTCTGATTAATGATGTACTACAGCTGTCAAAGCTAAATGCGGACAAGCTCCAGCTTAATTACTGCGACTTTAACCTGATTGAATTGCTGCACAATATCATTGCCATGTTCCAGGTTCGCGCTCAGGAAAAGAGTCTAAATTTTGTCAGTCAAATAGCGTCGGATTTACCAGAGATCGTTAATACCGACGAGACTCGTTTGCGGCAGGTGTTATTAAATTTATTGAGTAATGCTTTTAAATTTACTGCTCAGGGAAATATTATCTTCTCGGTTATTGTCATACAACACACTGCCAACTCCGAGACTGCCCAAATTTGCTTTCAGGTAGAAGATACAGGCAAAGGAATTGCCACCAGTGATTATCAAACCATTTTTACTGCCTTTGAGCAATTAGAGCCAAACGGCGATAGTTCAGAGGGTACGGGCTTAGGATTGTCAATCTGCCAAAATATTCTCCAACTGATGGACAGCGAGCTGCATTTAGTCAGCACGGTTGGGGAAGGAAGTCGATTTTGGTTTAACCTGAACCTAAAAACAATACCGCCATCTTTCTCCTCGATTTCAGAATTAGAGTCCTCTGAAACTAATTTTTGCCGCAAGTTAGCTAATTCCTGTAGAGCTTTGGTGGTGGATGATAATTACGAAAATAGACTACTTTTGCTAGAATATCTCGAACCTTTAGGATTCTCGGTCGAGCAGGCGGAAAATGGTCATGCAGGACTGGCGATCGCCAAATCTTTTCAGCCAGACGTTATTTTGGTCGATTTACTGATGCCCATTATGGACGGTAAAGAGATGATTGAATTAATCAGACAGGATGCTTTGTTGCAAGACACCCTAATTTTAATGATTTCGGCTAATGTTCAGTTGATCGCGGATTCATCAGATATCAAGTGCGATGGATTTTTGGCCAAGCCGATAGATTTAAAACGCCTCGGACAATTATTAGATACTCATCTACAGCTAGAATGGCAGACTGTGACTCCAGATTTAACACCTAAACCGCAATTAATTGCACCCGCTGCGGAGGAGTTGTTGAATCTTTTGGAGTTAGTAAATTTTGGCGATATGGAGAGTTTGTTAAGCGAAATTGAATCATTAGAACAAAACAATTCTCAGTATCTTGCTTTTGCCCAGGAGATACGTCAGATGGCGAGCAGTTGTCAGCAGCAAAAATTGGAACAGTTACTTGAAGTTTATCTTCAACAGTATAGACGGTAAGAATACTATGGAGACAGGCATTTGAGGTAATTTTGCTAGCAGCAGCTTCCGTATAAACCCAGAGATAACTTTCAATAATTATACTTAAATAATAATAGTTAATAGACGCTTAACAAAAAAATATATTGGTGTTTGTCCCCTGATAGATCGCCATTTATTTAGTTAGAACGGATGTATATTGCAAATCATTATACATACTGCTAATGGTTCTATCTTTACCAGCTTTATCATCAAAAACAATCTTAATTGTCGATGATAAAGTCAATAATCTCCAGCTTTTATCTGCATATTTAAAAAAAGCTAACTATAAAACTTTAATTGCCCAAGACCCGACCAAAGCGATCGCTACTGCCCAAACGATGCAGCCAGATCTGATTTTGCTAGACGTAATGATGCCCAAGATAGATGGGTTTGCAGTCTGTCAGCAGCTTAAGGCTAATCCTGTGACCAAAGATATTCCAATTATCTTTATGACCGCCCTCTCCGCAGCCCAATATAAAGTGGACGGCTTTGATTTGGGAGCAATTGACTATATTACTAAACCGATCGAAGAACGAGAAGTATTAGCCAGAATCGGCACTCATCTTGCCCTTAACGATTTGCATCGGGCTTCTCTACGAGACGCGGCTCAACGCAGAGTCCTATTTGAAATAAGCGATCGCATTCGCCAATCTCTCAACCTCAAGGTAATTCTCGAAACTGCTACCCAAGAAATTAGAACCTTTTTGGACTGTAATTTTGTGGGTTTGGTCGCCCTAAACTGTAAAAAAGCCAGTTTAAAAGCTTATGCTGCTGCTACTGGCTCAAAAATTATTCTACCCAAGCAGATCAACTATCGTTCTCTTTGTGTCAATGAGGATATTTATCAAGCTTATCTTCGAGGACACATAGAGACAGTTACATCTGCTTCTGATCAAGAAAAACTTGGCTCCTCGTTCTTATTGCCTGATTCCCAAGCGCAATTAATCGTGCCGATCTTGATTCAAGATACCAACTATACGTCTGGTTTCTTCGCGGCTGCGGAAGATACGATAGTGACACAAAATATTCTTTATGGCTGGCTGGTGGTCGAACACAATGCGACTCGCGTCTGGGAACAAACAGAAATTAACCTATTGCGGGAGATCACAACTCAACTGGCGATCGCTATTAAACAAGGATTACTGCACCAACAGCTTTCCCAACTGGCATTATTAGATTCTCTAACTCGTGTATATAATCGTCGCTCCTTTGAGCGTCAGATCAAACGTGAATGGGGCCGGCTCAAGCGTATTGCTTCTCCCCTGTCTTTAATCATGTGCGATGTAGACTGTTTTAAAATCTATAACGATACCCATGGTCATCAGCAGGGAGATCTGTGTCTTCAGCAGGTGTCTCAGGCAATATCTTCGGCGCTTAAACGACCAGCAGATGTTTTAGCTCGCTATGGAGGCGAAGAATTTGTGGTTATTTTGCCTCACACTCCCGAATCAGGAGCAGTACAAGTGGCTGAAGCAATCAGAAACGCGGTAAAAGAGCGGCAGATTCCCCACCACAACTCGCTAGTTGACTCCGTAGTCACTGTTAGTTTGGGACTAGCCACGACTATTCCCGTCGAAGCAGATAATACGCAACTCTTAATTGAGGCTGCGGATCTGGCACTATATCAAGCAAAAGAGCGGGGTCGAGATTGTGTAGCAGTATATCCTGAATCCATTTCTCACTCCAAAGATCGACAGGAGTTAAAAATGCGCTGGGTCAAACGTCTACGCCAGGCACTTGATCGCAATCTCTTTAGTCTTTATGCCCAGTCCATTACGTCCCTCAAAGGAAACGATCCTCGCAAGTGCTTTGAAATTCTACTGCGCTTGACAGATCGAGAGAATCTCGTGATCTTACCTGGCGTGTTTATCGATATTGCCGAGCGTAATTTTCTGATGACAGATATTGATACCTGGGTAATTAATAATTTATTTAATACCTTAGAAAAAAGCGATCGTCATACCTGGGATAATTATCGCTTCTCAATCAATCTATCGGGGGCATCGTTAAACAACGAGACGTTTTTACGGTTTCTTAAACGCAAAATAACTAACTGTTCTCTACCTGGCTCGCTCTTTTGCTTTGAAATTACCGAATCGATCGCCGTTGCCGATCTAGATCGCATCATCAGCTTTATTCATTCCCTCAAGGAAATTGGCTGTAGTTTTGCCCTTGATGACTTTGGCAAGGGGGTTTCTTCTCTGACCTATCTTAAAAATCTGCCCGTAGATTATCTGAAAATAGATGGTTCCTTTATCAAAGAGTTAAACATCAATCCTGCCTCAAAAGTTATGGTGGAAGCAATTAATCATATTGCCGAAGGCATTGGCTTAAAGACCGTTGCCGAATTTGTTGAAAATGAAAGTATCTTAAATAGCGTTCGTAATTTAAACGTAGATTATGCTCAAGGATTTCATTTGGGTACTCCTGGCGCTCTAATGGAAGTTATTTAACATTTAGCATTTAACATTTAGCATTTAACATTTAGCATTTAACATTTAGCATTTAACATTTAGCATTTAACATTTAGCATTTGACAGGGTGCTGATATATTTATGCTGCAAAGCAAGTCTTAAGGGCGATCTCGGTCTAAGATCAGCGTCACGGGACCATCGTTGATAATTGCCACCTTCATCATTGCCCCAAACTTACCTGTGGCAACCTTTAAGCCACTTTGCTCTAGCTTCTCGACAAATAGATTGTAGAGGGGTTGGGCAAGATCGGGAGCAGCAGAATTGCTAAAGGACGGACGACGACCCTTGCGACAGTCTCCATAGAGGGTAAATTGGCTGACTACGAGAATTTCCCCTTGGATATCAACGATGGACTTACTCCAGGGCTGGTTGCTATCGCGATCGGGAAATAGTCGTAAATCTAGACATTTGCGAGCCATCCAGTCCAGCTCTGTTGCTGTATCTGTAGGGGCAATACCTACCAGTAAATTTAATCCTTTGCCGATCTCGCCAATAATTTTGTCTTCAACCAGCACGGAAGATGATTTTACCCGCTGAATAATTACCCGCATTTACGATCTGCAACCATGCTTTAAATTAAATTTCTTTGAATTATGGGGCAGCGGTAGGGACAATTTACCCATTACCCCTACCTGTTGTTTTTGCCGATCAATCTCTGTTACTTGCCGAAACCAGTGCCGCGATCGCTCTTTGGCAGGCAGACACAGTTTTCGATTTGCTCTCTCAGGGTTGCCTCGTCTAGGTTTTGCCCGATCAGCACCAGTTGAGTTTTCTTTTCACCGCGCCACTCTTCATCTTCTAAAGTAAAGCGTTTGCCGCTGAGATGGAAAATATGGCGTTGAGGACTTTCGTCAAACCAAAGGATGCCCTTAGCGCGGAAAATGCTTTCTGATAGCTGGTTATCGAGGAAGTATTGGAACTTACGGATATTAAAGGGTTGATCAAACTGGAAAGAGATTGAGGTAAAACCGTCGTTTTCTAAATGATGGGAATGATCGTGGTCGTGGTGGTCGTGTCCATGATCATGGTGATCGTGTTTATGCTCATCATGATTATGTCCGTGGTCATGGTGATCGTGTTTATGCTCATTGTGGCTGTGTCCGTGGTCGTGGTGATCGTGTCCATGATCGTGACTAGCTTCAGCCGATTCTGTTTGGTCAAAATATTTATCTGATTCAAACAAACCGACGCTCAAAATCAATGGCAGAGATACCTGAGACTTTTGCGTCCGCAGAATTCGCGCATCTCTTTTGAGATCTCTAACTCGCACCTCCAGCGCATCAACATCAGCTTCATTTACCAAGTCGGTCTTGTTAAGTACGATCACATCACCATACTGAATTTGACTCAGGGCGGCTTCGCTGTTGAATAGGTCGAGGCTAAAGTTGGCGCAGTCTACCATAGTAACAATGGAGTCGAGGCGAGTCATATCCCGCAATTCTGTACCCAGAAAGGTCAGGGCTACAGGTAGAGGATCGGCTAACCCAGTAGTTTCGACTACCAGGTAATCAATCTTTTCCTCTCGCTCCATAATTTTATAGACAGCATTGACCAAATCTTCATTAATGGTGCAGCAGATACAGCCGTTGTTCAACTCCACCATATTGTCATCGGTAGCAACAATCAGCTCATTATCAATCCCAATTTCACCAAACTCATTGACCAAAACTGCCGTTTTGATTCCTTCTTGGTTGGTCAAGATATGGTTCAAGAGAGTAGTCTTGCCGCTGCCCAGAAAACCCGTAATGATGGTAACAGGCAGACCTTGTTTCGCTACGTCCATACTAGAGGATGCGGGAGATTGTTCAACAGTTGTCATGGCGATCGCTTTATTGATGTTGTCAGACTAAATTATTAATACCTATTCTAAAATTATAATTGCTGCGGATGAGGCAAATATAACTATTACTATTGGATCGACATCATATTTAGCTCTATTTATGAAGAAAGGTGAATTGACTTACGTCGATCTAAACTAGCTGCCACTAACCAAACTACGCACCAGACTGGCTAATCGCTCGGCACTGTCGGTAACAGCGAGAGCTTTTGCCTTCTCTGACATATTTATTAGCAATTCTGGCGATCGCAACCACTCAATTACCTGAGACTGTAGTGTTTCTGCCGTTAGTTCTGCTTGCTGATAGACAACTCCTGCCCCTGCATCCTTATATTCTTGGGCATTGTAGGTCTGATGATCTTCGGCTGCATAAGGATAGGGAATTAATACCGCTGGCGTACCCGTAAAGGCAAGTTCGGTAATCGTACCCGCCCCTGCACGACTAATGGCTAGGTTTGCTCGCTGTAATAGTCCTGCCATATTGTCAGAAAATGGTAAGGCAATATAGTTGGGGTGTTGGAGATCATCGGCTTCAGGATCGTTCTTCCCTGTTAAGTGAACGACGTATGCCCCCAGATCGAACCAAGCGGGTGCAGCCTCACGCACAAGTTTATTGACCGCCACTGCACCCTGAGAACCACCGACGACTAAAATCATTACCGCATCGTCGGGAATACCCAAATCTAGAGGCTGGGGGGAGAGAAATTGCGATCGCACTGGAGTACCGACATAAACCGATTCTGTCTGAGCTAAATACTGACTCGTCCCCGCAAAACCGACGGCTACCGCATCACACCAACGGCTGAGAAACTTAGTCACTTTGCCAGGGATATAGTTAGACTCGTGGACGATAGCAGGTATATTCTGCATTCGCGCTGCCAAGATTGCAGGGGCGGCAATGTATCCTCCCGTCGTAAATACCGCATCAATTTGATGTTCTTTGATTAGTCTCTGTGTCTGCCAAATAGAACTAAAAAAGTTGGCGATAATCTTCAGGGTTTTGGGGCCAAACTTCTGCTGCAATCCTTCTACGGGAATGGTATTGAGGGGATAATTATCAGGAATAAGACTAGTCTCCATGCGGTTTGCCGTCCCCAACCATTCAATTTCGTAGTCGGGTAGCTGTTGCGCCAAAGCGATCGCAGGGAACAAATGTCCTCCCGTACCGCTAGCAGCTATCAATAAACGAGTTGGTGATGTCACAGATCCTAGTTCCCAATTTTAACTAGACTGAATGTATCCTATTTGAGGCGAAAACGGCTATTGTTCGTCAGTAAGATTCAGAGTTTGTGAGGAGATACATTATGAGCTGTATTGTTATGACCACGATGGGTTCTTTAGGAGATTTGCATCCCCATTTAGCGATCGCCAGAGAGTTACGCCAGCGCGGACATGAGGTTGTATTTGCGACTCACCAAGAATATCAAGCATACATTGAAGGATTAGGATTTGCCTTTCAGCCAATGCGTCCCGATGCCGACAACGGACTGGGAGATACGGCAGAGATGGCGCGACGGGCGATGGATCTGACCACAGGTACGGAATATGTGATTCGCGACTGGGTATGCGCGAACTTGAGAG
>JBCBWB010000200.1:0-8426 GCA_039817275.1 Cyanobacteria bacterium J06648_1 | reverse complement strand
ATAATATGAAAATAGTGAGTACACTTAGAAATTACTAATAGTCACAGTATTAATTTATTAGACGTATGAGTTAAAGAGAGCCAGCAGGTAGAAATCCTGGTGACAGATACGGGAGTTGGTATTGCTAGCAAGGAAATCAATCGTATTTTTGATGGTTTTTATCGGACACAGCCGACTGATGAATCTCAGGCTGCTGGCGCTGGCTTAGGGTTAACTTTGGTCAAGCAATCAATTCAGCGTAGCGGCGGCAGTATTTCTGTTTCCAGTAAACCGAATAAGGGGACAACTTTTAGAATCTTAATGCCTGCGGTTCCCGCCGAACTAATTTAGCCTTCGGCGCCAGCTTTCTCATCAAATCAGAAAATGAGCTAATGATAGTTTTGGGACACCAACTAGGGCATTTTGCCCATCGCGATCAATTACAAAGTTATCAAGAACAGCGATCGCAACTGTTGATAAGCCCATCTACCAACGCCGAATTTTCTTATATTTTAAGACGATAACCCATGCCGCGAACGGTTTCAATACATTGACTGCCCAGCTTTTTGCGTAGATAGCCCACGTAGACATCGACGATGTTTGAACCAGGATCGTAATCGTAACCCCAAACCAAATCTAATAGTTGTTGTCTGGTCATTACTTGCCCTGGATGGCGAAAAAACACCTCTATCATCGTAAACTCACGGGCGGGAAGTTCTATCTGGCGATCGCTTAGCTGAACTTTGCGGGTACGTAAATCGAGGATCATGTTTCCCCGTAAAATCTGCATCTCGTCGCGACTTGCCTCGCTACGGTGGTTGCTTTTCAATCTAACCTCAATGCGAGCTAATAGTTCGGCAAAGCTAAAGGGTTTGGTCATGTAATCGTCCGCACCACCTTTTAAGCCTGCTACCTTATCCATCACGTCATCTCTGGCAGTTAGGATAATCACAGGAAAATTGATTCCTTGTCCGCGCCAGGCTTCTAAAACCTCTAGACCATCTTGACCTGGTAAGCCTAGATCTAGCAGTGCTAAATCGAATTGATAGTTAAACGGCATTGCCAAAGCGGTAGCGGCATCTTCAGCGATAGTTGTGCCGTATCCTTTTGCCTTTAGTCCTTTAGCAGTAAAAGCGGCGATTCTAGCTTCGTCTTCGACGATTAGTATTTGTTTCATAAGAGGTAGGAGGTAGGGAGAAGTAATTTCTAATGGCTGTTATGGATCTTGTTGCTCATTAAATTCTTGGCGGAAAATTAGGGTGAAGGTCGAGCCAATGCCTAGCTTGCTCTGGAGGTTAATCGCTCCTCCGTGAGCTTCCACTACTGCTTTGACAATAGATAAACCCAAGCCAGAACCTTCGGAGCGGCGACGGCTGTTTTTCACCCTAGCAAAGCGATCAAAGATTCGTTCTTGTTCGCTAGCGGCAATGCCATTTCCTGTATCTCGTAGCCAAAATTCAACATTACTACCCTCGAATTTGGCGCCAAATACAATTAAACTATCGACGATGGTATGCTGTACGGCGTTGTTGGCTAGATTGATAATTGCCTGGGTAATTCTTTGGCGATCGCCCATCATGGTACCCGATAAGATTTGATTGTCTAGGTGCCAGTTCCGTTCTCCCAATCTTTGTAGCTTGTTAAACAGTTCGGCGACAAAAGAAGTCAGCTCGATAGTTTCAATCTGTAAAAAGTCATGACGTTCTGCTCTAGCCAGTAAAATTAAATCATTTACCAAACGATTCATGCGATCTAATTCATCAAGTACTAAGCTGATGGTTTCCTGTCTTGCTAAAGAATCAGCATTGATTATTTCTAATAGTTCTAGATGTCCGCGAATAATGGTGATGGGAGTTCTCAGTTCGTGTCCCGCATCATTAATGAAATTACGCTGAGTTATAAAAGCACTTTCTATACGACCCATCATCCCATTAAAAGTTTTGGCAAGTTCAGCCAGTTCTCCATCACCTCTAGCATCGAACCGTCGATTTAAATTTGCTTCATTAATAACTTTAGCTGTATTGGTTAGCTTTCTTAAGGGGGCGAGAATTTTTCCCGTTGTCAGCCAAGCTAAAGCTAAGGAGATCGCTATAATAGCAATTAAGGTTTCAATAATTACATCTAAGGATTCAACTGCTTCTTGCTGTTCGCCAGCGGTAGTATGAACCGCAACAATAACCCCCAAAGTCTGCTCGGTAGTTTTGATCGGCTCTGCATCATAAATAATATTACCCGTACTAGGATTATCTAGCTTTATTTCTCCAGATTCCTCTTCTTCTATATTTTGCCATTTCTCTATATAGAGCGAACCAGGTGTTAATTCTTCGATTAAAAGATTTGAGCTGGATTTATAAAATTGCTTGTCAACTATAGCAACCAAAAAATTATCATCTTCAGTAACAATAGTATCAAAAATTTCGTCTATTACTTGATAAACTCTTTGTTCAGCAATAATATTACTGGTCACTTTTTGGGCATTAGACTTGAACTTATAATCTAATAAAGACTCAATAAATTCATTTTCAAATTCTTCTAAATCCTCTTCAAGATCTATCAAGACTCTACTTCTCACCCTTTGATATACACGATTTTGGATTACAGGAATAGCTGTAACTGCCATAAAGAGCATTAGTAGGGCATACATCAACATAATTCGCGTTCGAGCCTCTTTCAATAAACCAATACTAGTTATTATGGATAAGTTTGACTTTAGTTGCTGCCATTTAGTAGAAAATAAATTTGCCATACAAAAATAAACTCAAAAAAAATACTAGAAATAACAAAAGCCATTGCCCATTTTAAAAAGCTTAAAAGAGAAAAGCGAATTTTCAGATTACTTGAAATCAATTTATATTTATATATTTAAATTTTGTAGATGGGCTCCTGCTGGTAAAAGTTCCATTTGCGCCTCACTCAATATTTGAGATTTGCTTAACTTGCGATCGCCGTTGAGCCATTGAGCTATCGTCGTAATTTTGAGATTTTCAAGTGAAATTTTTCTCATCAAAGTTTCACAGTCGATTCATTGATGATTGTCAAAGTATTGAAGTAGTAAAGTAATTTGGAGTAACGAGGTATTTAGAGAAACCAAAAACTATTCCCTACCTATTCCGTATCTCCTCCATCTCCTCTATTCTCACTACTCCTACATCTCTATTCAGAGCATAATTATCATGGCTCGAATTAATTCTTTATCCCTCGCTACAGGCAAGTATAAAAAAATCATGGTTTATTCTCATGATGCTTTTGGTTTGGGTAACATCCGTAGAATGATAGCAATCTGTCAATATTTGCTGACATCCGTTCCCAATCTTTCTATTCTCCTACTGTCTGGCTCACCTATGTTGCAGAGCTTTCGTTTACCGATAGGGCTGGACTATATCAAACTCCCCTGCCTTAATCGAGGGCGATCGGGAAAGATAGCGGTGAAATACCTCAATACAGATATTGAATCTACTTTAAATTTGCGCTCAGAATTAATCTTGGCAGCAGCCAGAAATTACCGACCAGACTTGGTTTTGGTCGATAAAAAACCGTCAGGAATTAAGGGAGAATTGAATTTAGCAATTAACTATCTCCAAAGCAATCTACCAGCTACCAAATTTGTCTTACTGCTGCGGGATATCTTAGACACTCCCGAAAAAACTATTGTCGAATGGCAAAGAGAAGATTATTACCGCCAGGTAGAATCGATTTACGATCGCCTTTTAGTCGTCGGCATGCCTGAAATATTTGATCTTTGTCGTGAGTACCAGTTTAGTCAGGCGATGTCTTCGGCTAGCTCCCCAATTGCCGATAAAGTTCGTTACTGTGGCTATATTCGCAAGGAATCTGGCTTAAAAAGCAAATTTACTGTTCGTCAGGAATTGGGCATCAGCGATGATGAAAAGCTAGTTTTAGTAACTCCTGGTGGTGGAGAAGATGGTTATTACTTAATTAGTAATTATCTAGAAGGTTTAAAGCGGCAAAGTGATTTGTTTAATAGCAGCAAAGTTTATAGCCTCATATTTTGTGGTACGGAAATGCCCATCCCACAACAACAGCAAGTACATCAACAAGCTGCTAAATGTTCTGGAGTTACAGTATTAGAGTTTACTAACGACATGATGAGCTATATCAACACAGCCGATGTAGTTATTTCCATGTGTGGCTACAACACAATTACTGAGGTGTTGCAGCATAGAAAAAAGGCGGTCGCCGTTCCTCGTATCAAACCAGGCAGAGAGCAGTTAATTCGCGCCCAAAGTTTGCAACAGGCAGGTTTAATCGAGATGATACATCCCGAAGAACTAAATCCTGATTTATTAATTGAAACCTTATTTAATCACTTAAAAAAACTGAACAAGTCTAACGATCTTTTTCAGCTAGATTTTGATGGACTATCAAGAGCCAGAGACTATTTAGCGATGCTGTTATTTAAGTCCTTTGAATTTAGTCCTGAGCAGGCAGCAGTCTTAAAATCTGCTTGATTAACAACTAATAATTAATAACTAATAACCGAATACTATGCAAAAAATAATGTTTTATTGCCAACATATCCTGGGCATGGGTCATCTAATCCGCAGTGTTGAGATTGTCAAAGGACTAATTCCCGATTTTCAAATTTGCTTTATTAATGGTGGAAAAGTTATCGATGAGTTTCAATTTCCAACTGAGATAGAAGTAATTAATATTCCTGCGGTACAGACCGATCGCGAGTTTAAGGAACTAAGTCCTGTAGACGATCGCTTGACAATGGCAGAAGTTGAAGCGCAAAGAAGGAATCTTCTCTTAGAGACTTGCGATCGCTTTGAGCCAGATATTCTAATTATCGAACTATATCCCTTTGGTAGAAGACGCTTTTCTTTTGAATTGATCCCTTTAGTAGAAAAAGCCAAATCCATGGGGACAAAAATTGTCTCTAGCGTGCGAGATATTGTGGTCACGAAACAAAACCAAGAGCGTCACGAACAGAAAGTTTGTAAGCTGATCAACCAGTATTTCGATCTGCTATTAATTCATGGCGACCCTAACTTTGTTAAACTCGATCTTAGCTTTTCACGAATTAACGACCTCAACTGTCCCGTACAGTATACAGGGTATATCGTACAACCCCTCCCCAAAAAAACCACCATAACTTTGGATAAGCCAGCAATCTTAGTTACTGTCGGTGGCGGAAGGTTTGGACACGATTTATTAGAATGTGTAGCGAATACCGCGCCAATTTTAAAAGGTCAGATCCCCCATCAGATCCATCTGTTTACGGGTCCTTTTTGCCCTGAACCAGTGTTACAAAAACTGCAAGATATGACCAAGAAGCAAGATAATATAATCTGCGATCGCTACACCACTAGTTTGTTGGACTATATGCAGCAGGCAGATCTATCAATTGGTATGGGCGGCTATAACACCACCATGAATATTTTAAGCACGGGCGTTAAGGCAATGATGATGGCTTTTCAGGGGAATAACGATAAAGAACAAGAAACCCGTCTGCGAAAGTTAGATAGTTTAGGACGGGTGAAAATGATTCAACCTGAAGATTTGCAGCCAGACAAGTTTGCGGGGCAAATTATAGATTATCTGGAACAAACTCCTAGTAATTTACCCCTCGACCTTAATGGAGTTGCCAACACCAGACAATGCTTCCAGCAGCTAATAAATAAACAGGGCTTTATTGATGCAGCAAAGCCTTTGCTATCTGCAAATTTTGCCTAGCCGTAGGCGTTATCTGGAACTCCAGATTTATAGGTTACGGTTTTATCTTCCGTATCCCCGATCAGCCTTTCTGCAAATGAGATGACTGGTTCTAATTCAAACAGTTCTAAATTAGCTGGCGATCGCTTTATTAGCAAGTGCGGTAGGCGTAGATCTATGCTGATTTAGCTAAGATTTTTAGATATTCCTTGACCGTATTTGTAAAACCCATTTCCAACGCTTCAGCGGTCAAGGCATGACCAATAGATACTTCGAGAATGCCAGGAATGGTACAAAATTTGCCAAGATTATCCAGGTTGAGGTCGTGTCCTGCATTGACTCCCAAACCTAGCGACTGTGCCTTTTGAGCCGCATCAGCAAACTGTTGCCAGACCGCAGCAAGATCTTTCTGCTCTCGATAAGCGGTGGCGTAGGGTTCGGTATAGAGTTCAATTCTCTCGGCACCAGTATCAGGAACCAGACTAATTTGTTCGACATCCGCATCCATAAATAGGCTGACTCGGCTACCTAAGCTGTGCAACTCCTCAATAATTGGCAGCAAACGTGCTTGATCTTTAGTCAGATCCCAGCCGCTATCGGAGGTAAAAGTATCGGGGGCATCAGGAACCAAAGTACATTGGGTTGGCTTTACCTGACGCACGATTTCCATAAAGGAGATCTCCAATGGATTTCCCTCGATGTTGAATTCGACAGAAGTTACCACATCTAATAAATCGTAAACATCCCCTGGGCGAATATGCCGCTGATCGGGGCGAGGATGGACTGTAATGCCCTTAGCGCCAGCATCAATACAAATTTGTGCCATTTTGGTAATGCTGGGAATACCAATATTACGGGTGTTTCTAATGAGGGCAACTTTATTAAGATTGACGCTGAGGTTGGTCATGGCGATCGCTGTTATTTTTAGTACCAGCTATCAGCTTATACATATTTATCAGATGTTTCTACCCGTTGCTCAATTTATCGTCGAGGAACTGCTCTCCTATCGCCAGATCGTGGTCGCTTTGACCAGAGCTAGCTTTAAACAAGATTGGTCTGTTGCTCGCCACGAATTTACTTTAGCGCCATCACCTTACCACAGCCACGATTGGCGGGAACCGCCTCCATCATTTTCTTGGGGTTAGGCAGATTCAGACTATTCATAAACTGCACAAAACTGGTGCGATCGCGACCGACAAATCGGGGATTAAACTGTTTTTCTTCGGCAATAGTGGAAACGGTCTGCCCATGATAATCATGAGCGGGATAAACCAGAGTTGCATCGGCAAGGGTAAACAATTTTTGCGTCACCGCACGATAAAGCGCGTCTGGATCGCCACCCTGAAAGTCAGTTCTGCCACAGCCACGAATAAATAGAGCATCACCTGTCAAGACTCGCTGTTCGTTGACAAGATAAGCCATATGGCTATCGGTATGTCCCAAAGTTTCAATGGCTTTAATCTTGATCTCACCGAGGATTAGAACCTCTCCATCTGCGACCTGGCGATCGGCACAGCTAGCCTGGGCATTAATTGGTACGATGCCTTGGCAGCCAGTCAATTTTCGGAGTTGACCCGTACCTGTAATATGATCGGCATGAATATGAGTTTCTAGACAAAATTTGAGAGTCAAGCCCAATTCTTGCAAGAGCTGGCGATCGCGATTTACCTGTTCTAAAACTGGATCGACCAAGATCGCGGCTTTCGTCTGAGAATCGGCAATCAGGTAGGTGTAGGTACTGCTCTGGCGATCAAAAAGCTGTCTAAATAACATAAATCTAGAATCTCAAACTTTAGTGTCGTGGATGCAACTATTCCTAACACATATCTAAGCCAGGACAGAGTGACCCAGTTTACAGAAACTTTGATGCTGTTCTTGATTGATCTCAGCTAATGGAGATGAGCTGATTTACCAGACAGTATTGGCGATCGCACCAGAGAAGATAAATAAATCTGGAAGTTTAGCCATCTATTCTTATTTGCCAAACATACAATATTAGTAACTAATATTTGAGCTACTAGGGGACAATAGCAAGATGAACGAACGATGTATGATCCCTGTAATTAAGACTCTCAAAGATTATCAAGCCTATCGTATTAGTCCTGAAGATAATAACCGTTTGGCGATCGTCTTCGACCCCAGTCATGCCCAGAATTCCCTAACTGTCTGTGTCGAAATATTTGAGGTCGGTAGTGCCACGCCGCCCCATCGCCATAATCTCGCGGTAGAAATGTTTTTTATCCTCAAAGGAGAAGGAGTCGCTGTCTGCGACGGCAAAGAAACAGCTTTATCTGGTGGGGACAGTATCCTTATGCCCAAAACAGGCACTCACTATCTCAAAAACACAGGCTCAGAACGTTTGTATGCCTTGTGTATGATGGTTCCCAACGAGAACTTTTCAGAATTGATTCGTAACGGTATTCCCGCAAATCTTGATCAACAAGACCTAGAGGTATTGTCTCGCATCAATTAGTTACGGAGGGGATGATTGAGCAGGCGATCGCTCAAACCACAAAATAGTTCTTTTATTCTCTGTCCTCTGCCTCCTGCCTTCTTTTATTCTTTCTGGTTAAATCATTTTTTTCCCTCTCTACAGTATGATTGTGCCTGGGTTAAGAGAATTGTGGTGTGTTTTAAATAACGGCATTTGCCTATATGAAATTATCTAGTTTAGTTTTGCTTCCCTGCTGTTTATTACTCGGATTTACAGCCAGTGACGTAGCTGCCCAAGAGACCAAAGAATCTTTAGAAGATAGAGAGACAGATACTCT
>JBCBWB010000001.1:0-101687 GCA_039817275.1 Cyanobacteria bacterium J06648_1 | reverse complement strand
AACGGCTACGGGCATCTTGTTAATTCGGATGGTCGATCCAGAAAACCGTACTGGAGCGTTTGAAAGCTTTGCCTACAAGCAGCTATTTTTTGAACCCATTGTGGGGGGTGGTTTATTTACCGCTGCCGCACCAGCATTATTAGTTCGCTTTGGTTCAATACCTGTCTTGATTGGAACCGCAGGACTATTAATTTTCTGGCTAATCTTTGGCATTGTTAACTGTAAGCGAACTAGTAAGCAGCTAGAGTCAGAACGACGAACAACAGCGGACCTAAGCACTACTGCCGCGCGATAATAAGCGATCGCCATTTGAGCTAGAGCCTTATTTTGCTCATTGAAACAACTATCGGGTTGAGATTATGGATCGACCTCAACCCTAGATTATTTCTGATAGAGAATCTCTTCTGATTCGACAGCAAAATTATCATCAAGCCAAACCAAAGATATGGTTTGAACGACACCATCCTGTAGCGTTGCCAGAGAGAAACTGCGTTTTGCCCCTGCCGTTGATTCAATCACACGGGGTACGCAGGCCGCGTTAAGATATACCGTCTCGTGCCTCACTTCGACAATTTTACGGCGTTTACCGCGAGGAATTTTTAGCTCATGGTGCATGTGACCAAAAGTTACTAGGGGTATAGATTTACCCGATTTCTTGACTTGAGAGATCGCCTCGGTCAAATCTGGATCGCCATAGTCTCCCCCTTCTTCTTTCCAGTCTCGACCACAGATTGATTCAGTGCTGTTGCCCAAACCTGTAGGACCATTATGAGCAATAAAAATTAGGTTATCGTAGGCAGCAGCCTGAGCGGAATTAACAATTTGAGCTGTTGATTCAGCAAAATTCTTAATGTTATAGCGATCGCGATAAAATTCACTATTACGCCAGGTCGCTCCACCCCAGCTAAATGGACGACTACCAACTACGGCTAAATCTAGCTGGGGAAAATCTAACTTGCTAAAGCCAACATGGGTTTCGCTTAACAAATCTAGCTGCTGCTGTACCCGATCTTCTTGATCATGGTTATAAGGTGCTTTTTGCCTACCCCAAGATGAGGCACTATACCAAGCGTCGTGATTGCCCATGATCACAGCTTTGGGAATAGATACAGAAGCGATCTGGCGCACTACTTCTACCGCCTCGTTGCCGAAATCGCCGACAAATAGAGCCAAATCTACATTGAGATGTTCTAGTGCTAAATTGTCTGTTGCCGACCACTGGTTATGAACGTCGCCGACTATCGCCACGGTAATTGCGGGCTGCTGCTGAGTCATTAAAATTGTCTATTTTCTACGCTCAATATTATGCATTCTAAGCAACTTCTGGCTTGAAAGGTTAATCACTGATTACTAATTATATGCACAGCGGCTTGCACTTGTCCTAAAGGATACACCTTCGGATATTGCATTGAGTGCATCCTTGACCGAAGGGAATGCTAAAGCAAACCGCTCCGCATATCCTTTAGGATAGGACTGATTATTGACTACACCGCACCGTTATTCTTACTGAAAATAATCATCACAGTTTTAATAATCAGCTTGATGTCGTAACCCAAACTCCAGTTACGCTGGTATCTTAGATCGAGCTTAATTACATCCTCAAAGTTTCTTACTTGGGAACGACCATGCACCTGCCATTCTCCCGTCATACCTGGCTTAACGTTGAGCCTTTGCCATTCAGGTATTTGATAGGTTTCAACTTCTTCTGGTGTTGGAGGACGTGTTCCCACGAGGCTCATGTCTCCCTTTAGCACGTTCCAAAATTGGGGAAACTCATCTAAGCTGGTGCGACGCAGAAAATTACCAATGGGGGTAATGCGCGGATCGTTGTCGTTTTTAAAAAATGCGCCGCTAGCCTGGTTCTCGATCTGCTTTTTCATTGCCTCGGCGTTGGCATACATTGAGCGAAATTTCCAAATCTGAAATTTGCGACCCATCCAGCCGCAGCGTGTCTGATGAAATAGAATTTGACCTTTGCTGCTGGTTTTAATGGCGATCGCAATGGGGATAAAGATCACCCCCGTAATGATTAAGCCGACAATCGCCCCCACCACATCAATCAGACGCTTGATTATCGATCTGACAGAAGGATGAGTTTCTGGAGATTCTTTGGGAGACCATCTCTCTGAAGATTTGATGCTTAAAACATCAGACAGCCCAGTCATGGCTAGGGTTGCCATCACGGGAGGCTGTACCGATTCTAAAATTAATTCGATGTTGCTGGCTTGAGCTGATTTAAAGTTAGCGACCAATGCCCCAATACCACTGCTGTCAATAAATCTGGTTTTACTAAAATCAAGAAGTATTTGATGATGAGGAATCTCCTGTTGCAGCAGTTTGCCCACAGTTTGCTTGAAGACCAGTGCTTCTAAAACTGTGAGGCGTTCGGGAATCTCTACTACTGGGCTTTTCTCAATAGAAGAGAGAGGAAACAAGATTTCTGGTGTCTCGTCAATCATTAATTCTTAATTTTAGTTATCGGCAAAATCAAACTGTACTCTAAGTAGTAAAAGCAGACTTTTATGAGCCAGAAAAATTACTTACTCAGAACCAGAAAACTGAATTAAACGATCTTTAGCAGTTCTGGGAAACATAACATCAACATACCCAAATACTCAAAAAGATGAGTATCGGTTGATTTTTGTTAATTTAATTTAACATTAATCCCCCCTGATGATAAGTAATTGCCGTGATTTAAAATGACAAAATAATCACATCAGCTCATTTTGGATAGATAAAAAATCCCTCTCAGAGACGATTATCTCTTCTGCCAATTGGTTCTCTTCCTTCTTTCGCTCTCGCCTGATCTCTAGATGCACTTCTGCGTAGAGCCTGTAACCTTTCTTCGTATTTTTTGCGTTTACGGCGGCTAGGAGTCATTTCAATCAAACTTCTTAAGGCACTGGCGAGACTCTTATAGGCATTGGGTAAGGAGTAGCCAAAGCGAGTAGCTAGAGCGATCGCTTTTTCATCAGCCTCAATTGCTTCAGTGATAGTTTTCTCGCTACTGTTTTTTTGCCAGAGTCGATAGCCAGAAATACCGCACAGAGATAAGGCTAGCAATAGCAGCAACCCATCCTGTACCCAGAGTTCTCCCACAGCGCCACCTAGACCGATAGCCAAGGCTGCCATTTCCCATCCTTCCTTGGGGATAGTGTCGTTTTGTACTCGCGCAACTTCGTGCCAAAACAAGAGGTTACGCTGGTCGATCGCCAGACTATCCCATTTAGCCAAATCGATCTGAATCTCAATCTCGTCTTTACCAATTTCCTCGCTGCGAACTAGAGGCGGGTTAACTTCGGTTGAACCTTCAACAATTACCCAGCTTTGCAGCTCAGGGGGTAAAAGAGTTTTCAAACGACGCAGTTCATTAATTTCTGCTCTAGCGGAAGAGGTTGCATAACTCATACGTCTAATAAATTAATACTGTGACTATTAGTAATTTCTAAGTGTACTCACTATTTTCATATTATCTAAATTTATCTGCCAATTTTATCGGTCAACTCTTGGGTTATGTCGAATTCCCAGATAAACTTAAGACTTAACAAATGTTCTAGATTTGGAATTACTATACTATGTCTAGCCAGACCAAAAAGTATAAAAGCCTATTTTATTGTTTAGGCTTTGGTCTTATATTTAGCGTTATTTTTAATCATTTAGGTGATCAAGTTCTGGCTAACTCTTCAGACTTGATTGCCCAAAACCCCGAAGTCATTGGCGAAGCAGTTGAGATAAATTTATTGCAGGCAATTGTCTTAGGTTTTGTTCAGGGAGCAACCGAGTTTATCCCCATTAGCAGTACGGCACATTTAAAAGCCGTTCCCGTATTTTTTGGCTGGGGCGATCCTGGAGTATCTTTTATTGCCGTAATCCAGCTTGGTAGTGTAGCTGCGGTGCTGTCTTATTTCTGGTCAGATCTGACTCAGATTACCAAGGGGATGATTCGGGCTGTTCGTACTTCAGATTACGATTCCCAGGATTTTTGGTTGGCAGTAGGAATTGTAGTCGGCACAGTTCCCATCGTTGTCTTGGGCTTGATGCTGAAGATTCTTGATCCAGCATTTTATGAAAACACTCTGAGGAGTATGCCGTCGATCGCCATTGTCTCGATTGTCATGGCGCTAATGTTGGCTTTGGCAGAAAGCATCGGCAGTCAAAAGCGTAACTTTAAGGATTTGACGGTCAAAGACGGTATTTTGGTCGGACTAGCTCAGGCTTTGGCGATTATTCCTGGAGTATCTCGCTCAGGCTCAACCATGACTGCGGGCTTATTTAGCAATCTTGATCGCTCTACGGCGGCGAGATTTTCTTTTCTGTTGGGCATTCCCGCAATTTTGCTGTCGGGTTTAGTAGAGTTAAGAGAGTTGCTGAGTCCTGAAGTGGGAGCTAGCTTTGCCCTGTTGCCTCTAATTGGGGGGTTGATATCATCGGCCGTCTTTTCCTATCTGGCGATCGCCTGGTTGTTAGAATTCTTGAAGCGGAGAAGTACCTGGGTATTTGTCTGGTACAGATTGGCTTTTGGAGTACTAATTTTAGCGGCTGTAGCTTTAGGCTGGGTTTAATTTAAGAATAAAGACAGTTTGGAAGAGATCGATTTCTATAGCCCTCAAAATATAATCTGTGACTTTGCAAAATCTCTTTGCGTCTTTGCGTCTTGGCGCGAGATAATGATCTAACACATCACTTTGCGATCGATGAGTTCAGCCACTATTCAACCAGCCAAAATTAGCCGTGTCTTGCCAGATTCGATCGCCGAGGAGATTGGGTTTGAAGCTGGTGATGCGATCGTGGCGATTAACCAGACTCAGCCACGGGATTTGATTGACTATCGGTTTCTCTGTAGCGAAGAATATTTGGAGCTGGAAGTAGTAGATACCCAGGGAGAACTGCATCAAATTGAGATCGAGAAGGATTACGATGACGATCTTGGTTTGGAGTTTGAGACAGCATTATTTGATGGTTTGATCCAGTGTACCAATCGCTGTCCCTTTTGCTTTATTGATCAGCAGCCCCCTGGAAAACGTCAGAGCCTCTATTTTAAGGATGATGATTACCGCCTCAGCTTTCTCTATGGCAGCTATTTAACCCTAACCAACCTGACGGAAAAAGAATGGCTGAGGATCGAACAGATGCGTCTGTCTCCCCTGTTTGTTTCTGTCCATGCAACTGAGCCAGAAGTGAGAATTCGTCTGCTAAAAAATGAGCGCGCGGGGCAAATTAGGTCCCAACTGCAATGGTTTCAAGCCCGTCGGCTCCAGATCCATGCTCAAGTAGTAGTCTGTCCCGGGATTAACGATGGCGAACATTTAGAACGAACGTTACTCGATCTTGCCTCTTTCCACGAGGGAGAAATCCCAGCAGTGATCTCAGCGGCGGTTGTTCCCGTTGGTTTGACTCGCTTTCGTCCCCCAGAAGATGAGTTGATTCCCGTAAGTCAACAAAAGGCGATCGAGGTAATTGCCCAGGTACGGCAGCTACAGAACAAGTTCAAACAGCAGTTTGACAGTACATTTGCCTGGTTAGCTGATGAGTGGTTTTTGATCGCGCGACAAGATGTCCCCCCAGAGTCTCACTACGAAGACTATCCCCAAATTGGTAATGGAGTCGGTTCGATTCGTCTATTTCTCAAGCAGTTTCAGGTAAAAGCAGCAGAAATGTTGCCCGATCGCCTAAATGAACCCCGTCGCTATACTTGGGTAGTAGGTAATGCCGTCGAACAGGCGTTTCAACCCTTAGTAGAACAGCTTAATCGGGTAGTAGGCTTAAAAATCGATTTGGTAGCGTTAAACAGTCAATATTGGGGTCAGGAGATCACCGTTACAGGTTTGCTCACAGGGCAAGATCTGTTAGCGGGTTTAGCCGATCAAGATTTCGGAGATGGGATCTTGCTCCCTTCTTTGATGTTGAAGCACGACGATACTAAGTTTCTTGACGATCTAACTGTCGAAGATGTCAGCCGTCAGTTGGATATCGCAATTTTCCCTGTCAGTGGCGTAGAGGAATTAATCGAGCAGTGTCTTGACAATACCAATTTACGCCTGGTGTGAATTAAATAAAACATTTAATGCCCTTGTCTGCCGTACAAAATTTATCTTTAAATGCAATATCCATATTGGGGGAACTTTCCCCCATATGCGAAGCGGTACCCACGGGTGCGAATGCACCCAAGCGCATAGCGCGCTTGCCCGAAGGGCTGTGGGTACCCCTCCGTAAAAGAGTTGTACTTATCGGCTTGGTGAGATTTGACATTTGAAACTATTTCTTGGATATCTAAGAAAAATCACGTTTATCAAAGTTCAACTAGATTGACAAGTACCCTTCCCGCCTATAAATGGTAAGAATTTTAGAAGTTTGTGTTGTCAAGTAAATTCGCACCAGAAGTAATTTAGATCGGGCGTAAGAAAACGATCGCCGTTCCAGAAATAAATATCTTAGAAAAGCGATCGCTCGAAATTAACCAACGGTCAGAGATTACTAAACCAGCAAAAACTAAACGCCTTCGGGAATGATGCGCTCTAATTTTGCCCCCAAACCTCGCAGTTTATTTTCTAAATCTTCATAACCGCGATCGAGATGGTGTAAACCGTGGACGGTGGTTTTACCTTCGGCTGCCAACCCAGCTAACACTAGCGCCGCCGAAGCTCTCAGGTCAGTCGCCATCACTGGCGCACCAGAAATCATCGAGACTCCCTGAACGATCGCATGATGACCCTTGACGCGAATATTTGTCCCCATGCGCTGAAGTTCAGCTACGTGACGGAGGCGATTTTCAAACACGGTTTCACTGATGACGCTATTACCTCTGCTGATACTCAACAAAGCGGTAAACTGCGCCTGCATGTCTGTAGGGAAACCAGGATAGGGCAGGGTTTCAATATCTGTACCGTGAAGTTCTCCAGGCACGATCCGCAGACGCTTAGACTGAATGTTGCCGCCGAAGGTTCTGCCCTCTTCTTCTTCCACAATTACCTGACAGCCAATATCGTTGAGCTTGGCAACGACGGGGGCAAGATGTTCGGGGATAACTGAACTAAGGGTAATTTCTGATTGAGTAATCGCCCCAGCTACTAAAAATGTTCCTGCTTCAATGCGATCGGGAATGACGTTGTAGTCAATACAGCCTAACTCTTCGACACCCTGGATCGTGATCGTATTGGTTCCTGCACCACTGACTTTGGCGCCCATTTGATTACAAAAGTTAGCCAGGTCAACGATTTCTGGCTCTTGTGCCGCATTCTCAATCTTGGTTTCTCCTGCTGCCAAAGTTGCTGCCATCAGGATAGTTTCTGTCGCCCCAACGCTGGGATAGTCAAGGTAAATGCTGCCACCCTGTAGACGCTTGCTTCTGCCAACTAGATTAGCATGGACAACACCGTCTTCAATCGAAACATTTGCTCCCATTGCCTGTAGCCCTCGAACATGAAGATCTACTGGTCTAGCACCAATAGCACAGCCGCCAGGCAGCGGAACGCGAGCTGTACCCAGTCTGGTTAATAATGGACCAATGACAAAGAAACTAGCTCTAAGCTGGGAGACAACATCGTAAGGTGCTTCTGTAGGGTTGATGTTAGTCGCATCAATTTTTAGGACATCACCTTGATGATTTAGCTTTACGCCCAAAGCCTGAAGTATCTGTCCCATCCGTTTGATGTCAACTAAGTCTGGTACGTTGCGGAGAGTACATTTACCAGGACAAAGAATCGAACCTGCCATGAGGACGAGAGCAGAATTTTTGGCTCCGCTAATTTTGACATTTCCTGAAAGTGAAGCACCTCCCCAGATTTCTAATACTGCTTGAGGGTCTTCAGAAGAAACTTTGGTTGGGTTAGAGATAGAGTTAATGGTCTTATCCTCTTGATATCAAATGTATTTATTTGGGCATTCAAGCAATACTAAGATAGACTTCAAAAATTCAAATGAACAGTGCTAACTTTAAAAAAGTTCACTTAAGCTGAACCTAAAGTTTGACATTCAACCTAAAAGTCAATCATAATAAGAGCTTGTGGATTTGATTTCGCTGCGGAACTGGCGGAATTGGTAGACGCGCTAGATTCAGATTCTAGTGTTTGCTTAAAACATTCGGGTTCAAGTCCCGAGTTCCGCACTATTAGGCAACCAAAGTATTACTTTGAACCGTGCTGTTCGTCAACAGTTCGCATGGAAAATAAAATTTTAACTAGTATTAAAAATCCTTTGATTAAGCAGGTGCGCAAGCTTCAGCGTTCTAAAGAACGACAAAAGCAAAATTTGCTGCTCATTGAAGGAAATAATTTAATCGAGGCTGCTTTGCAAGCTGATTATAAGCTAGATATCGTTTTTTACACAGAATACTGGCAGTCAAATCACCCGCTATTATGCCAGACAATTGCTGAGAAAGAAGTTAGGACAGAATTAGTCAGTCCAGAAGTTTTAAAAGCGATCGCCACAACCGTAAATCCTGATGGAGTTGTGGCGATCGCGCCCCGTTTGACCATTACAGATGAAACGCCGATTATTCGAGGAGTCGGCATTGCTTTAGAAAGACTACAAGATCCTGGTAACTTGGGTACCATCATTCGCACTGCTGCCGCCACAGAAGCAGATGGTTTATGGCTGAGTCCCGATAGCGTTGATTATTATAGCCCTAAAGTTTTGAGAGCTAGTGCTGGGCAGTGGTTTAGACTACCAGTAGTGACCGATCAAGGTTTAGCTCAATTGGTTCAGCAACAGCAGCAAGCAGGGGTTCAAATTATCGCTACCACTGCCAAAGCGACCCAAACTTACTGGGATATCAACTTTAGCCGCCCTAGTCTAATTTTGTTGGGTAATGAAGGGGCTGGACTATCATCAGCGCTAATTGATCTAGCCGATCTACAGATCAAAATTCCCCAGGCACATCAGGTAGAATCACTCAATGTGGCGATCGCCTCGGCATTACTGCTATACGAAGCCCAAAGACAGAAAACATTGAACATTGAGCATTCAACATTAAGCATTTATCAGTCCTAAAGGACCACGCGAAGCTAGTGCTTTAGCATACCGCTACGCATGTAATCAGTAATTATTAACTACAGTTGAGCGCCGTTCGGCTTCGGTTTTGATTGCTTCGAGGGTTTCTTGTAAGCGATCTTCGTAGATACTAAAAAAAATACCGTTGCTGGGAGCGTTGGCTGGCTCAACCATTACCTTGTGGGTCAGTAAAACTCGATCTGGAGGCGCACTAGGATAGGGAGAGACAGCTTCTAACATCCAGGTACCGTCCATGGTTTCTAAATCGCCATCAACCGCTTGAAAAGCGATTTGTTCGGGATAGGTTTCGGTGGTTGCTACCTGGACTCTAGATTCAATGCTAAACACCAGAGTCTTAATCTTGTTAGTCTGCTCAAAAACTTTGCGATCGCCACTGCTTTCTAATAATTCGCTACTGGTAACCCCTGGTAGAAAATCGGCAAAATTTTCATAGTCTGTTAAAACCTGCCAAGCATTATCTAAAGAAGTTGTGATCAGCAAGCGAGAAACATAGTTACCATTGCTACCCGTAAAAACTAATTCGCCTCTTCTCAGAGAAACCCGCTCTTCTAAAGGCAGCCGATCAACTGGTCCATCAAATAGCTTGGCATTGACCATCGAACTAGAAGCAATACTCAATAAAAAACTGGTGGCAGCGATGATAGATAAGACGAGCAAGCGTTTTTTCTGCCAATATTGATGAATCAATTTATGTTATTCCGTAGTTTAAATGGGGTTATTACTGAGCATTGGTCGGCATTGGGTAAGTCAGTGTTTGATAGGATACCAAATGTTCTTGCTTTAGATTAATCGATCTAGTTAAGTAGTGACGAAATATTTCATCAACGCTTCACCAGCTCGATTTAGATCCTGTCCAAAAGTCAAAATTCCTGATTCATGACCACTCATCGCAATTATCCCTAGAGTTTTGGCGCTAGGATGCTGGCACAACTGCATGATGTCGTCTGCCATTTCTGGAGTACCGTAGGCACTAGCAGGGTCAGTAGTGGGAACTTGATTAAGCAGCTTTGACCACAGGGGTTGATGGTGGACATGGATAACTGCCGTTACTTCGGGTCGCGCCTGATAGATTGCAGCGTGGGTCAGAGTTTCGGAGGAGGCTTTGATCATACCCTGGCAGGTAACATAATTTGCTTGCCAGTCATAATCAATAACCTTGGTGTAGTGCTGGGTCGTTAAATTGGGAATACCTCCTGTTTGGGTGCCTGAAATAATTATTTGTGAAGAATAGGGTAGGCGAACGCTCAGATTACCAAAGCCAATTCCGTTATCGTATTCGCCAATCAATCCTAGTTGATAAAGTCGTTGCCGCCAGAAATTTAGTTCCAAAATATCTGCTTCGGCGATCGTCTCTCGCTGCTGCCAGTAGCATTGATATTTGATATAGCCTTCATCAATCATCAGACCTATTCCTCACCATGGATTTTAGCAATTTGACTCCGAAATATTAAAAATTACGGCTTTTACTACTACATATTGCCAGTCGGAAACGATAAATTAAGTAAAGAAGATAAAGAAATATTAATTTAATAAGAGGGGAGTCGTTTAAACCATGTTTGAATACTTCAATGAAAAAGCTATAAAAAATGTTGTTCTAGCACAAGAGGAAGCTCGCAATACGGGGCATAATCTGGTGGGGACGGAACACATTTTATTGGGAGTGATTGGGGAGGGCACATCAACAGCAGCAGAATTATTAGCTGACCTGAACATTAGTCTGGAGCAAACCAGAGAATTAGCGGTTGAGATCGTTGGTAAGGGTTCGGGATTTATTCCAGCTAATATTCCTTTTACGCCCAAAGCCAAACGGATTTTAGAGCAGGCTTTTAATGAAGCACGTCAGCTCAAGAGCAATTTCATCAGTCCAGAACATATTTTGCTGGCGATGATCAAGCAGACTGACAATATGGCGGTTAAGCTACTGACGAAACAGAACGTCAACCTCAGACAGTTAAGAACCGATTTAATTAAGAAACTAGGGGAGGCAGAAGTCGTGGCGGCTGGCAGTAAAGATAGTCCCTTTGGCTTCGGTGGGGGCAAAGAAAAGCAAACTAAGCTGAAAGAGTTTAGTATTAACCTTACCGATCTGGCGAGAGAGGGCAAACTAGACCCTGTTGTGGGTAGATATCCCGAAATTGAAAGGGCAGTGCAGATTTTAGGCAGACGTACAAAAAACAACCCGATCTTAGTCGGCGAACCTGGAGTCGGTAAAACAGCGATCGCTGAAGGATTAGCGCAGAGAATTGTTGATGGTGACGTTTCTTCCCTGCTAGCTGATAAAGAGGTAATTAGCCTCGATATGGGTTCGCTACTGGCAGGAACTAAGTTTCGCGGTGAGTTTGAAGAACGTCTTAAGTCCATCGTTGAAGAAGTGCGTAAGTCAGGCAATATCATTCTCGTAATTGACGAAATCCACACTATTGTTGGTGCTGGGGCAATGGGTGGCGCGATGGATGCGGCGAATATGCTCAAGCCTGCCTTAGCTAGAGGCGAAATTCAATGTCTTGGTAGCACTACTTTAGATGAGTATCGTCAGTATATCGAGCGCGATGCCGCCCTAGAACGTCGTTTCCAAAAAGTAATGGTAGGTGAACCTTCGATTGAGGATGCAATTGAAATTCTCCAAGGACTACGCAAAACCTACGAAGATTTCCATAAGGTCAAATATACCGACGAAGCGATTCGCACTGCGGTAATTTCCTCCGAACGATATATTACCGATCGCTTTTTGCCCGATAAGGCGATCGATCTAATTGATGAGGCTGGTTCGCGGACTCATTTAAATCACTGCTTGCAGAGTAAAGAAGAACCAGAAACCGAGGTAGCGACAATCAACCCTGAAGCTTTGACTCCCGTAGTGGATGAAGAAGCGATCGCTAAAATTGTTGCCGCTTGGACTGGTGTCCCCGTTACTAAAATGACGGAAACTGAATCTGAAGCTCTCATGTATCTCGAAGACGATCTACACGAAAGAGTAATTGGTCAGGATGAGGCAGTAAGAGCCGTTTCTCGCGCTCTACGCCGCTCTCGTTCTGGATTAGGCGATCGCGATCGTCCCATTGCCAGCCTCTTCTTCTCTGGTCCTACTGGTGTGGGTAAAACCGAGCTAGCTAAAGCCTTGGCAACCCAAATGTTTGGTTCAGAAGAAGCAATTGTACGCATTGACATGTCTGAGTACATGGAATCCCATACTATTTCTAAGCTGATCGGTTCTCCTCCAGGATTTGTCGGATACGACGAAGGTGGACAGCTAACTGAAGCAGTACGTCGCCAGCCTTATACTATCGTTCTGTTCGATGAGGTAGAAAAAGCACATCCTGATGTCTTTAATCTGATGCTGCAAATGCTGGATGATGGTCGTCTAACAGATGCTCAAGGACGCACCGTTAGCTTTAAAAATACCGTAATTATTATGACCTCTAATATTGGGTCTAAGGTAATTGAAAAAGGCGGTAGCGGCTTAGGATTTGAGTTCTCTGGCGACAAAGATGAAGCGCAGTATAACCGTGTTAAGGAATTGGTAAATCAAGAGTTGAAAAACTATTTCCGCCCTGAATTTATCAACCGACTAGATGAGATTATTGTCTTCCGTCAGTTGACTAGACCTGAAGTCAGACAGATTGCGAGTATTCTCTTAAAAGAGATTTCTAATCGCCTAGAAGAACAGCGCGAGATTACTTTAGGAGTAACTACTGCTTTTGAAGACAAGGTGATTGAGGAAGGCTTCGATCCTAGCTATGGTGCTAGACCTCTACGTCGCGCAATTATGCGTCTACTCGAAGATAGTCTCGCCGAAGCGATTTTAACTGGTAGCGTCAACGATGGCGATAATGCTTTAGTTGACCTGGATGAAGACGGCAACACTACCGTGACTGCGGTTAAAGAGCAGGTGTTGGTAGAAGCAACTCGTTAGTTGATTACATAATTGAATTCTAAAGGTGGGTAAGTTACCTGCCTTTTTTTTTGTGCAGATTAGTTTCGCGCAGAGACGCAGAGGCGCAAAGGGTTTTATTGAGAACAATTATAGTAATTAGCGATCGACCCAGTAAAATATAATCGGTTTATGCTCAAAATGTAACCATTTGAAAAATGATGTAGAGCCTAATTCAGAAATACATAGGAATTTAAATTTAAACAGGACAAATTTCTGGATCTCCCCAGAATCCGTAAATTTTCAACAAAAACAAACGGAACATAATTTCTAGTACTTGGTTTAACTTTAAATGCTCTGCGTCTAAAAGTATTCCATACTCAAATAAACGGAAAACTTTATGATAGTTAAATCTTCATTAATGAAGCGATCGCCCGAAACAACATGGATAATTCCTCCAAATCTTTGCAGGTCAATTTTATTAAAAACAAAGAGGCTGCTTATCGACGTATTTATAAGCGATAGCCAATATGTATTACTAATCTTAGCATCAAGAAATAGCCTTACATTCTTCTATCTAATGCTTCTGAATTAATAGACCAAGGTTAATGAATCACTAATACCTGAAAATATTTTCTATCGTTCGAGACAAAAATATCACATGAATGACTATCGACTCGAAAATCTAGAGCGTATCACCTTCAATCCTCGGATTATGGCTGGACAGGTTACAGCGTGCGTAGCACGTCTTGTTTCGCGGGATGCGTATCCCCGTATCCTTAGTTGTGAATTTAGTAGCCAATGGTAAACCTTTCGAGGAGATCTTGGCAGAATATCCAGACTTGGAATTAAACGATCTTGAGCAATCTCTTCAATATGCAGCTTTATCGATCTAAGCAAGCGGATTTACCGCCTTTCAGCAAAAAGACGGGTGTAACCCCGCCTAATTGTTTATGTTGTATTAAATTCAAGCTTAAGTTAGGTTTCCTAGCTTAAATTTCCGCTAAAACTGCTTTTGCTGCTGCTAAAGTGCGCTCAACATCTTCCTCGGTATGAGCCAGAGAAGTGAAGCCAGCCTCAAACTGAGAAGGAGCCAGATAGATGCCTCTTTCTAACATGCCGCGATGGAAGCGAGCAAATTTCTTCATGTCTGAAGTTTTGGCATCATCGTAGTTATGAACTTCTTGAGCAGTAAAGAACATGCCAAACATGGCGCTAATATTGCCGCCAGTTACTTCGTGTCCTGCTTCTCTGGCTACGGAGAGTAAACCCGACGCTAATTTAGCCGTGATGCGCTCAAGCTGTTCGTAAGTGCCAGGCTTACTGAGCAATTCTAGGGTTTTTATTCCCGCTGTCATTGCCAGAGGATTACCCGAAAGCGTACCTGCTTGATACATAGGACCTGCGGGTGCAACCATGGACATGATATCGGCACGACCACCGTAAGCACCTACGGGCAAACCGCCACCAATTACCTTACCTAGAGTTGTAAGGTCGGGAGTCACGCCAAACTTAGCCTGTGCGCCACCGTAGGAGATGCGGAAACCAGTCATCACTTCGTCAAAGACTAGCAGCGCACCATGTTCTTTGGTGATTTCTCTCAATCCTTCGAGAAATCCAGCATCGGGGGTTACGAAACCAGAGTTACCGACTACGGGTTCGAGAATAATACCTGCAATTTGATCGGGATTTTCCGCAAAGAGTTTTTTGACTGTCTCTAAATCGTTATAGGGAGCGGTCAGAGTGTTGACAGTCGTCGATTTTGGTACCCCTGGAGAATCGGGTAAACCGAGAGTTGCCACTCCTGATCCTGCTTTGACCAAGAACATGTCTGCGTGACCGTGATAGCAGCCTTCAAACTTGACGATTTTTTCTCTGCCAGTAAAGGCTCGCATTAGCCGCAGCACTGACATACAGGCTTCCGTACCTGAGTTGACAAAGCGCACCACGTCGATACTAGGAACGGCATCAATCACCATCTCTGCTAGGACGTTCTCTAAGGTACAGGGAGCGCCAAAGCTAGTACCTTTTTCGAGAGCTGCATGTAGAGCTTCAATGACGACAGGGTTTGCATGACCACAGATCGCAGGTCCCCAGGTGCCGACATAATCGATGTATTGATTACCATCAACATCCCAGATGTAAGCTCCCTTGACGTGGTCAAAGACAATCGGCTGACCACCAACGGATTTGAAGGCACGGACGGGGGAACTTACCCCACCAGGCATTAGTTTTTGAGCAGCATTAAAAATTTCTTCTGATTTGGCTGTTTTAAAGGAAGTTGTAGAAACCAAATATTGTCTCCTTTAATTAAAGTGAGTGTGTATTAAGGTATATCTCTAAGTTAAAGATATGAGTTTATGTAAGGACGTGATAATGTCAGTGACCTTTTATTATGATACGGATCACCGTTGGTAAGTTAACCAGATTGTTAGAAATTTTAAATAGTTAGCTTAGCTTGTCGAGCTGACGATCGCTCTTTTGGTCTTTCTGGCACAAATAATTTGAACAGGAGCAAAATTCTGTCACTGAATTTTTGTAGCTAAATATTGGGGACAGACCCAAGCTATGATGAGGGAAATGGTACTGATGCCATAGATTTAGCTTTTCCTCTAGCCTACGACATAATAGTATACTGCTTTATATAGCATCTATCTCAAAAAGTGTAAGTCTGGTAGCTACAAATGAAATCACGAGGCGTACATTTGTAGATCAAGATCTGATTTTCGGTAACTTTCACGACCCTTCGGAGATTCGATCTAGGGTATTTTCAGAACATACAACACATATATTATCTTAAAAATTTATACAGGAAAGTCTATGACGGCAACATTTTGCGAATACAAGCCAGGTTTAGAAGGCATCCCCGCAACGAAATCTAGCATTAGTTTTGTTGATGGTCAAAAAGGGATTTTGGAGTATCGTGGGATTGCGATCGAAGAGCTAACTAAACGAGGCTGTTTTCTCGAAACCGCGTATTTGCTGATCTGGGGGCAGTTGCCCAGCGCCCAGCAGCTAAAGGAATTTCAGACTCAAATTCTGTTTCACCGTCGGATTAAATACCGCATTCGGGACATGATGAAGTGCTGTCCTGAATCAGGACATCCCATGGATGCTTTGCAAACATCGGCGGCAGCGCTAGGTTTATTTTACGCTCGTCGGGCTTTGGACGATCCTGAATATATTCGTAAAGCAGTAGTCAGAATTCTGGCAAAAATTCCGACGATGGTAGCTGCGTTTCACCAGATGCGTCGGGGTAACGATGCAATTCAGCCCAATGATAATTTAGACTATGCCACCAACTTTCTCTACATGCTGACGGAGAAGGTGCCTCATCCTCTGGAGGCGAGAATTTTTGATACCTGTTTGACTCTACATGCAGAACATACGATTAACGCCTCGACTTTTTCGGCAATGGTAACTGCTTCGACACTGACAGATCCCTATGCTGTAGTTGCTTCGGCGGTTGGGACTTTGGCAGGTCCGCTTCATGGTGGAGCGAACGAAGAAGTGTTGATTATGCTAGAGAATATTGGTTCAGTGAGCGAAGTTGAACCTTATGTTGCTAATTTAATTGCCAACAAGCAGAAAATTATGGGTTTTGGGCATCGAGTATATAAGGTTAAAGATCCCAGAGCTAAGATCTTGCAAGAGCTTGCTGTAGAGCTGTTTAGCGAAACGGGACACGATCGCTATTATGACCTGGCTCTCAAACTTGAGCAGGTAATTGAGGCAAAACTCGGTCATAAAGGCATTTATCCTAACGTCGATTTTTATTCTGGTTTGGTCTACAGCAAGCTGGGTATTCCTAGCGATTTATTCACCCCCATTTTTGCGATCGCTCGTGTGGCAGGGTGGCTCGCCCACTGGAAAGAACAATTAGCCGTTAACCGCATTTTTCGTCCGACTCAGGTTTATACGGGGAAGCACAAAATTCCCTATATTCCCATGGAGGAAAGATAGCAGCATCTCAAGATTCGTGCCGTCTTTGGACAGTGCAGATTAACATAGCCAATTTGAACCTAGAGTCTTTCATACTTTAGAAGTATTTTGCCATCGGTGAAAAAATTGTTAAGATTTGTAGATGGCAAATTCTCGGCTACAAAAATTAGGCAGCTACCTTCGTCCCCACTGGCGAACGGTCTTATTCGGTACGATCGCACTCTTAATTGTCAATATTTTAGGAGTCTATATTCCCCTATTGATCAGAGACAGTATCGACCAGCTACAGGGAGAGTTTAGCTTTAACCAGCTTTCCCGCACGGCACTGTGGTTATTATTGCTCTCGGCGATTATGTGGTGCTTTCGGATGTTTTCCCGCACCAGTATCTTTGGGGTTGGTAGACAGGTAGAATTTGGTCTGAAGCAGCGGATTTTTCAGCACCTCTTAAAGATTGAACCCAACTATTTCTCCAATAACACTTCAGGAGACTTGATCAATCGCGCCACCAGTGACGTGGACAATATTCGTCGTCTAGTGGGATTTGCGGTGTTGAGCTTTATCAATATCATTTTTGCCTACGCCTTTACCCTGCCCGTAATGCTGAAGATCAGCGCCCGTCTAACTATCTTGGCGATTGCCGTGTATCCCTTCATGCTGCTTACGGTACAGCTATTCAGTGGCAAACTGCGCCGCTACCAGGAAGAGATTCAGGTTAAGCTGTCGGATCTCAGTGAGCTAATCCAAGAAGATATGAGCGGCATGGCGCTAATTCGGATTTATGCCCAAGAGAATCAGGAGCGAGAAGCATTTCGGCAGAAAAATCAGCAGCTATTAGAGGCAAATCTCAAATTAGCCAGAACGAGAAACCTATTGTTTCCCGTGATTGAGGGCATTTCCTACATCAGTCTGTTGATTCTGCTCTTTATCGGCACCAAGGCGATCGCCAACGGCGAAATTACCGTGGGTGATTTTATTGCTTTAGTGCTGTTTGTCGAAAGACTAGTGTTTCCCACTGCTCTATTGGGCTTTACCATTACTGCCTATCAGCAGGGAGAGGTCAGTATTGATCGGGTAGAGGCAATTACCAAAGCCGAACCCAAGATCAAAAACCTGCCCCAGGCAATTGTTTTACCAGCAGCAGAAATCAAAGGAGAAATTTCAGCGCGCAATCTTAGCTATACCTATCCAGGTTCCGATACTCCTGCTCTATATGATCTCAACTTCGATATTAAGCCAGGGGAAACTGTAGCTATTGTCGGCTCAATCGGCTCTGGTAAATCTACCTTAGCAAACGCCATTCCCCGCTTACTCAACGTCGAGCGAGGGCTATTTTTAGACGGCTGTGATATTACTAAATTAGACTTGGCAAGCCTACGTCAGGCGATCGCCTATGTTCCCCAAGACAGCTTTTTGTTTAGCACCTCGATCAAGAACAATATTCGCTACGGTGAGCCTTTAGCCGACACAGCAGAGGTAGTACAATCAGCCAAGCAAGCCCAAATTCACCCAGAAATCCTGACTTTTCCGCAGGAATACGACACTTTGGTAGGTGAAAGAGGAATTACTCTATCTGGAGGTCAAAGGCAGCGCACGGCTTTGGCTAGGGCATTATTGGCAGATGCTAAAGTCTTGATTTTGGATGATGCTCTATCCAGCGTTGATAACGAGACAGCTACGAGAATACTCGATAGCCTTTCTCCTGCAAGAGCCAAAAAGACGGTGATCTTTATTTCTCACCAGCTATCCGCAGCGGCAGCGTGCGATCGCATTTTAGTGATGGATCAAGGCAAAATTGTCCAAAACGGGACTCACGAAATCCTAGTCGAAGAACAGGGACTTTATCAGTCTCTTTGGCAACAGCATCAGCTAAAAGAAGTGTTGAACTAGAGGGTGGTTTAGTTGTGATCGAGAACCAGAATAAACTTAACTACTCGCGGCGCTAGCGGGGAGCGACCAGATCTGGCTGGCACCGTCTGTTACGGCGTAGGGGCCAGAAATCATGGCTCGATTGAAGGCTGCCGTCTGTACATCGAAGATTTCGTCAACTCCCGCTTTGAACTCTAGACAGCCGATCATTTTCTTTGCCTGTAGATCGACAATGGCAATGCCGCACTTCAAGTCGTGAAAGCGATCGCTGATAGGTAAATTACCAAAAATAGCCGTTTCGCGAATTTTTGACAGACCAATGAAAGCAAAATTGCCCACAAACGCCATGCCGCGAGTGTATCCAGGCAAAGCAACCACTAGCTCTTGTTTCCCCGAATTAAGATCTACCGTAATTAATTCTCCCTTACCTGAATTGAGTACCCAGAGAGTATTTTGGTAGATGCGGGGGGAGTGAGGCATTGATAAACCACTGGTAATAACTTTGCTGCTGGGAACTTCCAGAATGCAGCCGCCACTAGCTTTGTTGGCTCGCCAACCCCCTGGAGTATCAGTTTGACCCAAAACAGTGACATATTTGGGCATGTTGTTCACCATTGCCATGCCGTTGAGGTGACAGCGATCTTCAGGCGCGATTGCACTGACGAAATTTGGTCGCCACTGGGGTAAAAAGTTGTAGTTGTTACTGAGGGTACAAAGACAGGAAAATCTGGTATTAACGATCCACAGCTCTTTACCGCCCCAGGCGAGATCGTGAATCGAAATATCCCCTGTATACTGCCCGCTTTTGGTCAAAAAACAGGCATCGTGACTGCCAGGAGGTTCGATTTGTGCTGCCAAACTCCTATCGTTCCGCAAAAAATAAACCCAGTCTCTACCTCCTACCGCCATTCGTGCGGCACTAACCGCCATACCCATCGCTCGTTCAAAATTGTGAAAGGCAAGATTGAGGGTATTATTCTTAACGGTGACAACTCCCAATTTTCCCGCCTGATAAGTAGAGAAAAAAAGCGTAATTTTGAGGTATTTGAGAATATCCTCTAGATTATTACTATATTCGTAACTCACCTCCCGCAGCTTATCTTTTTCCTCAGCTTTGATCTTATTTGTTGGTTGAAACATTGATCTTAAATAAATGCTCGATAAGATTACAGGCGATCGCCATTTTTAGGTAAGTGAAAGCTCAATTAAACTCAAACCTCCTCTACCAGCTACTAGATTTCTCGAAATTGAACTGCCGTTAGCTGTTCTGTATTGACTCCATCAAGACTAGCTAAAACCTCTCCACCCGATAAAATATCGTTGCCAGAGAAAGTCAGAGACTCAAACTGGAGTCCATCAGCCAAACCAAGGCGATCGCCACCGTTGAGATTAAAGTCGGCGATCGTATCTGTCCCATCACCAGTTCTCAGGATAAACAGATCATCACCATTGCTGCCGTTGAGGGTATCGTGACCAATTCCTCCATCGAGGAAGTCATTACCATTGCCACCAAAGAGGCGATCATCACCACCACCACCAAAGAGGCGATCATCGCCATTATCGCCAAACAAAGTATCGATACCGTCGCCAGCATCGAGAGTGTCATTATTGCCGCCGCCAGTCAAACTATCGTTACCACTACCCGAACTAAGAACATCACTGCCGTTGCCACCATCTAGAAGATCGGCACCGTCGCCGCTATCGAGGGTATCGTTGCCGTTATTACCAATTAGGCTGTTGTTGCCAGAAAAACTACTCAGGCGATCATCCCCATTACCGCCATCGACTGTATCGTTACCGCCACCACTATCAACCGTATCTTGACCACTCAAAGCCTGAATTTGCTCAGAGCGATCGCCGCCCAAGAGATTATCCGAGCCATTTGTACCATCGATTAATATTGGTGCTTCTGGAGTCAGATCCTCAATTGTTAATTTGAATAGTTCAGCTCCAGTTTCACCATTATCGGCGTTAAAAAACAGCTCGTTGCCAGCAACAGTAAGATACCTGGGATATGAACCGCGAGTACCATAATTATCTTCTCCAGGGTTGAGATCTGCTACTAATTGAGTACCCTCTGCCGTTCCATCACTGACGAACAATTCTCTGCCGTTTTCGCCATCATCAGCAGCAAAATAAAGCTGGTCGTCAAATACAGCAAAGTCGCCTGGAGCGGAACTATAGCTGACATAATCGTTGCCCCCAGGGTTAAGACCTACAAGCAGTTGAGTACCTTCTGCGGTGCCGTCGCTAACAAACAGCTCTCTACCACTTTCGTTATCTTCCGCAACGAAATAAAGCTGGTCGTCAAATACGATTAGCTCACTGTAGTAGGAATTAGGAACACGATATCTATTAGAACCTGGATTTAGATCGAAGATTACTTGAGTACCTGATGCGGTTCCATCACTGACATATAAATTAAAACCACCATCTTCACCTCTGGCGGTGAAATACAATTTGTCGTTAAATTCATTAAAGCCGCTAGGAAAAGAACTATAGGCAGAACCATAATTGTTACTACCAGGATTAAGATCTATTAGCAGCTGAGTACCCTCTGCGGTTCCGTCACTGACAAATAACTCTGTACCACTCTCACCATTATCCGCGGCAAAAAACAGTTTGCCGTTGACCTCAGCAATGTAGGCAGGATCAGAGCTGTAGGCAAAACCATAATCGCTACTGCCAGGATTGAGATCTACCAGTAGCTGAGTACCCTCTGCGGTTCCATCACTAACAAATAATTCCGTACCACTTTCGCCATTATCAGCAGCGAAATACAGTTTGCCGTTCAATTCAGTCAAACCGCTGGGAGAAGAACTGTAGGCAAAACCATAATCGCTACTACCAGGATTGAGATCTACTAGTAGCTGAGTACCCTCTGCGGTTCCGTCACTGACAAACAATTCTCTGCCATCTTCGCCATTATCAGCAGCGAAATACAGCTTGTCGTTCAATTCTGCAAAATCGCTAGGAGAAGAACTGTAAATAAAATAGCCAAAGGGATCTACTCCTGGATTGAGGTCTACTACTAGCTGAGTGCCTTCCACCGTGCCATCACTAACAAACAATTCCGTACCGCTTTCGCCATTGTCGGCAGAAAAAAACAGTTTGTTGTCAAATTCAGTAAGATTTTGAGGAAAAGAATCATAAGTACTAGAAGAGCCATTTTCTGCATTAGAAACTATCGGATTAATATCTTTGACTAATACGACTTGACCTAAATTAGTATCCATTTGTTTTTTTGAGATAGTTTAAATTAATTACTTGTATTGAGTGCGATCGCGCAGCGTACCCAAAGGGCGATCGCCTTTTTTAAGAAAGCTTTGCCAGTAACTAAAGATCTTGTAATTATTCTTGAATTATCTTGATTGCCTACTCAAGAATGAATTCGACGAAGCAAACCCCCTTCTACCAGCTACTAGATTTCTCGAAACTGAACTGCCGTTAGCTGTTCTGTATTGACTCCATCAAGACTAGCTAAGACCTCTCCTGCCGATAAAATATCGTTGCCAGAGAAAGTCAGAAACTCAAACTGTAGTCCATCAGCCAAACCAAGGCGATCGCCACCATTAACATTAAAGTCGGTGATCGTATCTGTCCCATCACCAGAACTGAGGACAAACAGATCGTCTCCATTGCCGCCTTCGAGGTTGTCGAAGCCGATTCCACCGTCGAGAAAGTCATTCCCGCTGCCTCCCGTCAGGAAGTCGTCACCACTACCGCCAACCAGGCGATCATCCCCATTATCCCCAAACAAAGTATCGATACCATCTCCCCCATCGAGAGTGTCGTTATTCCCGCCGCCACTCAAGCTATCGTTGCCGCTGCCTGAAGTGAGAACATCACTACCGTTGCCACCGCTGAGAATATCGTTGCCGCCGCCGCTATCGAGGGTATCGTTGCCGTTATTGCCAATTAGGCTGTTGTCGCCAGAAAAACTACTCAGGGAGTCATCGCCATTACCGCCATCGATTGTATCGTTACCGCCACCGCTATCAACCGTATCTTGACCATTCAAAGCCTGAATTTGCTCAGAGCGATCGCCGCCCAAGAGATTATCCGAGCCATTTGTACCGTCAATTGAGATTGATGTATCCTCAAAAGTTAGTTTAAATAGTTCAGTTCCTACTTCTCTATTACGGGCGGAGAAAAATAGCTCATCGCCAACTACGGTTAAATCACTAGGATCGGAGCCGTAACTATAGCCGTAACTACTCGAACCAGGGCGCAAATCGGCAACTAGTTGAGTTCCCTCTGCCGTCCCATCCGTAGCGAACAGTTCTCTGCCACTTTCACCATTATCCGCAGTGAAATAAAGCTTACCGTTAAATTCAACTAGATCGCTGGGGTTGGAACCGTAGCTATAGCCATAGTTACTCGAACCAGGACGCAGATCTACTAGTAGCTGAGTCCCTTCTGCCGTTCCGTCAGTGACAAATAGTTCATTCCCACTTTCACCATTATCCGCAGCGAAATAGAGCTTACCGTTGAATTCTGTAAAGTCACTAGGATTAGAACCATAATCATAGCCATAGCTGCTCGAACCAGGACGTAGATCTACCAGCAGTTGCGTACCTTCTGCTGTACCGTCACTAACAAATATTTCGTTGCCACTTTCGCCGTTGTCCGCAGAGAAATAAAGTCTGCTGTTAAACTCGGTAAAGTTATCAGGATAAGAACCAGAATTATAGCCATAGCCCGAATTAGGATTGAGATCTACTAGCAGTTGCGTACCTTCTGCTGTACCATCACTAACAAATAATTCTCTGCCATTTTCACCATCATCAGCCGAGAAATAAAGTCTGCCGTTAAACTCAGTCAAATCTCCAGGATAAGAGCTATAGCTGTAGCCAGAACCGTAGTCATAATTGCCCGAACCAGGACGTAAATCTACTAGTAGTTGAGTACCTTCTGCTGTGCCATCGCTAACAAATAATTCTCTCCCGCTTTCGCCGTCGTTAGCCGAGAAATAAAGCTTGTCGTTGAACTCGGTCAGGTAACTGACAGTTGAGCTATAGGCAAAGCCATAGTTACTCGAACCAGGATTAAGATCTATCAGCAGTTGCGTCCCTTCTGCCGTTCCATTACTAACAAATAGTTCATCGCCATTTACGCCGTTGTCGGCGGAAAAATAAAGCTGGTCATCAAATTCAATAAGACCATCTGGAAAAGAGCTTTGGGGATAAACACCCCCGTAATAGCCATTTGTGACATTGGGATTAATATCCTTAACCAGTACAACTTGACCAAAATTGATATCCATTTTTTTGTTTGTCGTTGAGATAGATTTGGTGGATCTTTTGATGTCGGATTGATCGTCCTCTCCAAATTCAGGAGAGATTTTGCCAGTAATTAAAATCTTTTGCCTCTAATTCCCTTTGTTTATCGAACAGGTATCTTAGACCGAATAAATGTATTCGTTTCAATGTCAAATTTGTAAACGTTAAGATAAACATTCACTAATTATTTCGAGATATTAACCCTGAAACCTTTTAATTAGGGGGATTAGCGCCTTCCCTGTATTTGTATCATGTTTGTGTCGAGCATCTTCTAACAACACGAAATCTTCATAGTGTAATATTCGCTACAGTCAGCACAAAATTGGACAGTTCTCCAAACTTGGATCGAATAATTCTTAGAGCGAAAAAAAAGCTAGGAAAGTAGAAATCCCAGCATCTACCTCACCTAGCCTATATTCACTGTCCTAGTGATTTATTAAATTTGTTGCGGTTAGTAATTTCTGATTATAGTTCGGTCGCAGGTTCGACATAGAAAGCAATACCGTCTTCTCCGCCTTGCTGAACAAAGTCAGCACTGATTAGACTATCTCGTTCTGCTACCGAGGTAGTAAAGGAGTGTTGGTCAAGCTCGCTGTTATAAACGCGATAGACAGGTATAGTTCCTGCTTCCTGGCTATCAAAGGCATAGTAGGCAGTACCCTCAAAGACGAAATTATCTAGATTACTGTTGATTGCTGCTATCTCATTGTCGTCTGTTGTATAGAGATAAGTATCATTATCAGTATTTAGGAAGCGAGATACAGAAGAAATCCCTGCCAACTCATCACCCTCTGATGGTGCCTCAGCACCGAGGAAAGAAACCCCTCTAGATTCAAAACTAGAATCACTCTCCAGAATTAAATCTCTTTCTGTTTCACTAGTGGTATAAAACTGGCTCGAACCGTCTACATTTACAAGTTGAAAGACAGGTTCACCTTCTTCACCATCGGTAGCATCAGCATCTACCAAACCACCTAGATCCACATCTTGTACTGTATCGGAAGTTTCAGCGTCGGAATCTTCTTCTAGTTCTGCATCTTCTTCTGCGTCTGCATCTTCGTCGTTAGTGTCTGTATCAGCATCGGCATCAGCATCCTCATCGTCGGTGTCTGTATCAGCATCGGCATCAGTATCTTCGTCATCTTCAACGGAGTCGTCAGCATCAGGATCTTCGTTATCCTCTGCTTCTTCCTCCGCTTCGGCTTCTGCCTCTGCCTCTGCTGCTGCACGGGCTGCTGCACTAATAGCTTCGCGTTCTGCACGCTGTTCGAGGTCGAAAAATTCTTCGGTTGCAACTTCGATATCGCCATCATCAAACCGCAGAAAATCGATATCGGTCAAGGTATCGATATCCTCATCAATTTCTAAAGTTACAGTTTCTTCGCCCAAGGTAATTTCGTAGTCGTCTACACTGCCAGCAAAGACGGCAACGTCTTCGTCTCCGCCACCACCGATAATTTCATCGCTACCTGCATTACCAAAAAAGATATCGTTATCCGCACCACCATCAAGGGTATCGTCTCCCGAACCGCCAATTAGAGAATCTAAGCCCGCACCGCCCAGGAGCGTGCTGCCAACCGTTGCTACGGCTATATCAATCAGGTCGTTTCCTGCACCTGATTCAACATCAACCTGCTGAATTTCCTCAATTTCTGTACCGTCTAGAATGCCTCCAACTGTGGGACTGGCTTCTTCAAACTGATTGTAAGTCAGAACAAAATCTTCATCGAGGTTTGAGAAGTCTAGTACGATGCGATCGCTTCCACCACCACCGTCAACAGTTTTGGCACCTCCGCCAAAGGTAATTACATCATCACCATCTTGACCGTTAATAATATCGGCGCCGACTCCGCCGTCAATACTATCGTCTCCATTACCACCACTGATAGTGTCATCACCAGAACCGCCATCAATACTATCATCGCCCTCGCTGGCGATAATTAGGTCAGCACCATTGTTGGTGATAATCGTGCCGCCAATAGACGCTCCCGAAGTGTTGATACTGTCTTCACCCGAACCAGATCTAACATTTACCTGCTCGACACCCTCAATACGAGTTCCGCTCAGGATACCGTCGCTAGTTACTCCACCATCGGTGCTGTTATAAATTAGAGTAAAATCATCAGATTCGGGAGCAAAATTGAGCGATACTGTGTCATTTCCTGCTCCGCCGTCAACGGATTTACCACCAACATTAAAGCTGATTAGATCGTTGCCAGCTCCGCCTAAAAGAATATCTTCTCCTAAACCGCCGCGCAGAGTATCATTTCCTCCTCCTCCGACTAAGGAATCATCTCCCGCTCTACCAACCAGGCTATCAGCACCGCCCAGACCATTTAAGGTATCATCTCCTGATGTACCTATTAATCTATTATTACCTGCATTACCGTTGATTAGCATGATTTTACCTAATAAAAGTATTCAATATGTTTCATTTATCCTTCACAGATTTTCTCATCTTGTTGTAAAAAATTAGAAATTTTTTTACAATTTGGCAGAAATTTGTATCAGATGATACTTATCATGATGATTGCGTTGTTGCGATCGCTACTGCTTAAGGCAGTTGTCTATCGAGTCGACTAGATTCTCCAAGATGAGACGGTATATCTAGGGATAATAATTTTGTCAGATGTCAGAATATATGTAGATAAGTAAGTATACAGCTATGAGTGCAGATCTTACATATCGCTAGCTTAAGCTCAGGTATTAAATAGCCATCAAAGCCTGAGATGGTTATTGAGATCAGGAAATCCATCCTGTCAAAATCGCTAAAACTTTTTTTCCTTAATTTAATCTTTTATTAACCCTCATCAATGGGCAAATACGGTTTCGCTCTGGTATATCATCCTGATTATGTCGCGCCTTTGCCTGACGTTCATCGCTTCCCCATGCCGAAGTTCAAAATTCTCCGAGATCTACTGCTAAAGGACGGAATAGTTGAACCAGAACAAATTTTTGCGCCCGAATTACCAGATCGAGAATTAATTCAGCTCGTTCATACTCCCGCATATGTTCAGGCGTATTGCAATGGTACGTTAGAGCATAAAGCGCAACGGCGTATAGGTTTGCCCTGGAGCCAGGCTTTAGCCCATCGGACTCAAATTGCTATTGGCGGAACAATATTGGCGGCAAAGTTAGCTTTGGAGTATGGCTGTGCCTGTAATACTGCTGGGGGGACTCATCATGCTTTTCCTAGCTATGGATCGGGATTTTGCATCTTTAACGATCTGGCGATCGCCTCCCGTGTCTTGCAGCAGCAGCAGCTAGTCAAGCAAATTTTGATTATCGATTGTGATGTCCATCAAGGAGACGGTACCGCCTATACCTTTCAGGGAGACAATAGTGTTTTTACCTTTTCGATGCATTGCGAAGCAAATTTTCCTGGTCGCAAACAGCAGAGTGACTTGGATGTTCCCCTACCAAAAGGCTTGGACGACGACGGCTATCTACAAATTCTTGCCAGTCATTTAGGCGATTTATTAGCTGAAGTTAAACCTGATTTGGTCTTGTATGATGCAGGGGTTGATACTCATGTAAGCGATCGCTTGGGTAAACTAGCTCTGACAGACTGGGGAATTTATCGGCGTGAGAGAATGGTTTTAAGTACCTGTAAAGCAGAAGGATATCCTGTGGCAAGCGTAATTGGTGGTGGCTATGGTAAGGATATGTCTGCATTAGTTTATCGTCATTCCTTATTACACCGTGCTGCTCAGGAAGTTTTCCAACATTGAATAAATAATTGATAATGACTGACAGTTATCAATATACTTTGCGATCAACTATCAATTGATAAAGTCCCGTCTCCTGCAATCACTGTGCCAATTTCCGCAGCGGCGATGTCTTGTGATTTAAACCAGTCTAGGGCTGATTGAGCTTGTTCTGGCGACACCATTACCACAAAGCCAATACCCATATTAAAAGTATTAAACATAGCCTCGGATTGAATTTTTCCTGCTTCGGCTAGCCACTCAAACACGGGAAGAACATCCCAGCTATTTTGTTTCACTTTAATGGACTGCCCCTGATTCAAGCAGCGAGGCAAATTTTCTGGTAAGCCACCTCCTGTGATGTGAGCCATGGCGTGAACTTCTATTTCTGTTTTGAGCAGTTCGAGGATAGGTTTGACATAAATTTGAGTTGGCTTAATTAACTCTGCACCGAGGCTACTACCATTGAAGATTTCTGGGGTATCAGACCATTTATATCCCCCTGCTGCCACAATTTTTCGTACCAGGCTAAAACCATTACTGTGAACTCCCGCACTAGCCAAACCAATCGCTACATCGCCAATCTGTACCTGCGAACCATCTAGCAGCCTGCTTTTCTCGACTACGCCAACGCAAAACCCCGCCAGATCGTATTCTCCTAGCTGATAAAACCCTGGCATTTCTGCTGTTTCTCCTCCCAACAACGCACAGCCGCTCAGACGGCAACCCTGAGCAATACCCTTTACTACCTCCGCCAACTGCTGAGGGTTGAGTTTTCCAGTAGCTAAATAGTCTAGAAAGAAGAGCGGTTCTGCGCCAGAGGTCAGAATGTCATTGACGCACATCGCTACCAGATCAATGCCCACCGTATCGTGGCAACCTATTTCTTGAGCAATTTTTAGCTTTGTCCCTACACCGTCTGTACCTGAAACTAAAACGGGTTGCTCATAGCCAGAAGGCATTTGAAATAGACCACCAAAGCCGCCTAAACCACCCAATACCTCTGGTCGCTTGGTGCTTTCAACATCCTGACGAATTTGGTTGACAAAAGAACGTCCCGCTTCTACATCAACACCAGCGTCTTTATAGTCCATAAGTATTATTGCCTAACAAAGGTAAGTATTTGCCGTAGCCTAGAAATATTAAACCAGAAATCGTCTAAATGTTGCTGTCTAGAGTGAGTATAGTTCTGAACAACAATTATGCTTCTTTACAACCAATGAATGATTGCACGCTATGGACATCGGGGTAATTTTGATTCTTGCTGTCAATTCTCAATAGAGTAACAGAGAAGTTTATCTGAGCGATTTGACCAACGGTCACAGCAGGCTCCGTCGTTTGCGAGGCGCAGACGCGAATGCGTCCAGTGCCGTCCTTCGGACGGTCAGGTGCGTAAGCACCGCCCTCATCATCTCGCGCAAATCGAAGATTTGCTAGCCGCCTTGGCGGCGGACTGCACGTACGTGCTGCGGAGACTGGCAAAGCTCCGCTTTGTGCGCGGAGTAATCTGTGACTAAATTACCGTCGTTTTTTTGGCGACAGCAAGGCTGAATTAGATGTTAGTTGTTGAAAACTTTATAAATAATTTGGGTGGATATACAATTTTGCCATAGCATTTATCAATCCTAAGATAGATGCAAATATAAATTATCTGTTACAAAGCAAATCTATTAAATCAACCGACCGTTAATTTAAAAAACTTTTAAAAATATGAAATCTAAATACTTATCTAAATACTCAAAATATAGTAACTACCTGGCGATCGCTTTTTGCTTAACTGTTAATCTTTTATTCAATAGTTCTAAAGCTACGGCAGAGACTAGTACTTCTAGACAACAGACTTTAAGCATATCTACTCTAGATACTGCCGAAAATCAATCGCTAGATTTGCACCTGATTCTTGCCAGAAGTTTTGCTAACGAGACATCTCAAATAGATTTGCAAGACAACTTTGAATTGGGTAGTCCTCAGCAGATAATTCCTCTGCGCAATCAACCTCTAATAGCTAGTTCTTTTAGTGGCAAAGCATCTTGGTATGGCCCTGGGTTTCATGGTCGTCTGACCGCCAATGGCGAAAGATATAATCAAAATGCTATGACTGCGGCTCATAAATATCTAAAATTTGGCACAAGAGTTAAGGTAACAAATTTGCATAATGGTCGTTCGGTAGTAGTCAGAATTAATGATCGCGGCCCTTTTGTCAAAGGTCGGGTAATTGATCTCTCGGCAGCGGCGGCACGTACATTGAATATGATGCATTCGGGAGTAGCACCAGTAACAGTTACTGTTTTAGGTCGCTAGAGAAGCGAAATTTCACCTCTATATTATTTTTCCTACAAAGCACCTTGATAACTGTTTACTGTTTACTGTTTATTTGCGAAGCTTATCCTTTAGGACTGTTTACTGTTCACTGATAATTATGGTGCTTTTGTTACGGACAATTTCCGAACTACGCTCTCATCTGAAGACGCATCGTCAAACTGGTCAAGGCGAAATTGGTTTAGTGCCAACGATGGGAGCGCTGCACCAAGGACACCTGAGCCTGATCCAAAAAGCGATCGCGACAAACAAGCTGGTTGTAGTTAGTATTTTTGTCAATCCGCTCCAGTTTGCGCCAACTGAAGATTTGGGTAGCTATCCCCGTCAGCTAGAACAAGATCTCAAGCTCTGTGAGTCTATGGGAGTAGATTTTGTTTTTGCTCCTACATCGACGGAAATGAATAGCCAGGGCAATACGGAGACGCCAAACCAAACAACCAAGATTGTTCCCCCTCCCCAAATGACGGACATGCTGTGTGGTCAACATCGCCCCGCGCACTTTACGGGTGTCGCCACTATTGTTGCCAAATTGTTAAATATAGTTCAGCCAGATCGAGCCTATTTTGGACAGAAGGACGCACAGCAGCTCGCAATTATTTGTCGTCTTGTTTGCGATCTAAATATTCCTGTAGAAATTGTCTCCTGTCCTATTATTCGGGAAGAGTCTGGACTAGCATTAAGCTCGCGCAACCAATACTTAACCGAGTGGGAAAAAAAGCAGGCAGCGTCAATTTATCGTAGTCTGCAACAGGCACAATCAGCTTTCTTACAGGGTAAAACAGATACACAATTTTTAATTAACTTAGTCCAGCACGAATTAAAGGCGGCACCAGAGGTTAAAATTCAATACGTTGAGCTAGTCGAGCCAGCTACTTTACAGCCAATTACCAATATTAGACAGGCTGGATTACTGGCGATCGCTGCTTATGTTGGTTCTACTCGTTTAATAGATAATATTGTGTTGCAAAAACGTCAGCCTATCATTGCTATCGATGGTCCTGCGGGTGCAGGAAAGTCTACCGTCACTCGTTCTTTGGCGCATCAGTTGGGTTTGCTCTATCTAGATACAGGAGCAATGTATCGCGCCGTTACCTGGCTGGTAATGTCGGCAGGATTGGCGCTTGATGATGAAGCAGCGATCGCCACTTTACTGCAAGATTTGGAGCTTAAACTAACCTCTCCTGAGACGATGGATCTACCGACCGTAGTTCATGTGAATGGTAAGGAGGTCACTACCGCCATTCGGACTCCCGAAGTTACTGCTAACGTATCGGCGATCGCTGCCCAGGCTGCGGTACGTGAAAAATTAGTCCAGATGCAGCAGCAATGGGGAAAAAAAGGGGGCTTAATTGCTGAAGGGCGAGATATTGGCACGAATGTCTTTCCTGATGCCGAACTAAAGATATTTCTGACCGCAACTCCCGCAGAAAGAGCCAGAAGACGCATGCAGGATCTCCAAGCTCAGGGCAGAGATGATATCGATCTCCAGCAGCTAGAACAGGATATTAAGCACCGAGACGAGCAGGATAGCAATAGGGCGATCGCACCGCTCAAAAAAGCTGATGATGCGATCAAGCTAATTACCGACAATCTGACCATAGAGCAAGTAATTGCTAAAATTACTGAGCTTTACGAGGGAGTTTAGTTATTAACTATCAACCATCAACCATCAACCATCAACTATCAACCATCAACTATCCGTTCAACCAGGCAAGGGAATTACTAATAGTCAATTTTGTTTTCGTGGACTTTGGTGCCGTTCAAAACCCCCGACCAATTTTCATCTCCTAGAGCAATATTGCCAGGTATATCTGATGACCATTGCTGCTGAACTGCGGGACTGTAGTTTAGATAGAGCTTATCATCGACAATCTTCCAAGACTCTGGATCGATAGAAGCTAAATTTCCTTCGCTGACTGCTTTGGCACAGTAGCCACCATATTGAGGCGCATATTGTTCGGGATTAGCAGTAAAAAGATCTAAGTTTTCTTGGCTAGAAAATCTCCAGGTAGCGCCATTCCACTCATGCTCAAATTCCGCATTTCCTTTTACAGCTTGACTTTCAGTAAAATAAGCGACAGGATCCGCTCCGCGAAGTGCCAAGCCACTAAATGATTCTGAATAAACTGGAGGCGCAATATCAGACTCTTGAGCCACAGCATCCGCGGTCGTCTTCTCTCCCTCACTAACAGCAGAATTACAGCCAGTGACAGCCGCTGAGAAACCTAGAATTAAGGCAAAGGCAGTAGCCATGGTAGGAAAATGTTTAAATTTCATAATTGATTGTCTCCTCATTCCATTCGACAAGTAAATATAAGCAGGTTCAATAGATAACATAGCAATAGCAAAATTGCTAATTGCTTACTTGATGTAGCATTTAACTTCCATTAGAAACAATATTTATGAGTTTTAGATTAGGAACATTAAGAAAAATCAAGTAGATTCTGATTACTAATTACTGACTACGTACATGCGGCATAGAGCCTTTGTCGAAGGAGGATTACTGATTTACTCGCCACTCAGCCAAGCGATCGCACTTCTGATCCATTCTTCGACATTCTTGTTTTTCAGCAGAATATTATCCTGACTTAAGGCAGCGAGCACCTGCTCGATCTCGTCGTTGGTATAGCCTAAAGCCATCAATGTCATCTCCAAATCCTCTTTGATCTCAGGTGGGGGAGAAAATACCGCTTCTGGCTGTTGAACCTCCATTCCTGATATCTTGCGCCACTGTGCCAGCTTGGTTTTTAATTCCAGAGCGATTCTTTCGGCGGTTTTCTTCCCTACTCCAGGAGTTTTAGTCAAAGCAGGAATATTACTAGTAACGATTGCACCGACTAAATCAGATATACCTAAAGTGTCGATCAGAGCAATACCAAGCTGCATGCCAATCCCGCTAACGGCGGTTAGCTGACGGAATAAATCTCTCTCGGCGGCGGTAGGAAAACCATAGAGGATTTGTTTGTCTTCCTGAATCTGGAGGTGAGTATAAACCTGGATCGGCTCATCTTCTTCTCCCTCAAGCTTTTGGGCAAAACGAGTTGAGATCTGCATTTCATAGCCAATATTATTGACATCTAAGATCAAAAATAGGCGATTTTGAGTGGTTTTCGTGATATCTACTTTTGTACCCTTGAGGTAACTGATCATGGAAGTGACTCGGTATGGCTAAAATAAACTTACGATTGAATTTTGAGAATGGCAAATTGTGGCTCAATCATTCTCTGACAAATTTGCTGCCATAGCTCTCTCGTATACTAATTTATAAGCAAGCGGATACAGTTTCAGCCATTTTTTAAGCTCTGACTCTTCACTAAACTGACTTCTCGCCACACAAGGGTCAATAACAGAAAATAACCACGAATCCTTACTAAAAGCTAAAAGCGTAGGCGCTTTGCACCAGACCGCCCTAAACGGGCTAGAAGCTAAAAGCTAAAAGCTAAAAGCTAAAAACAAACACATTTCAACGAAGCTAATCTACCTCGAACACCAAATGCCCAATCACCTGCAATCAACCCAAAGTCTCTACCTACAAAAGCACGTTGATAATCCGATAGACTGGTGGTATTGGTGCGATGAAGCCTTAGTCAAGGCAAAACAGGAGAATAAGCCGATCTTTCTCTCGATTGGTTATTCTAGCTGCCACTGGTGTACGGTAATGGAAGGAGAAGCCTTTTCCGATCTGGCGATCGCCGATTATCTTAACGCTAACTTTCTGCCAATCAAAGTAGATCGTGAAGAAAGACCAGATATCGACAGCATTTACATGCAGGCACTACAGATGATGACGGGACAGGGTGGCTGGCCCCTCAATATTTTTCTCAATCCCGAAGATCTTGTCCCTTTCTATGGCGGAACTTATTTTCCTGTCACTCCTAAATACGGTCGTCCTGGGTTTATGGAAATTCTCAAGTCGATACGGCGTTTCTATGACCAGGAACCCGAAAAGTTGTTAGCTTTCAAAAGCGAAATACTGGGCAATCTCCAGCAGTCTGCTGCTTTACCCGTTAATCAAGAAGCAAAATTAAACCAAGATTTATTCGCTAGCGGGTTGAACTCCAATACCGCAGTACTACAGCCCAACGATCTTGGTCGTCCCAGTTTCCCGATGATTCCCTACTCTACTATTGCTTTACAGGGCAGTAGACTTAAACAGGAATATGATTATGATACCAAGGCTCTATCAACCCAAAGGGGCTTAGATTTGGTTTTGGGAGGCATCTATGACCATGTAGCGGGAGGATTCCACCGCTATACCGTCGATAATACCTGGACTGTGCCGCATTTTGAGAAGATGCTCTATGATAATGGGCAAATTGTCGAATATCTGGCAAATCTCTGGAGTAGTGGCGTACAGCAACCCGCAATAAAAAACGCGATCGCCAAAACGGTAAGCTGGCTCAAGCGGGAAATGACTCACGAACGAGGATATTTCTATGCCGCGCAAGATGCCGATAACTTTAAGACTCCTGAAGAGATCGAGCCAGAGGAAGGAGATTTTTATGTCTGGAGTTATCAGGAATTAGAATCATTACTCAGTGCCTCAGAATTAGCTGAATTAGAGCGAGAATTTACTGTCACCCCAAAAGGCAACTTTGAAGGTAAAAACGTGCTGCAAAGGCTTTCTACCTCAGAACTTTTGGACAGTTTGGCACAGGCGCTAGGAAAACTTTTTACCGTACGCTATGGACAGCCAGAAGCTGAAGTTGAGATTTTTCCTCCCGCTAAGAATAACCAGGAAGCAAAAACCAAAGCCTGGCAGGGACGTATACCTCCCGTTACCGACACTAAAGCGATCGCCGCTTGGAATGCTTTGATGATATCGGGGCTAGCTAGAGCTTATGCTGTATTTAGAGAACAATCTTATTTAGATTTAGCCACGGGGGCAGTTCAGTTTATTCTGCAAAACCAGTGGCTCGACGGTAGATTGCAGCGTCTCAATTATGACGGTATTGCCACAGTTTCGGCGCAGTCGGAAGATTATGCTTTGTTAATCAAAGCCTTGCTCGATTTACAGGCTGCCTGTCCTGAAGATCCCCAATGGTTGGAAAAAGCGATCGCCGTACAGGAAGAGTTTGATGATTTACTTTGGAGTATTGAACAGGGTGGCTACTACAACAATTCTACCGATGCGGGGAAAGAGCTGCTCGTGCGAGAGCGTAGCTATATGGACAATGCGACTCCTGCGGCTAACGGTATTGCGATCGCCAATCTGATCCGTTTATCTTTATTAACCGATAACTTAGAATATCGCGATCGCGCCGAACAAGGACTCCAGGCATTTAATATCGTCATGGAAAAATCCCCTACCGCCTGTCCCAGCCTGTTTGTAGCTTTAGATTGGTGGCTACAGGGTACGAGCGTCAAAACCAGCGTCGAGCAAATAATAGAATTGAGTTCTCATTACCTGCCTACTACCGTATACAGAATAGAAAGTGAATTACCCAAACAGGCGATCGCTCTAGTATGTATCAGTTCATCCTGTTTAGAGCCTGCGATCAACTTAGGACAAGTGTTAGAACAGATCGAGCAGGTTAATAACTCGTAGGCGTGAATATCACTCCCTCAAACAATCAATTTACAGAAATAAGGATCTAGAAAAACATAGAAGCTAGCTCAAAATCCGTAGCTTTTAATCTTGACCAATTTACGATCTATAAATGAACCTTTAACCTGACGCTTACAGTTATTGCGATCGACCCAAATACGATGTTCTACCTTACCGTTGCTGGTAACTTTTGTTTGTTGACCAGAAAAACCCAAGATACCCTGCACGTCGCCGAGATAAACTGGTGTCGCAAATTTAGGCGATCGCCGAACAGCTAAAAACTTCTGCTTTAAGCGATCCATGTCGCTTTTTTCCAAACTACCAAAAGCAGCATAGGAAAATTTATCTTGACAGGTTGTACTTGCTTTTGCTGCTGAAATATAGCCGCAGCTCAAAATAATCGTAACTGATAAGATTAACGCTTTTTTAAATAGCATGATATTTAACTCGTAGAGACTAACTCTAGAGTCGCCTCGATCTTACAAATGGACTACGATTAGTAGCTTAATTGAAGTGTGACAATAATCATTGACCGTCAGCGATCGATCACTTCAGTAAAATAAAAATAACTGAATTATCCGTACAACATTTACCAAGAATGCTGTCTGCCGAACAACTGTCCCACCAATATACGCTGGAAGAATATCTTAAAGGTGTTTTATCCTGTTTTTCCGCCTCAAAAAAATGCTTCGGAGGTTGTGGAGTGGTTGAAAAAAGAGATTGTTTAATTGAGTGTTTTTAACTCGATCTTAAATTTGCGATCGCCAAATCTACGATCAAATCTATTCGTAGTGAAATCGACAGGCGAGAAAGTCAATTTGAGTTTTATTAACCTGATAAATAAACCGATGTTCCAAGTCAATTCTTCTTGACCAAATGTTGGAATCCATATATTTCAATGGCTCAGGTTTACCAATGCCTTTGAATGGATCTTGCATTACTGCTGTTACTAGATCCAAAATTTTACTAGCTTTCCTCGGATCTTCCCTAAACCACCAACCCAAATCTTCTTTGAACTGAGAACTAAAGCCAGGAACACGATTAATGATAGGCTGAAGCGATTTGTTCTGATCTTTATTCTTCTTCCTCTTTGCCATCAATACCTAACTCTTGTTTTAGTTCATCTATAGTTTGAGGTTTGATTTTGCCCGATCTCGATTCAGCTATGGCATCTAATAAACGACGACCATTAGCAGGAGAACGCAGAAGATAAACTGTCTCTACTAAGCTAGTTAAATCTGACTCAGAAATTAGAGCAACATTTTCGCCATCACGTCGATTGACAATAAATACTTCGTGATTTTCTGCTACTTGTTCTAGCAGTTTAAAAAAACCATTTCTCGCATCAGTCGGATTGGTAATTTCGTAAGAGAACATAAATGGAAAAATTGATAGTTAATGTACGTATTGATGTACATATTTAGTTTAACAGCAAGTTTAATTCTCAATCACTGTTATTACCTGCTGTTCACCGTCACTCGTAACTACGATGTTGCTGCTACCCAAAGTGCCGATCGCTTTTTCTCCTGTCAAACGCGCTTGGGGATCGATTTGTTCGTAGATTACATTACCCTTGGCTTCTACTTCTTTGGTATCCATCTTCCAGGTCATTTGACGAGCAAATATTTCGGCTGATTCAAGCTGATTAATTCCTTTGACTCCATCCTTTAGTGTGGCTAGCTGTTGGAGTAAATTTACTTCACCCCTATTCCCCGTCAGACTAATTTGCCGCTGGCGATCAAGAATTTGAATTGGGCGATCGCTTTTGCCGATTCGCGTTAGATAGTTCCAGGTAAGTGAGTCTGTAGCTACCTGTAGGGGTGGATCGAGGCTGATTAGTTCGATATTTTTGTTTAAGGTTGCCTGATTCGTAGCCAAATTCAACTCAGCGCGATCGCTAATTAGTTTATCGGTAATCGTTTGATTCTGGTTGTAATGGACTAACTTGACAGCACCAGGACTGATAACTTGCTGCTGTTTGAGATCCCACTCCAGGCGATCGCTCGTAAGCTGTAAAGCAGGTTTCTCACTGGTAGCAACTACATTTTTTTCTAACTCTAGCTTTTCGAAATCCGTACGATACTGTCCCGAATCGGCAACAACCTGTAAATTAGCATTCGTCCCCGTCAACTGTTGCGGGATCAGTAACAAATTCTCTTGAGGTCGCCATTCGACCACTTCACTATTGATAGTGCTGCCATTGCGCGGATCGCTAGCAATTACGTTGCCATTTAAGACAATTATGTTGCCGTTATCTTTTACTTCTCCTGCTTCAGCGCGAATCTTGAGAATCACCGAGTCATTTTGCCATAAATTTCCGACTACTTTTGTCAAAGTGGCAACTCGATTATCTTCGCTGTAGGTAATATTATCTGCTTTAATTTTCCAAACTGTATTTTCGTCTCGGTTCGATTGCTCTAAGACAGCATTGTTTAGCAGTAGTTGAGTATCTACGCGGCTTACGTCTGAGACGGAGTCAGCTTGCTCATTCCCAGGCTGACAGCCTGTAGTAATCATTAACAGGAGCAGCAATGATATATTCGTTCGCTTAAAGATAAATTTTGATACGCTCAAATTTTTGAAGCAGCAATAATTATTAAACCTACCTTATACTCTCAATTCTGCAATTGACCGATTTGCCGACTATTTAGCAAGATTGCGTCGAAATATCTCTTTCGAGATTGCCAGATGAGACTGGGGGAAGATATCGACGCAGGATCTAAAAAAAAGATTCTAAGTTTTACCTCAGAACCTGCCAACTTAACCTTCGCCAATAGGGCGATCGCAAATCAAAGACTAGTCATCAAGGATTCCAAAACCAGAAAAGCTGCGATAGGGATCGCTATGCTTGTTGCTTTTTTGAATATCTCCTTTAATCTGATCTAAATCGATATAGCGATCTGCCACATTAATCAAGCTGTCGCTAGTCATCGAACGCAGACTCACAACTTCCACTCTGGCACCACGGTAGCTAACCGCATCAACGGCATAGGCTAAATCCCCATCGCCACTGACCAATACAGCCGTGTCATAGGCGGAAACCAAAGCCATCATGTCCACAGCGATTTCCACGTCTAAATTAGCCTTTTTTGAGCCATCGGGAAGCTGAACCAAATCCTTAGCAATTACACGATAGCCATTGCGGCGCATCCACAGCAAGAAACCCTGCTGCTTTTCGTTGGTGCGATCAACCCCTGTATAAAAAAACGATCTCAATAGTCGAGAGCCACCAGTGAGGCGATATAGAAGCTTGCTGTAGTCAATCTCAATGCCTAGCTGTAGCGCCGCATAAAATAGATTAGAACCGTCAATGAAAATTGCTACACGTCCTCTGTTTTCTAGAATTTGTTCGGGGGTAAAAATAGGATCGCTGCCGAAATTATCTAGCATTGTCTTAAGCCTCAATTTTATGAAAAAAATTTATTCTATTTGGGTGGATTAGTCCTATATTTGCTGACTGCCAAACGCTTAGAGCGTAGAAACTCTGATAGAAATTGAGAGCCAGCAGTTTTAACCCATGTATTGTTTTTTGCTGTTTTTGTAGCTCGATTGTCCTGAGAGAAAAAATAATCTCTTGAGCAGGTCGAGGTTTAGTTCGGGTATCTTACTTTTTATTAATGACGGCGCTTTAAAAATTTTTTCAGTTAGAGCCTAGAGTTATTTCACTACAAATTAACTACTAATATTTAACTGTCAAAAGCCTTGATTAATCTAAAAATTGTCTGATTTAGCATTTATCCTTTATATCAGTAAAAAAATAAAAGGAGCGGAATTACTTGCCATTATTTAATCTTCTACAGGTAATTCTAATTTAGAAAACACAGGGCTAGCCTTATCTAAAGTCTTACTGTTTGAGAGTTCACCCCATTGGGAGTGGATTTGGAAATCCCATCCCGACTCGGCTGTAGAATCTTGATTAAAATTCCCGTCGAATCCTAACTGCTGGTAAATCTTGCTGCTGGTCGTGGGAATTACGGGAGACAACAAATAGGCAGATAAACGGATAGATTCTAAAACAGCATACAAAATTTGTTCGACTTCGCTCTGCTGCTCCTGTTTAAATAGTTTCCAAGGCGCACTATCGTCAATATATTTATTGACAGCTCGCACCAAGACTAAAGCCTCGGTACAGGCTTGACTAACTTGGAGATTTTCGTAAGCTTTGACTACGCGATCGCCCAGAGTCATACCAACACTTTTTAGAGGATGGTCTGGACTATAATCAGCACTGGATAACTGCGGTACCTTGCTCTGACAATATTTTTTCAACATTCCCAGACTACGGTTAAGCGAATTTCCCAGCACGTCAGCTAGATCGTTATTTAGCACGTTGATAAAACGAGCTTCATTAAAATCGCCGTCATTACCTAACTCGATTTCTTTAAGAAAGTAATAGCGCACAGCATCGGCGCCGTATCTATCAACCAACTCAATTGGATCGATGGTGTTACCCAAGGTTTTACCCATTTTTAGCCCGTCTTTGGTCAAAAAACCGTGACCGAAAACTTGTTTTGGTAAAGGCAAACCAGCAGAAGCTAACATGGCTGGCCAGTAAACTGCATGAAATCGTAATATATCTTTACCTATTAGATGAAGATCAATCGGCCACCACTGGGCCAAAGCATTATCGAGGGTCGGCTCTTGTTCTGGTTCGAGCAAAGCTGTAACATAGCCGAGCAAAGCATCAAACCAGACATAGATCGTATGCTTTTCGTCTACGGGAACGGGAAAACCCCAGTCTAAATTGACGCGAGAAATAGAGAAGTCTTTTAAACCCTGCTTAACAAAGTTGAGTACTTCATTACGCCGACTGGGTGGCTGGATAAAGTCGGGCTGAGACTCATATAGTTCTTCTAGCTGCTGTTGATATTTAGAAAGCCGAAAAAAGTAGTTCTCTTCATCGCGCCATTCCGCCTGTTTATTGGTATGGATAGCACAGTAATGATCTTCGAGCAGTTCGCGTTCTTCCTTAAACTCTTCACAAGAGACGCAATACCAACCCTGCTGACGATCTAAATAAATATCGTCTTTTTGCCAGACTCGCTCAAAGAACTCGTTGACAATTTGCTGATGTTTTGGTGCAGTCGTCCGACTAAAGCGATCATATTTGATCTCTAATTTTGCCCATAAAGACTGGAAACTAGTGACAATGCGATCGCAATGAATCTGAGGTGCGACATTTTCCGTCTCGGCGGTGCGCTGAATTTTTTGCCCATGCTCATCCGTTCCCGTAATTAAAAGGACTGATTTACCCTGTAGACGGTGGAATCTAGCGATGGCATCTGCCACCATGGTAGTGTAGGCACTGCCAATATGGGGAACTCCATTAACGTAATAAAGGGGAGTGGTTAAAGAAAATTTTTGGTGATGGTCGGTATTATTCATTTGCATTAGCGAGCAATTGCCAGAGCCAGAAAAGACAAGCAGTTGTTTCTTGAATCAGTAGCAACTTTCTGAATGTTGATGCAGAGCGATCGCAATCTATAGATGTTAATGTTTGCCAGTAGCAAGCTTAAATTAGCAAACGGCTCTGGAACCGTATTTTTTCTATATTTTGATGACCCAATCATTACAGTATCAATTACAACAGAGCTTTAAATTAACGTTAAGGAAAATACTTAATAAATTTTCGATTTCGTTAACAAACCGCTCCCAATCTGCCAAAGCAAACAAGATAGTTAAGGTCGTCCTATATATTTTGGTCTTTGTCGGGGGAGTTTAATCCGAAATTTTTGTTAAAGGTTAAGTATTCCTCCATACTATAAGTAGACCTGTCGAAGTAGAAAAAACAGATATATAGCTTCTCTAGGTTTAATATGCTAATAATTTATTGAATGCAGTCATTTACACCACATTTTATCGCCCAATCTTTGATATCAGCAGTTAACCTGAGTTTAACCAAGTCTTACTGCGAGCGCATTCCTCAAGACACGCCGACAATTGTAGTTAGCAATCACCGCAGTTTTTTAGATGCGCCAATTTTAATCAAAACAATTCCCAACACGTTGCGAATTGCCTGTCATCACTACATGGGACAGACCCCAATTGTGCGAGAAGTCGTCGATTCTCTAGGCTGTTTTCCTTTGGGATCGGTGGAACATCGACAAAAAGATTTTTTTGAGCAAGCTAGTCAGCTCCTAACCTGTAGACAGTGGGTGGGTCTATTTCCCGAAGGCACGAAACCGATGATTGAGCCAACGGCTCCTCAGGAAATTAATCCCTTTCATCGTGGCTTTGCTCATTTGGCTTGGAAAGCACCTGTCGCCAATTTAACTGTTTTGCCAGTAGCGATCGCCTCTATGTCGGAAACTAATTATCCGAGTATTCCGATTCGCTGGCTCAAGCGATTTGATCGCCATGAACCATTTTTTGAACGACAGGGACTGCATCCGATGCTAGTTTATCATCGCGCCCATGTCGCGGTCGGCAGACCCTACTTGATTAATACAGCTCAAAAACGGGAATATAAGGGTAGAGAGGCCAAAAAATTGGCGCTGGATCTAACCCACTATTGTCAAGAGCAAATCACTGATTTACTCAAGGAAGGGTGTTACTAAATTGATTACCGACTACTGATTGCTTGCTTATCAGTTATCCAGGCGAATCTAAAGAAAAGTGGGGGGAAACAAAACTTAATTGAGAAATGTCAGAAAATCATAAGTATTAAAAAGTCTTAAGTTTTATATTATTTCTTCATACATTTTTATGGGTTTTGAACTTAGCGTAGATTTTATTGATTCAAAGCAGGGCAATGCTGAACGACCGCTATTTATCTACCTGCCAGGAATGGACGGCACTGGAAGATTATTGCAAACTCAATCTGATGACTTAGCGGCCGATTTTGATCTGCGCTGTATCGCAATTCGCACCGATAACTATAGTACCTGGCAAGACTTAGCGAGAGATACCGTAACTCTTATTCGGGCAGAGCTGGCTCAACAGCCAGCGCGGCAAGTTTATCTATGTGGTGAATCATTTGGTGGCTGTTTGGCTTTAAAAACTGCTTTGGCGGCACCAGACTTAATTAGTCGGTTAATCTTGGTTAATCCTGCTTCCTGTTTTAATCAGCTACCAATTTTGAGCTGGGGTGCTGATATTACCGCCTTAGTGCCATCTTGGGTGCATCGTTATTCAGCGGCAGGACTCCTACCTTTTTTGGCTCGTCTGAATCGGATTAGCGACTGCGATCGCGATCGCCTGATTGCCAGTATGAAATCTATTCCCCCCCATGTGGTGAGCTGGCGACTATCTTTACTGCGAGATTTCAAAGTATTAGATGAAGAACTACGCAGTCTCAATATTCCTAGCTTAATTTTGGCTGGAGCAGCCGATGGATTATTACCTTCAGTAGAAGAAGCCAAGAAGCTGACTGGTTTGCTACCCAGAGGGCAAATGGCAGTTTTGCCCCAGAGTGGTCATGCTTGTCTTTTAGAAACAGATATTAACCTGCATCAGATTCTAGCAGAGCAAAATTTTATTAATGCCCCAGCTAAACTGCTATTCAAAGTATAAGTCTCTAGTCTGGGGTAGAAATATCTTAGAGGCTTGACTAGCAACATAACTGAATAGCTTACAGCTCTATATATCTACTACATAATTGCTCAATGTAGCCTTATTCCCTGCCGCTGCCGCTGCGGCACATTTCCGAATTTGCTTATTTACAAAGTAACTTTTGCTTCGAGGGATTTTAAATATTCTGTATTGACTCCCGATTCCCTCACGAGGGCTATCTTTCCTGTCCTGGCTATCTCTCTGATCCCAAACTTAGTCAGCATTTTGATAATCGCCACAATCTTGCCAGGATCGCCCACTACTTCTAGGGTCAGAGCGTCCTCTGCCAGATCGACTACGCGAGCGCGGAATATTTGCGCGACCTGAATCACTTCGGCTCTATTTGAGGCAGTAGCATTAATCTTGATCAACATCAGCTCTCTTTCAACACAGGGCTGTTGACTGATATCCTGTACCTTCAGCACGCTAATCAATTTATATAGCTGTTTAATTAGCTGTTCCACCACTTTCTCATCCCCAGGGACAACCATAGTAATGCGCGATACCCCTGATTGTTCGGCAGGTCCTACCGCTAAGCTTTCAATATTAAAACCACGACGGGCAAATAATCCCGCAATACGGGTTAAAACTCCTGCTTCGTCTTCTACTAAGACAGAAATAGTTTGCTTAGACATAGCTGAGAAATGAATCGATTGAGAGAGGTTAGCTTCTTATCATAAATGAATTTGGTAGGCTCAATCAGATTGTAAATATACTTTTAGCTAGCTGATTGCGATCGCTAGCTAGGATCAATGCTTAAAACACGCTGATCTAATCACAACAAGGTTCAAAGTGACTATAATTGCCAGAGTTAAGGTGTCTTTCATCAACTTCAATGCCAAAATACCCCAGGATAAGCCGTAATTACCTTTATCTCCTTTTACTCCTTTTGTTACCGTTTCTTCAGCTTTGCTATCGAACGTACAACGAAAACTATTACGCTTTTGATCTCGATATTTTGCATTTTCTGGAAAGTCGGCAAAACTCTTTCCTGAATTTAATTTTTACTAGTATCTATCTAATTAGCAACACCTACGTTACCGGAGCGATCGTCCTTACTGCTTTGATTGCCTTAATCCGTTTACGCTGTTGGAACGAAGTTAAGGCGTTAGTATTCGCCACCCTGGGTATTTTAATTCTGGTAGATAAAATCTTAAAGCCTTTCTTTGATCGCGATCGCCCTCCCAAACCCAGACTAGTAAGTGATTTGAGTCCAGATAGCTTTCCTAGTGGACATGCATCTGGGAACTTAGTCTTTTATTTTTATCTTTCTTTTGTTTTGGCGACTCTTTATCCTCAGTGTGCCAAATATGTCTATGGGTTTTCTACTTTTCTAGTTTTGCTCATTGGCTTTGGCAGCATCTACGTCAAGGCTCATTGGACAACAGATATTTTGGGAGGCTATATTTTTGGCTACTGTTGGCTATTGCTCAGTTTAAGCCTCTTGAAATTACTCAATCATCGGCAGCTCAAGTCATAATTTTTAGTCTGCACTATTGATTGTTGTTTATTTCTCAGAGCAGAAGTTCCCAGCTGGCAAGCTGCTTATAGAATCAGTATTTTCTGACTTTCGATCCGCATTGTAATTAGCAACTTTATCAAAACTTTATTCAACTACAATGCACCACTCGTGTAATTCATAGTTGACGCAATTATTTATAATTAGAGGATCTTGAGCCACAATTGCTTGCGCCTCAGAGAGTGAACTTGCCTCAAATACGAGCATTCCACCGCCTAATTCGCTCCAATAGCCCGTTTTCGCCTTATGTCCTTGCTCAATTAATTGACGTACGAAAGATTGGTGTGCGGCTACGTAGCGATCAAAAACTGATTTATCAACAATGCCTGTTTCTATTTTGACAAAGGTTGCCATAGAGTTTTGCTTAATTTCTTCATCAAATCAATACAGTTAAGCATATTATAAGGCTGCTACATTAGCCCTTGAAAACCTAATTAGCAATTTTTGTAAAACTTAAATGTTTTTTAGAAACCCCCTCAGTAGCAGAAAGCAAGCTGAACTAAAAATTTCTGTGGTGGGAGGGTCTAATTCCGTGATGAGACGAGGATATACCAAGTATCTGGGCGATCATCTGGCGAAATTGACCAAGCAAAAGACTTCGGTAAGATCCTACTCTTTGGGCGGCGTGACTAATATTTTTGCGGCAATCCAGGAAGATCGACATGATATTGCGGCAAAGAGCGAGATCATCTTCTTTGAATATTGCGTCAATGATCGCCATGCAATTGAAATTGACCACTATAATCTTGAATTGGCAGGAAAATCTTTAGAAGGGTTTATTCGCAAGTGCCAAAAATCGAATCCCTACTGTTTAATCGTACTGTTGATCTTTGGTGTCAACAAAGAAGACTATTATCAGCAAAACTGTGCTGTATCGGAACTGTACGAATCAATTGGAGAACATTATTGTCTGCCAGTAGTCAATATAACCGAGATTCTGCGCCAACAAAGAGGTTTGGGTTTTATTCAATCTTTGTATAGTGGAGACGACATAGCTCACTACAGCAGACCCCATGGTGTACAGACAGTCGCCCAAATAATTGCTGCACAACTAGAAAAAAATGGCATAGTCAATAGTCTAAAGTCTGATAAAAACTCCCCTAGAAGCAATGGGGTTGAGCCAATTTATCAGGATAACCTGGAAAATCTCCGCTTTTTTGCCAATTTCAAGCAAGGAAATTATTTCCCAGATCAGCCGAAAGTCTCTATTTATCAGAATTCTGTGTTTCGGGAGCAAAACTTTACCCTCACCCCAGGAAATTCCCTCCAGTTTTTATTAAAAGGCAAATTTGTCGGTCTATATATTAAGTCCGATCTAAATGATGGTTTGATTGAAATCAAGTTTGGCACAGAGCGCATCGTCGTCAGTTCTTATTCTGAGTGGGTGACAAAGATTAGACCCAATAATATTAATTTAATTACTCTGCCTCTGCGACGATTTACCCCAGCCGCCGACTTTGAAACTGCTTCAGTTTCCTGCTGTCAGAAGTATTCTGCTAATTTTGAGCTGGACTATATCAAGCAAGCGCCAGTCAAGCAAAATCCCCAGCAATGGAGATTGAATATAATTGGTGTTGCCTATATCGGCGAATTAAAGCCTCTACCATCATAGGGATGATCCATCAATTAATTTAAAGTAACTGTACTAGCAACTTTGAGCGCTTTCTGTCTAGCCAACTCGGTTGTTTCTGCCGTTGCCAAGGCTACTCCCATGCGACGGTAGGGACGAGAATTTGGTTTACCAAACAGGCGTAGATCTGTACCTATTTCAGTCAAGGCGGCGGCAACATTATTAAACTCAATCCGCTCTGAATTCTTCTCTGCCAAAATTACGGCGCTAGCAGCAGGGGAGAAAATTTCGATTTGAGGAATAGGTAAGCCCAAAATTGCTCTGAGGTGGAGTTCAAACTCATTGAGATTTTGGGAAATTAGAGTCACCATGCCTGTATCGTGAGGACGAGGAGATAGTTCAGAAAAAATTACCTCATCTTGGGTAATAAAGAACTCTACCCCAAAAATACCTGCACCACCCAAGGCATCGGTAACTTTGATGGCGATCGCTTCTGCCTCTTTGATTTTCTCAGGGGCGACTCCAGCGGGTTGCCAAGATTCTTGATAGTCTCCTCTTTCTTGACGATGACCAATCGGCGGACAGAAAATTGTCTCTGCTGCCCACTGTTTAACCGTCATCAGGGTGATTTCTAATTCAAAATCAATAAACTCCTCAACAATAATCTTTTGAGTGTCGCCTCGTGCGCCAGCGATCGCATATTCCCAGGCTGATGCTACCTCTGCGGGAGACTTGACAATCGATTGACCCTTACCCGAAGAAGACATCACGGGTTTGACTACGTTAGGAAAGCCAATCTCGGCTGATGCCTGGGTTAGCTCCTCAAGAGTTGTCGCGTAGGCATATTTTGCGGTGCGGACACCCAGTTCTTGGGCTGCTAGTTCGCGAATGCGATCACGATTCATGGTGAAGTTGGTTGCCGCCGCCGTGGGAATTACGGTAATGCCTCGCTGTTCAAATTCCACTAGCTTTTCGGTTCGAATCGCCTCGATTTCTGGGACGATGAAATTGGGCTGATATTGCTGCACTACCCGTTCTAGATCATCGCCATTGAGCATAGAGATAACTTCGGCGACATCTGCCACCTGCATTGCTGGGGCATTAGCATAACTGTCAACGGCAATGACAAAATTTCCTAGACGTTGAGCCGCAATGACAAATTCTTTGCCTAACTCTCCTGCACCCAGAAGCATAATTCTTTGCGGCAGTTGCAGATTTTTTAGCATAAGGCGATCGCCAGTTTCTTGAAATATCAATCCAAATTGTAGAACTATCTCGACCAATTTCTGGACAAATTAAGTTCAAAATATCCCCAATACTATATTTTCTGGTTTTGGCACAAAAAAAAGTACCCGAATAGCGTTCAATGTTATATGATGAATAATCGAATGCGCTCTCGTGGCTTAGGGGTAAAGCACCTCCTTGGTAAGGAGGAGATCACGGGTTCAAATCCCGTCGAGAGCTTAACTATCAGACATAGCTTTATAGACCGTCTTATTGAGATCTATTAGCTTTCTCAAAATTACGAGCGATCGCTAAAATTCAAGCCCATATCTCCATTCAGAATGACCACTAAATATCAGGATACAACTTTTGATTATGATCCCAAGACAGTAGCAAGAGCCAAAATTGCATTATCTTGCTCTCCATTTCGACTCAAGCTATTTCAAGCTATGCGGAATCAGAGCGTACCGATTCAGCAAATCGCCGAGTCTACAGGAATCAAACAAGGTTATATCAAAGAAGCTTTTAGTGAATCACGCACTGAAGACAAATTAGTCTGGTTGATTAATGTCGGTCTATTGCGACGAGAAGTTGACGGACAGGGATTAACCGATAGTTTTCGCTTAACGCCTTTGGGCAGAAAGATCGTAGCAGAATGGGAAAAGTCAGAAACAGACATTCCTGCCCCAACCTGGACAAATAGACTTTCACATTGGCTCAATCGTTGGTTAAAATTGTCGCTTTAGAGTAGTTAACTGCTTGCTATAACAGTGTATATATCTCAGCACAGGAGCAATCGATGAAAGCGATTATGGTGGTCGGAACAACATCTCATGCAGGAAAATCTTTTCTGACTGCTGCGCTTTGCCGCATTTTAGCCAGACATGGTTGGCGTGTTACTCCCTTTAAAGGACAAAATATGGCGCTCAATGCTTACGTTACTTCAACTGGGGGAGAAATTGGTCACGCTCAGGCGGTTCAAGCGTGGGCGGCGGGAGTTGCTCCGAGAGTAGAAATGAATCCCATTCTGCTCAAGCCCCAGGGTAATATGACCTCTCAGATCATTATCAAGGGTAAACCAGCAGGTACAGTCAAGGCAACAGAATACTACGAAAAATATTTTGACATGGGCTGGGAAGTAGTCCAAGAATCCTTATATCGTCTTTCTTTAGAATTCGATCTGGTAGTCTGTGAAGGAGCAGGAAGCCCTGCGGAAATCAATCTCAAGCACCGCGACTTGACTAACATGCGAGTGGCAAAACATCTAAACGCACCCACAATTTTGGTCGTTGATATTGAACGAGGCGGTGCCTTTGCCCACGTCGTAGGAACCTTAGAACTACTCGATCCGCAAGAGCGATCGCTGGTTAAAGGAATCGTGATTAATAAATTTCGTGGACAAAAAGAGCTGCTAGACTCAGGCATCAAGTGGTTAGAAGAAAAGACTAAAGTACCTGTACTAGGGGTAATTCCCTGGAGCAATCAGCCATTTCCCGCAGAAGATTCTCTCGACTTGCTAGAAAGAAATCGTCGTCGTAGCAGTCAGGATCTCAACATTAGCGTCATCCGATTACCAAGAATTGCTAACTTTACTGATTTTGATCCTTTAGAAGCTGAATCTAGCGTCGGCGTAAACTATGTCGATATTCAAGATTCTCTGGGACATCCCGACGCGGTAATTATTCCTGGAACCAAAACTACCATTCCCGATCTATTAGCCATGGAAAGAAGCGGTATGGCAGAGCAGATCAGAAACTATGCCGCAGCAGGGGGAACAGTTTTGGGTATCTGTGGCGGATTCCAAATTCTAGGTCAGCGGATTATCGATCCAGAGGGATCTGAAGGCGAAGCGGGAGAATTTAACGGTTTAAACCTGCTTCCGATCACAACAATTTTGTCGCCCAATAAGGTTGCCCGCCAAAGACAGGTAATTTCTCAGTTTCCGCAACCTGGATTACCTGTAGACGGTTATGAGATCCATCAGGGACGTAGTCGTATTAGTCGCCGTTTGCGAGAAGGCGCAGACGAATATCAGCCTATCTTTGACGATCCAGGATTAGGGCTAGTAGATAAAAGCCAATCTATTTGGGGTTGTTATGTTCATGGTTTGTTTGATAACGGTGCTTGGCGGCGATCTTGGATCAATCAACTGCGGAAGCAGCGGGGAATGTCATCTTTAGCAACAGGAATTTCTAATTACCGCGATCAAAGAGAAACAACTCTCAATAATCTGGCAGATTTAGTCGAAAAAAACCTCGACCTAACCGAATTTTTATCTAGCTATTATTAACGATCAAACTACCAGAGTATATGAGTGTTAAGGTTTGCTTTTTACCAGATAATATTATCGTGACAGCAGAACCAGGAGAGCCGATGCTAGAGGTAGCAAATAGGGCAGGAGTGGCGATCGCTACTGGCTGTTTAATGGGTTCTTGTCATGCCTGTGAAGTAGAGCTAGGCAATGGTGATGCTGTCTGTGCCTGTATCAGCTCTATCCCAGGAGATCAAGCTGAATTGACGATTAATCTTTATGAAGATCCAACTTGGTGATTGATGATGACTGATTACGTCTAATGCGAATTAGATAAAAGACTTGGCATCTTTTTCTGCCCTATAGAAGTTATCTTTAAAGATAAGATCTGTATTGGGGGAACTTTCCCCCAACCCCCAATCTCGCGCATTCCCTTGCGCCGCAGCACGGTGCGTTGCACCATCGCCTCTAAAAGAGGCTCTAAGGCGAAGCCTTTGTTATGCGGCAGATCGTCGTCGTAGCCCCTTCGGGGCAGTCCGCCCTGGCGGGCTAGAAGCCAGAGGCCTCGCACGACTAGGAAGCTTCGCTTCCGCGCGAACGGCGCATTGCGCCAGCGTTGCGAAGCAACTTTGAGCGCGATGCGAAGCATCTGACCAGCTTCGCTGGCACTGGGCGCGAATGCGCCCGCGGCTCTGTGGGTCGCTCGCCTGATGAGGACGTTACGACTTCCTCATATGCGAAGCGGTATCCTTTAGGATACTCCTCCCGTACAAGAGTCTTACTTATCGGCTCAATAAATTAAACAGTTGAAACTGGTTTTTAGATACTGACATAAAAGCCAAGCCTTAATATACTGGGCTACATTGGCGGGCATCACAACACTTCATGAATGGTGAGGATTTTTAAGATTCATATTATAAAGCTAATTCACATTAAGCGTTGATTACTGATTACTGAATTGATAAACTGCTGTAGAGTTAGTAAAAATTTTTCCTGATCAAACTCAGGTAGATTGTTATGTCCTGCCTCGGGAAAGATTTCTAGGTGCTTGGGTTCTGGTGCGGCGGCAAAAAGTTCGTCGGACATAAATAGGGGAATAACCTCATCGGCTGTGCCGTGGAGAATCAAGATCGGGGTTTCTAGAGACTTAATTTTAGTGATAGAGTCAAAACGTTGATTTACCAGTAAGCCCAGAGGAAACAGCTTGATTCCTGGCATCAAACCAGCCATATTTTCAATTGAGGTAAAAGTTCCTTCGGTAATTAAACCAGCCATATCAGGATGTTTGGTGGCTAGTTCAATAGCGATCGCTCCCCCTAAGGAATGCCCATAGACCAGGATTTGCTGCGGCTCAATTTGCTGCTCTTGAATTAGATATTGCCACGCTGCTTCGGCATCTTCATACACCCTAGTTTCATTGGGAAATACAGGACTGCTCTTACCATAACCTCGATAGTCGATCAACAGTACAGAGACACCCAGCTGATGAAAGATCGCCGCAATTTCTGTCAGATCACCATTATTACTACCGTTACCATGAAAATACAGCAGGGCAGGAGCTTTAGCCTGTGCCGCAGGAATCCACCACCCATGAACCAGATCTTGCCCTAATTTAAGCCAAACGTCTTGATAAGCCAAGCCGTATTCTTGGGGTGTAGATTTTATTTGGCTGTCTGGGAGAAAGATTAATTTGGTTTGCCTAAAACGCAGCAATAAACAAATAGTAAGATATAAAGTTATCGTAACTCCTAAGCCAACTGCGCTGAATTTTTGCCACATTTTCTCTGTCACACTTATTATTTGACTGTTTTTACTCGGCTTTTTTCTATCTCTAAGAAACCGAGGTTATGAATTAATAAATCATAGTTATTTTCCAGACAATAAAAATATACTATCATTTGCCGATAATTACATTACTAATATTAAACATCGTCTATTCTTAGATTATGAAATATGAGCATCGGCAGAGACAAGATTATTGAGCATAATTCTATTTTGTAAATATACATATGTCTACTTATTTTTTGAGTATGATAAAAGACTTTATTAGCGAAAAACAACCATAAGTTCATCTAAGCTTTAATTAATTATGCTGATAATTCACTAGAAATTCACCCAATATTAAATAAGGTAGGTGATTATAGTAACTAACTTAAACGCTGTCGCTGTCATAATGGCAATTGCCCAAAAAGGTAATCGGCTAAATACTTAATGAAATTGCTGATCATTGAATAATCTTTATTTTCTTTGAGTTGAGTTTGGCGATAGTAACTACAACAAATGAATTTTATCGTTTACCCTCTTTAATTAATTATGATCGAACTTTTATTTTTAGCATCTCAAATTCAATGTAGTGCCGATACTGGCTTACTAAATATTGAGGTTGATGTCTATCATCAGCAAGAACTAGTGCAAACCATGAGTCTCAATGACAGTACCTTAATTGATGTGGCTTCTGTCAACGATTTGGATTTTGAGTATCGAGCAGTTGGTAATAATGCTACCTGTAGTTTGGCAACTCCGACAGAAACAGCGTTAAAGCCTGGTGCGGTACTTCCAGATATGGACGGGGTTTATGAACAAGATTCCGTACAAACTCTACTTAGTGGTTTAGACGAATACGAAGAACTATTTCTAGTAGAACTTGGTTCGACTAATAGTAACAGTGCTGCTTTTGATATGCAGGATGTTGTCTTTAAGGTAGATAATAATCCTAGCCTGCCTATCGCTAGCATTTTTGCTGATTGAGATTGTTTAATTTAATGTTTTAGACCTGATATTTAGATTTCACATACTCGATCGCCTGAGTATGAGCGCTAATTTGGTTATCTAAAGTAGCCGCAAAAACATCATCCAAAATCTGTTTATACAAAGGCCCTGGTTTAAAACCCAGGGTTTTTAAGTCGCTGCCATTAAGCAAGGGTTTAGCCTGAGAAAAAACAGTGAGATATTGCCAAACTAAACGACGATACTTATTGTTTCTAGCTGCAAAAATAATTAATGATAAAGATTTAAAGTTAGATAGTAGCTGATAGATTTGGCTAGGAGAACTAGTCTGATCAAGAGCGGTAATTACCTGAGTTTCTAATGTTTCTAGCTGCTGGAACCTTTGCAGACTGTCTTTGGGTAGCTGAAGATTTTTAGCGACGGTTATTCTTATTTCTAGAGCTAAAGAGGCAATTAGGGTTTCTAGCCTAATCAACCAGTGTTCGTCTACCTTTGGTTCTAGTAAGGTCAGCCATTTAGAAACACAGTGTATTTCTCGGTTTAATTCCCCAGAGAGGCTGAGATCTCCATCTATACAGCTCAGAGCATCAAAGTGAGCCAACAATTTAAGGGCTGGCTGCCAATAGCGAGATTGAAAAATATATTTCAATTCGGCTCTTAGTCTAGTGCTTAAGGCGGGGGTTTGGCGATCGCTGATGCGTAGCTGCTCATATACTCCACTCTGAATTGCATAGTTGATGTATGCTTCAGTTTGCGATTCGATCCGAAAGTTCAGGCGTACTGCAAACCTAACGGCACGGAAAATTCTCGTTGGGTCTTCAATAAAGCTATTGGCATGTAAAACTCGAATCTGACGCGATCGCAAGTCGATTAAACCACCGAAAAAGTCTAATAGGTCTCCTTTGCGAGAAAATTCACCTCTTTTGGGAGGAGTGAGTCTAACGGCAAGGGCATTGATGGTAAAATCGCGGCGATAGAGGTCTTGACGAATCGAACTAGCCTCAACCTGGGGATTAGCGGCGGGATAGGGATAAAATTCGGTACGAGCAGTAGCAATATCCATCAGCAGACTGCCAAAAACTGGATCATGACGCCAGGCGAGGGCGGCGGTTTGAAACTCGCCATGAATTGAGACTTTTACCTGGGGATACATTTGCTGAATCACCTCTGCCAGCTCTACTCCTGCGTGGTCATCTTGGGAACGATGATAGCCATCTACCACCAGATCGATATCCTGAAGCAATAGAGGTTCACTATCTTTGGTCAGTAGAACATCTCGTACCCCACCGCCTACCAGATATAGATTCCAGCCCCGTTGTTGAGCCGCGGCGGTAACTTCCTGAAGCAGTTGCCAAATAGCTGGTTCCAGTCGGTTCTGGAGAGTTGGCAGCAGATGAGATGTCAAATTTTTGTTATTGACCTCGCTCGGAGTAGCCTGGCTTTGATCGTGAAGCTGTCGGAGGACATCGGTTCGCGTCACGATGCCAATTAACTCTCCTGACTCAATTACAGGTAGTCTGCCTACGTCGTAAGTCACCATAATTGACTGGATTTCGGGCAAAGGAGTATCGGGAACAATTGTTCTGAGGTTACGGCTCATGTAGCCCTTGACGGGAGCATGTTCGAAGCCATGATGAATTGCTAGGTCTAGGTCGCGGCGGGAAATAATTCCCACCAGGCGATCGCTTTGATCGACGACGGAAAGACCAGAGTGACCATAGCGAAATAAGGTTCTTTGAGCCTGTTCGATAGTTGTTTCTGGGCGAATTGTACGGACAGGAGACGACATTAAATCTCTTGCCGTTGGCGGTTGCGGAATCTGAGCGCTTAGTTGACTGAGTAAGTCCTGAAAAATTTCTTGGGGTTGGTCAGTACTCAGAGACATAGAAGCGGCTTGAGCGTGTCCCCCACCACCAAAAGGCGTAAACAGCTGATTAAGATTAGTTGCTGCTAAACGCGATCGCCCGATTACCACCAGTTTTTGGCTCTTACTTTTCTGATATTGATGACCCACCAGGAGTACATCGCTTTCCGTCAGGTCAATTAATCTGGCAGTCAGGGTTGCCAAACCACCGACAAACTTATCTGTTTGCAATAAGACGGAGGCTACGGTATATCCCTGCACCTTAACCCGCTGCAAATTATTAAGCGCTTTTTTAAATAATTCCTGTAGCTGATTATTTAGTCCTGGTTCGTTATATTCGGCAATGATGCTCAGGTTTGCCGACTGCTCCATCAACCAGGCGATCGCCCTCGCATCACGGGGAGTAGTTTGCTCGAAGGTGAGGGAGCCTGTATCGACATGGATGCCCAACGCCATCGCTGTCGCCTCAAAAGGAGTGAGGCTGATATCTTGATTTTGTAATAATTCAGTAATATAGGTGGTGATTGCACCAACCGCTTCGGTATGGATTTTTGTCACCGCAATATCTGAAGCAGCATCCACGTGATGATCGTACACCTCAATTTCCTGAATGTTTGGTAAGGAAAACCATTCTGCCGCTGCCCCCAGGCGATCGCTTTTTTGGGTATCGACAATATAAATTGTGGCGATCGCTTCTGGGGTAATGCTCCGCAGCTCTATAAAGTCAAATTCATCTCGGTAGAGCGCCAAAAAATTTTTGACCGCAGGATGGGCGCCTCCTGTCAGCACAATTTTCGCTCCCTGTTTTAGTCGAGATAAGCCAATTGCCGACCCTAAAGCGTCAAAGTCTGCGGTTTGATGGCAAAGAATTATATCCATTATTTATGGCTCATTTTTGAAGACTGCCGATCCTGAAGATCATTACAGTTGGGGTTGTTTAATGCTGGTTGACGAACAGTTGCCGTGAGAGGTTTATCGGTCAAAATTACGTTGCCCTGAGCATCGGTCATCCAGCCTTGGATCATGGCAAGTTTAGCTGGTGCGGCAGCTGCCCTTGGGGCGGCAATTTCTGCCAACTCTTCACCCGACTCTGTTTCTGCTACGTCTTCGACGATACGCCAGTCTGACCACGTATGTTCAGGAAGTAGGGCATCATCAGGAATCAGGGGAATTCCGCTACGACCTGTCGCCACAAATTTACTATTACCTCGAACCTTGCAAAAAGTATTGGCAAACAAATAGGCAACGTCAACAAAATCGCTGTCTGACCTAAAAAGAGTATTGTTCGAGCTACTATCGGGGAATTCGAGGCTGACTGTTCCTCCCTCCCCAAACTCAGAGCTAGCATCAATATCATTGCTCAAATTTGGCGGGTCAGAGCTTCCTTCTTCGATACCGAGAATACCTTCGGCATTAATATTTATGTTTCCGCCATTACCAAAGACCGCATTAGCTAGGATATCGTTATTTTGCTGCGGAAATGCCAGGATAAAATTGGCAGCAATCTCTAGGTTGCCTCCATTAGCCGCATTGAACGCCTGAGCGGAAATAGTACCGTTATTTCTTAAGGTTAAATTATCTTGAACATTTAATTCAATATTGCCTCCTGCCTCAAATTGTGTAGTTGCCGTAATGATCCCTGAGTCTCTCACCTCAACCGTTTTCGCATTGACAGTTAGGTTGCCTGGAATGCTCGAACCTGAACCACTGACGCTCAAACTAGCGCGATCGCTAACGATTAAACTATCTGTATTGAGCAAGATATTGCCCCCAGCTCCGCCATTGTCTGTTTGAGCTGAAATCAGGCTGGGGGTAAGATTAGCTCGGCTGATGCCGCTGATTTGAACCGATGCCGCATTGATGGTGAGATTGCCAGAATCACCTAGCGAAGCCGTGGTCGAGATCAACAGTCCGCCATCTTTTAGTGCTAAGAGATCGGTTGTCAGATTAATATCGCCAGCATCGCCATCGGCTAAGGTACTAGCCGTAATTTGGCTACTAACGCTGCCTGTTCTCGGAGATATTCCCGTAATTTCTAATGACTCGGCGATGTTCAGATCAATGTTGCCACCATCCCCACTGGCAAAAGGACTCACAGCAATCAGTCCCCCCTCTTCTAAGCTTAAATTAGCTGCCATGACCTTAACATTGCCAGCACTACCGCTACCCAAGGAGATAATAGTTATTTTGCTTGATTGATTTAGGTCGATCGCCGTATCCAAGTCAATTCCCGGCGCTATAAGATTGACCGCATTCTCGCTAAACCCCAACAGTGGTCGATTACCACTTAATTCAATTGAATTGTTGACATCAATAGCTAGATCGCCGCCATTGCCAGCTATAGTCGAAAATGTCTGTAGTTCAATCGCGCCGCCATCACTTATTTGTAGCTCGTCCGCAACAATATTAATATTACTGCCGTTTCCTGTACCTACTGTGCGGCTGGAGATGCGGCTGGCAGCGGGTAAAAAAATCTCGGTGAAATTAGCGGCTAGGTCATCCACTTCGGTATTGCTAGAGTCGCTGCCGTCAATTTGCAGTAAATCAGTGGCTTTAATCTGAATTGTGCCGCCATCAAGGTTTCCTAATGTATTGGAGATGATCGCCGAACCCGCCAAAAGCCGAATATTGTTGCCGACGATATTTATGTTCCCCCCGCCAGCCCCACTAGCATCAGCCAGCGCCAGATTGGTAAACTCGATATTTTGGAACTGATTGACATCGTTATAATTTGCTCTCCAGCCTTGAGCAATGGATTCTAAACCCACAAAACTATTGGGGGCAACGCTACCTAATTCTAGGTTGCCTGAGTTAGCCACACCACCATCAAAAGTAATGCCATTGCCCAATAAAGCCAAAGTGCGATCGCTCTTAGTCGCTAGACCCGATCTAACTAAATTTTGACCTGTCTGATCGAGAGGATCGGCAATTAATCGACTGGCTTGGTTGATAATCTCGCCAGAACTACTGCCAAACTGTAAACCCAGAGGCAGATTGACGGTTAATAGGGCAGAATCTTGAGCCAGATTGCTGCTAAATTCTGTACCGTCTTCAAAGATAAGACTCTCGGCAGTAGTGCCAACAAACGAGCCGCCGATATCTAGAGTCGCATTCGCACCAAAGACAATGCCGTTGGGATTGATTAAGAAAAGATTGGCAGCACCGTTATTCTGGATCAAACCGTTGATCTCAGAAATTGCTGTCCCCGTAACGCGACCGATAATGTTATCGATACTCGCGGCATTATTTAAAAAGACCGAGCCACCATCGGGGACGGAAAATTGCTCAAAGCTATGAAACAGATTGCCCCCTCGAAGCTCTCCCCCATTGACCCGAAAGTCACGGTTATTTTCTGTCCTCACTTGGGTTCCCAGACTTTGATCTTCGACTACCTGTCCTTGGGCGGCAGAAACAGGTGCCAAGTAGGTCACAGGTATTATCAGCAGTAATAATTTAAGATTCATCTTCCTTGGCGCTCGCAACTCCAACACCACGTTTAGCTTAGCAGCGGGAAGACAGACAGACATCGAGATCTCTAGAATTTTGCCATAATACAGACAAATTCTTAGTTCTACTGCCAAAAATTATGTCTTCTGCTTTACTATTCAATCTTGCTAATGCCTATATCTTACCCTTTTGGCTAATTATGATTCTGTTGCCAAATCGGAACTTTACCAAAAAAGTGATGAATTCTTACTTTTTTGTCGTGCCTCTCATCGGCATCTATCTTTATTATTTAATCTTTACTGTCGATCCCGAAGCGGCTGCTACTTTGGCTAATCCGCAGCTCAGTGATATTGCCAACTTCTTTGCGATTGAGGGCGCAGCAGGAGCAGGATGGACGCATTTCCTAGCAATGGATCTCTTTGTCGGCAGATGGATTTACTGGCAGGGGCAATCAAAGCAAATATGGACGGCTCATTCCTTGATTTTGTGTCTCTTCTTTGGACCTGTTGGTTTGCTGTCTCACATCATCACCGCCGCTATCTTTGATAAAAATGACGATGATGGTAGCTCTCCAGACAGCAAAAAAGCTGAGGATGTTGCTCCAGCACCAGCTAGTTAATTGGCAATGATTTTCTTTGATAGCAATTTTCAGTTCTAGATTTTCCAGCTACGGGAACAGAAACTAGGGCTGAGGGCTAGGACAGTTGGTCACCTCTAGTTTTAATCCATCATGCTGTTTGCTCAGTAACATTAACTTTTACAACAAAAAAAACATTTTTGCATAACCCATCATGGTTCTTCCCTAGTTAAGCGATAAGACTGTTGTATTTAAACGTAAAACTTGATTCTTATTTACTGCACTCATGAATAATCTGCCTCTAGAAACTGCAACTACAGCACGAGATGAACCCATACCACCATCGAGATTTCCGCAAACCGTTGTGGCAGTTAGCCGAGAAGAATTTATTCAGCCAATTGAATTGACGGTTCGTGATGCGGCGGGCAATATCACTACCCTGCCAGAAGCTCTTACGGGTCACTATTTTATGATTGGTCCTGTTGGTTCAACTGATTCGGCTCAGGTAGATGGAGATCCGCAGACAGTCTGGGTTAGTAAAGACGGCTGGACAGCTCTTTATAACGGTGATGGTCTAATTTACCGCCTGGACTTCGCTGAGGGCAAGGCGCGATTGAAAACCCGCTTGGTTAAGCCGCCCTGTTTTTTCGCTGATCGCGCCACGGCAGATCCCGCCAATAGCGATCGCTACGGCAGACTAAAGTTTCATAATCTGGGCATTACCCGTGGCTCATTTAATCAGCTGGGTATCCGAAACCAGCTAAATACGGCGTTTGTTCCCTTTAAGCTCAAGGACGATGCCAGTGAACGTTTACTAGTTACTTGGGATGTTGGTCGCCCCTACGAAATAGATCCTGAGACTTTAGAGACGTTAACCCCCGTAGGACAAAATGAGAGCTGGTCAAATTTATTACCAGCACAGCAGCCAGTTCCTTTCAAAAGTATCATGGCTTCGGCTCACCCTGTCTTCGATTATGATGCCGAGAAACTATATACTCTCAACGTCGGCAAGTCCTTCTCGACGATGCTGTCTTTCAAGCGCTCAGTTGAAGTAAGGGAAGCCGAAAATAGCAAGGCGTTCAAATCTCTGATGGGCAAACTTTTTGGCGATCGCGATTTCCGAGTTACCCAAGATTTTAATAATATTCTGGTTCTGCTCTATTCGGTAATTTTGTTGGCGCTCAAGGTCGCGATTTCCGTATTTGAGGTCTTAATTAGCGTTTTCAAGTTTTTCGTTGGAGGTCACGATTTTGTTCATCTAGTGGAATGGGATGGTGAACAGGTAGAAATCGGCAAAAAATGGAATATTGTTTTGCCCTATAATCGTCCCTTACGCATTGGGCAGACTGTCCATCAAATGGGCATTACTCAAGACTATATTGTATTTGCCGAAACATCTTTCAAGTTTTCCCTAGAAAACGCGATTCCTTTTCAAAGAAGCTCCTTGCTTAGTTCCTTTGTTATCTTTATTACGGATTTTCTCAATTATCCTCAGTTCCCTAGCACTAATCTATATATTGTTAGTAAGGCAGACTTAGCTCGAGAAAGCACTAGCCTGCTGACCAGAATCACGAATCTGTTTGATCGCACTGAGTTTAAACATTTACCCAAGGTTGTCGCTCGGAAAGTAGAAATTCAGCCCGAATTTTCCCACTACCTCCTAGATTACGATAACGATCAAGATCAAATCGTGCTCCATGCTTCTCATTTAGCCGCCGCCGATATTGCTGAATACATCCATATTTATGACCGCTCTGCTTATGGTGACCGCGATGCCGATGAACTGGGAGATATTTATAACGACCCAGAATTAACCTATCGTTTACAAAAACTTGCTGGCAATGTAGTTGGACCTTTGGATATTAGCCGATTGGGTCGCCTTGTAATTGATGCCAAACAGGGTAAGGTAATCGAACAGCGGCTATTTCCTGATGAAACAAACCGCTGGGAGATCAATCAGCAGCTGGCAGACCACAATTTAGACCCCCGAAATCAGATCGATCCGAAATATCTACTTACCTGGTCTACAGCGTTTTATATCTATCCCGACCACCGACCCACCAGACGACTAACCGATATCTTCTGGAATAGCTGGGGGGCTTGGCCCGATACCTTAACCACCAGAGCGATTGAGGCATACCAGGATTATCCTGGGCGATTGGTCGATTTGCAAAAAGTAATTGATTTAACTTATGAGGGTATACCTTCAAGCATATGTCATCTAAAAATCACATCCGATCCTGGTCAGGGGACTCAAATCGAACTCAATGAGGACAATTTTTACCAGTTTGATAAACGCTGTTTGGGTACTTCATCGCAGTTTATTCCGCGTCCTGGTAGCGAAGACCAAACCGACGGTTATATAGTATGTGCTGTCCTGACTGGCGATCGCTTTTTAGCCCAGCCGACCGAAGCCGATAACGATCCTGACTGGTCGCAAAATAGCGAGATTTGGGTCTTCGATGCTCAAGCCTTAAACCAGGGACCTCTATATAAACTTAGTCATCCCAAGCTAAATATCGGCTTCTCTTTCCACACTACCTGGATGTCAGAGGTCAAGTCTCCCGAGCGACGTTTAGCTTATGATGTGCGCCAAGACCACGAAGAATTAGTAGAAGAATTGATTAAATGTCAACCCGCCATAGAAGACCCTGTTCGTCAGCTATTCGAAGAAGAGATTTATCCTCATTTTGAAGCATAATCACCAGCAACCAAGATTATGGATTGGATAACTTTAGCGATCGCAATTCAAGCTGCATACTTACCTGTAAATCGGTCTGCAAATCCAAAATGTTTTGTCTGACTGACTCATGGGTATACTCATCGTCGGGGTGAGGCGGCTCTCCTGGCTGCTGAAAGTGGGGACGCTCACCATACATTTGTCCCCACTTGATATCTACCTGCCGCACCAGCTCATACAGTAGATTCGGGTTATCTAAAATAGTCTGTAGAATCTCTGCCAGAGCGACTAAAGGAGTTTCCTTATACTGACTGACTCTGGGATCGCCTTTTACCCATTGATGGAGTATTGCTTGCAGCGCCGCTGGGGGATCTTTTAAATTGCGATCAATAAAAGTATTGATCTGGGTGATGACCTGCACCAGCTTGGGGACAGTAGATTCTCCCTTGAGAAAAGTACCGCCTTCTCGACCGATTGCCTCTGCTAGAGAATAGGGACGACCTTCGACAATATCCTGCTGTAATAGCAGTTCTTCATCTATTTCTGGCTGTGGTTGGTTCATGGGTAATCTGTCTGCTGGGACGGCGAAGCCTAGATCGTTATCTTAGTTGAAATCGCTAACCTCCAGAGAAATAATTTTGACCGTTGTTGATCTTGCCAGAAGCGATTAAAAAAGGCGATCGCTGCTAAAATATTAAAACATACTCACAAATTACTTCAACTATAATGCAAAAAAATGCAGAAAAAAATTATGATTTTGCCCCATGTAGAAAGTAAGACCAGCTTCATGGTTTCAAATGCTCTGACAGCGACTATTGACAACAATATTGAGCGAGTATACGACTTTATTGTGGCAGAAGATGTCGATCTTAATTTTTTACAAGGTAGAACAAATCTGTCGGGATCAGAAGCTGCCAATAATGACTCTCCGATTCGGACGCCAAGAATGCTGGGTTATGAGATCGACGGCGAGTTCTGGAATCAGATTGGCGCTACGAGAATCAGCAGCTTTGAGGGAGATGCTAAAATTCGCGAAACAATTATTGACTGCCAAAGACCCTACCTTTTTCAGTACATGCTCACCGATTTTGTCGGCGGTTGGTTTGAAGAGTCGATCGACCTGGGTATTTCTACTTTCTGTCTATCTTCTTTTGGTCCGCGCACCCGCGTTAACTGGCAGTATCAAATGCGTCCCATCAATATGAACAAAATAGATGAAGTTCATCAACTAATGAGTAAGCTATGGTATCCCTGGCAGGAATCGTTCTTTACCGTCTTACAGGAAGCATTAAACAAAGATCCCTGGTCTGCCTAATGACTTTGGTTTGTGCCTCGCAATAATAGAGAGTGAGATCGCCAGGATAATGTCAAAGGCAAAAAACGGGACATGTTCAATAAAACTACCCGCTATATTTCAACTTAGATAGCTGTTGCCAACATAAATACAGGGCGCGAGGCACATGAAAACAGCCTTTCCATTTACCCCCCTTGAGATTTAGTAATAGCTCGCCCTGACAGTTAAGATAGCCAAACCATTCCCCCTGCTCTGAATCAGCAAAGTTAGTCCAGGTATAGTTATGCACTTGTTTAAACCACTCCAGACACTCTGTCCTACCTGTCAAATTAAAACCCATCAACAGGGCAACTAGAGTTTCTAAATGCACCCACCAGAGTTTTTGATCCCACTCTAGCTGCTGCGGAGGATGTCCTTGGGCATCCATAAAATAGTAAATCCCGCCGTATTCCTTGTCCCAGCCAAACTCTAGGATATTTAGCACCACATCCACTGCCTGATTAATCAAATCCAAATCATTCTGGCGCTGAGCAATATCCATCACGAACCACATCGCCTCAATGCCATGACCAGGATTAATTAAGCGACCATCAAAGCAATCGAGATGTTCGCCTTCAGGGGTTACGTTTTCGTACATCAACCCTGTCTCTTGATCGCGAAAATCCTGCATTACTTCCTCGACAGTTTGAGCCAAGACTGACTCTAGCTGACTGCTTGCCAGTAGCCAGTCCATTTCTAAAGAGAGGTTTGCCAAGATCATCGGTACGGCTAAACTTTTGAGCGATCGCGTGCCGGGATAAGTCTTGTTATATTTACCCTTGGGGTTCTTTTGGCGACGCAATACGTTGTTGTAAGCCTGTAGGGCAATTTCCCGTGCCGAATCTTTTCCCGAAGCCAGAGCATATTGACTAAAGGCCATAGCGGCGAAACAGTCAGAAAAGATATTATAGGGCTGCACCAAAGGCTGTCCTGCTCGATTTAGGGCAAAATACCAGTTCCCTTCTTCGTCTCGACCATGTTTTGCCAGAAAATCAGCACCATGATGGGCAATATCCAGCCATTCTGACTCGGGTTCGAGGCGATTATAGAACATTGAGTATGTCCATACTTGGCGGTTTTGCAGCCAAATAAACTTATCCGTATCGTAGACCTTGCCTGCTCGATCCAGGCAGGTAAAATAGCCTCCATATTGATGATCTAGAGAATGTTGCGACCAAAAGGGCAAAACATTGTTGAATAAAGTATTTTTATATAGTTGAGCTAGATTGGCAATTTGCATCATTACTTGTCCTAGATGAATCCTCAATAATGTGATGACCGCTGATAGTATTAGCTATTTGAAGTGATGAAAGTTTGGGTCAAATACCCCCTGAGGTAAAGCAGAAGAAATAGGCGCAATATCGATTACAGCGATAGTAGCCCAAGCTAGGATGAATTGAGCTAATTTTATTCTATAGGTCGATAGTCGTTACATTATTGATCATATTTGTAGAAAAAAATTTCCCATTGGCTAGAGTCAGACAAAACCATGACCAGGGTCACATACTTCAAGCGTCGTCGATATTTTATAATATCGAAGTTCCGATTCTGGTCGATTTTAAATTAATCAATTTTAGTCAATGAATATAGATTCGGTTGAAAATTTATCTCCTAATCTAATTAAGAGATTGCGTTACCTAGAATGGTTATTTTTGTCAGTTCATTTGATGCTAACAATAGCCAGTGGTAATATTCAATTTACTCTACATTTTTTCGTTTATTTGATCGCTATTTTATTTAGCTTGACGCTACCAATAAAATGCTCTCTAAAATACAGGCAGATTTATATATCACTAGCTTTATCACTAATCATATTTGCCAATTTTCAAGATATTAGCCTGGATTTACTACTTTATCTATATCTTGCCAAAAGTCTTTTCTTGGTTGAAGGGAAACATACTATATATTTCTCAATCCTAGCAGGAATAGGCTGGGTTGCTAGTGAGTGTATTGATGAGATTGAGCATTTGAATTTAATCCGTTATGAACCACCATTTGGGTATATTAAATACAATTTAGGCACGATTTTTGTTTTTTCAGCAGGAATTTACATTGCAAGTAGCGTTTTTGTAATTTTCTTTGGTTCGACAATAATTGCCGAGCAAAAAAGTCGCAAAAGAGCCGAGGCTTTAACTGAGCAGGTTGAAATTTTGGCGCAAAACTTAGAAAGAACTAGAATTGCCCGTGATATTCACGATTCTTTGGGACATACGTTAACCAATTTAAATATCCAGTTAAAAGTTGCTCAAAAGTTGCGCGATAGCGATTTGGATCAAGCTTTTGAAGCTATAGATATAGCAGCAATACTTTCTTTTCAGTGTATTGAAGATGTCAGCCATGCGGTACAGACGATGAGGCGGAATAATTTTGACCTCAATCGAGCTTTACACAATTTGCTCGAACAGTCTAGAAATGACTATTCTTTCCAAGTAAAGTATGAGATAAGCTTACCTAGTTTAGCTTTGTTAAGCTCCCATCAAATCTACTATGTAGTAAAAGAGGGATTATTTAATGTGCAAAAGCACGCCCGTGCCTCAAAAGTGAGTTTCCAAGGATATTCAACAGCGAAACAAATTATCTTAAAGCTTCAAGACAATGGTGTTGGTTTTGATCGCCAGCAGATAAGTTCAGGATTTGGTCTTCAGGGTATACAGGAGCGAGTACAGGCGCTCAACGGTGAGCTAAATATAGATAGCGCACCAGGTAAAGGAACGCAAATTTTAGTCACTATCCCACGATGATTAAAGTGCTACTGGTAAACGACGTTTCAGTGTAAAGTTTTAGCCTTTGCTGCAATATGTCCTCGAAAATCATTAAATTTATTCACGATTATTGATCAAATAGCACGATTATCGGCGAGAAATAACTGATTTAGTTAAGGTAAACGTAGATCAGATCGCTATCTTATTTTCTTTCTTATGAGTAATAGCCTATATCAGGATATTCGTCAGTTTTATGATGCATCTAGTGGACTGTGGGAGTCTATCTGGGGAGAACATATGCACCATGGTTACTACGGCAAAAATGGCAACTATCGGCTTGAACGCCGACAAGCTCAGATAGATTTAATCGAAGAACTTTTGTTGTGGGCAGACTGTACCCCAGATAATCCGCCGCAAAATATTATTGATGTTGGCTGCGGCATTGGCGGCAGCACTTTGCATTTAGCTCAGAAATTTGGCAGCAGCGCCACAGGAATTACCCTCTCTCCCGTTCAGGCATCAAGAGCGAAGGAAAGAGCCGCCGAAGCAGGCTTGAGCGATCGCCTTGATTTTGAGGTGGCAAATGCTTTAGAAATGCCCTTTGCTGACGATACTTTCGATTTGGTCTGGTCGTTGGAAAGTGGCGAACACATGCCCGATAAGGCTCAGTTTTTAGGGGAATGTTATCGTGTCCTCAAGCCAGGCGGAAAGCTGATTTTTGCTACCTGGTGTCACCGAGAAACAGATTCTCTGGCAGGAGACTTAACTGCTAGCGAGGTAGCTCACCTCAAGGAAATTTATCGCGTCTACTGTCTACCCTATGTGATTTCACTTTCGGAGTATCGTCAAATTGCCACGGAATGCGGTTTCCAGGATCTCAAGTCCGATGATTGGTCGGCGGCGGTTGAACCTTTTTGGGATGTAGTAATTGATTCGGCGATCGCACCCCAGGCAATTGCGGGCTTATTTAAGGCTGGCTGGCAAACAATTCAGGGAGCATTATCACTCAATTTGATGAGTCGCGGTTATGCTAGGGGCTTGGTTCGTTTTGGCTTAATTTGTGCCAGTAAATAATAAGGCTTGAGGACATAGGCAGCAGTAATTTTATGAAGATCGATCATGTTCATTTCTACTGTAGAAATGCGGCACGAACTAGAGATTGGTTTATTCACCAGATTGGCTTTAAGGGAATTGGCAACTGGATCACTCAAGATACCCATACGGAATTAGTTAGCCTCAATGCGGCTCATTTTTTGATTTCTGCTCCTCTGACCGCGGATAGTCCTGTCGGGCGATATCTAGCCCGTCATCCTGCGGGTGTAGCAGATATTGCTTTTCGGGTGCAGAATCTAGCCGCAGTTATAGAGCGCGCCCCAGATTTAGGAGTGGAGATACTACAGCAGCAGCAAACTAGGCGATCGCCCAGAGGGGACTTCAAGCTGGCTCAAATTAATGGCTGGCAGGATTTACGCCACACTCTGATCGAGACAACAGATGAGCCTGAGCAATCGTCTTATTTGCCTGTAGAGATTCGACCTTCTCCCCTAGAAGGTCTTGTTTCATCTCAAATTACGAATATCGACCACGTGGTTTTAAATGTAGCTCAGGGTCAGCTAAATTCGGCAGTGAAGCTCTACCAAAAGCTATTTGACCTGAGAGTACAGCAAAGTTTTCTGATTCAAACTGACAAGTCAGGCTTGACCAGCCAGGCTCTAATTGACGCCACGGGAGAGGTGCAGTTCAATATCAACCAGCCGACTGACGCTAATTCCCAGATTCAAGAGTTTATTGACTTCAATCACGGTTCGGGGATTCAACATCTAGCCTTGCGATCGCCCGATTTAATCGCCGATGTTGCTCGCCTACAGCGGGGCGGTCTAACTTTTCTTGATGTTCCTCAAGCCTATTATCAGCAGCTAGAATCTCTATCTTCTTTGACTTTGGCAGAGCAAGCAGCAGTCAAAAAACAGCAGATCTTAGTAGATAGCGATCGGCGATCGCCCCAGTCTTTACTAATGCAAATTTTTACTCAGCCCATTTTTGAGCAGCCAACTTTCTTTTTAGAATTTATCGAGCGCCGCCAGTCGGCTCAAGGCTTTGGTCAGGGTAACTTTAAAGCCTTATTTGAGGCAGTAGAAAGACAAAGCAAACACCGCCCTCCAATCCCTAGTTAGGATCGAAAGACGGTGGGTAGTCAGAGATTACTCCGCCGTAAAACGACGGAGCCTGCTCTGACCGTTGGTTACAGTAAATTGATTGAAATTTTATTTACGGAAAATTATCTGTTCTAACATTTTACAGAAACATTCAGCGTCAGGGCGATCGCTATTAAACTAACTATTAAACCAAATTAATCTCTTGGAGAGAAGTTCCCGCCTGTACAGGAACATTATTGCTGTCTTCCAACTCTAAGAACACCGAAGCATTATCAGGAGCTTTAAACGAGATACCGTCTACGCCAGAGTTGGCCACAATCATCGAGAATTCCACTACTTTATAAGTGTCATCTGCATACTGAAGGCTATCACTTCCTTCAAAGCTAAAGGTGGATAAATCTTCGATCACCTGATCAGAAACAATCTTGCCACGATAGTGAGCAGTGGCGGGAGTACCCGTGGCTTCCATATGCCAAACATCTTCGGTATTCCAGACAATCAAGCCACTTTGCTCGCTGGGATTATAGCTGGGTTTGCTAGAGAACAGAGCATCCTGATTGAGTTCTAAGCCTGCCGAGATAGGTGCTGACATTAAATTATTATCACCATAGTTTTGCTCGACTGGCGCTGCATAAACCACTTCGGGCTGAGGCTCAGGACTGTAGCTAGGCTCGACGGTGGGAGTGGTAACTACCGAATCAAGATTGTAACCGTCGATCATTGCAGAACCAATTTTAATTGGTAAAGCTTCGCCATTTTCCATTTCTAGATACAGAGTCGCATCTGCCTGATAAGCTACATCGAAGGAAATGCCGTCTGTCCAATCGTTGCCCACAATCATGGAAAATTCAATCGAATGGTGGGAAGCATCTGTGTGCCAGACAGAGTCATTAGCTTCAAAACTTTGCTCAGTTACATTTTGAATTGCTTGGTCGGCAACGATCTTGCCTCTGAAGTGGGAAGCATCCCAGTCACCCGTTACTTCAATATTCCAGGTGTTACCAGTTTGCCACACATACATACCAGTATTATCGGCAGGAGTATAGTTAGGCTTACCAGCGAACTGAGAATCTGAGCTTAACTTGACCGTTCCCGAATCGATGAAAGGATTGAAATTGCTGGGTTCATAGGTTTGCTCTACAGGAGCTGGGTTAACCACTTCGGGTACAGGCTCAGGAGTGAAACTTTGCTCTACAGGAGTTGGGTCAACCACTTCGGGTACAGGCTCAGGAGTAAAGCTTTGCTCTACAGGAGCTGGGTCAACCACTTCGGGTATAGGCTCAGGAGTGAAACTTTGCTCTACTGGAGACTCAAGATTTACTTGGGGTGAACCAGCGTCATAAGTAAAGCCTGAAAGATCGCTACTGTTGTTGACGTTGGCAATGTCGGCTGCTGTATTGTTGCTGATTTGAGAATTTTCGATATAAACAGGACGAATTTTGTTGGTGTAGAGAACTCCCCCTTCAACTGAGGCAGAATTAGAATCAAAATTACTATCGTTGACGTTGAGCTGAGTATCCCAAATGTCGCTGTAGATTGCGCCACCCTTAGCGGCTTGGTTATTGGAAAAAGTCGTATTGGTAACGGTTGTGGGTACTTCTCCCCAAATAAACAGTCCACCACCTTTGTCTTCGGATCTGTTGTTGGCAATAGTATTATTTTCTACCGTACCGTAGCCCATCAGCCAGACACCGCCGCCTTCAGCCATGTTGTCCTTATTAAGAATGACTTCGTTATCGACGATGACATTGTTGGTAACAAAGACCTCATCTTGGGAGTAGCCCCAGAGTGCCAATGCTCCACCCTGTCCTGATGCTCTATTCTTTTCAAAGTAGCTGTTGTTGACGGAAATTATTCCCCCTTGTTGCTCGCCCTGTAGTTCGTGTTCGGGCAGCAAGCCATAGAATTTTTCGTCGCGAGGTACAGTAGCCGCATCGGCATAAATCGCTCCCCCCGCACCAGGAATATAGTTGATTCGATCTTTGCCTGGAGTAGAGTCGTTGCCAATAAAGGTGGAATTTTCCACAAAGAGATCGCTAGAGGTGACGTGGATTGCTCCACCATTGAAGCCTTTATTATTAGTAAAGGTACTGTCGCTAACTCTTAGTTCGCCAAAAGCAAAAAGACTAATTGCCCCCGTCGCGAATTCTTTATCACTGATGCTCGCCCCGTCGTTACTGTCAAAATTGCTGTTATTAACGGTAATGTAGCTGCCCTGTTGAGCATGGATTGCCCCACCATCAGAGACGTTACCAATAAAGTCAACGTTATCGATATTGATAATGCTGTTGTCTTGGGCATAAATTGCTCCCCCCGCTGCGGCTTCATAGTAGCTGTCGGCAAGGGTCAAATTTTTGACGTTTAATTCTAGACTGGCATCAACCCCACCCATCCAGAAAATATTGGATGTATTACCGCCACTAATAGTTAGATTGGGAGCATCTGCACCATCAAAAGTCAAACTTTTGTTGAGCCATAGACCACTGCTGAGAGTGATTTTCTGATTGCTTAGACTAGAATCAAACTTAATGGTGTCTCCCGATTGAGCATCTAAAACTGCCTGTCTAAGAGTTCCGCTGCCGTAATCAGAGTTGTTAGTAACTGTAATAACCGTCATAGTCTTTGTCTAAAATTTCTGTAACTTACAGAACCAATTTAGTGAAGTTACTATGAAGTCCGTGTGACTCCCATGCCGCCTCTGATGTGATGGAGATCTCCGCCTTCGCTATGATGATTGATCTGTATGCTGTTAAGAAGTATGAAGGCTAGCAAAAAATGTTTAAGTTTTTGGTGAAGTAAGCTTGTTAAATAAAGTCTGGGCAAACTATGACTATGACAAGCTCTCAGCTCGTGATAATAAAACTATGCGAGTCACTACATCGATTACTTGGGCAGCAACGGGCGATCGCCTTAAGCAAATTATTGATCTTGTTTTGCCTCTAAAATAGTCTGGGTTTCTTGAAGCAGATGCTCGACGCGATTTGCCCAACTATGCTCGGCGGCGATCTGGGTTCGGGCGGCTGTTCCCATAGCGGTTAAGCGATCGCGATTTTCTACTGCCTTGATGAGAGCTTGTTTTAAACTTTGCTTATCTCCTGGCTGAAATAGAAATCCTGTTTCTTCCTCTTGGACTAGTCTTTGGGCATCTTCAAAGGCTGAGGCAACTACAGGTTTAGCCATGGACATGTATTCATAAAGCTTCATGGGAGAAAGATACATTTTGCCCATTTGCAGCTGAATTTGCCCAGAATAGCCGATATCGCAACCCGCAATATATTGAGGCACTTCCTGCCAAGGCACTCTGCCGACAAATTTGACCCGCTCTGCTAAACCTAGATCGTCGGCTTGCTCAGACCAAGCATCTTTCATCTCTCCATCGCCGACGATAACTAAAGAAAGATTATGACCTGCGGTTTCCAGTTCTGCCATCACTTCGAGCAGCAAACCCAAGCCTGCCCAAGCATAGAGACTACCGACAAAGCCGATGGTAAAATCAGCAAATACTCGTTTTGGCTGATGTAGTTGCGGATCGAGAAACTGAATATCAACCCCATTGGGCAGCAGCACAATCTTACTCGGGTCAATACCAATTTCAGTCACTAATATTTCCTTAAGAGTGGCGCTGACGCAGGCAATTACATCACACTGACGATAAGACCATAGCTCTAATTTTTTAGCAATGCCGTCTAAGACCAAAGCCTTGCGCTCTGCCTTAGCTTCGTAATAAAGCAGTGCCTCTACCTGGAGAATCCAGGGAACACCATGACGCTGAAAGATCCAGCCCAAACACTGTAGCGTCGCCGCATATTCAAAGACCCAATCAACCTGACTGCCAATTTCCCGCCAGCTTTGCCAGCTATTGTAAAGACCTAAACCCATACGCACTATGTCGATCGCCAGAGTGCGGAGGAATCCTTTGCTTACTGCTGCTCCAGACCCCTTTGCCGACCACTTTTGCGGCGTGCGATCGCCAACTATAAAAGGCACAACCGACCATCCTTGAGACTCAAAACCTTGAATCAGTCCTAAGACACGGGAACGAGGACCAGACATTTCGGCGTTGGGATGAGTCGATATTCTGGGTGCGCCAGCAATAAAACCTAGTCTTTTCACTATAATAATTCTGTTCTAGCTAATTAAAAAATTAAAATCTAATTGATTGCGGTCATGAGGGTTGATAAACTTATTTCCCTTCTAGAGCGATCGCCGTGACGGATAAAGGCTCTAATTTTACCCTAATTTTACGACCCCAAATCCAGGCAGAACCCGACTGACCCCAGCTCACTTCTGTTGCTTCGGGGGCTGATCCCTGGAGTATCCAAGGTTTGAGGAACCTGGCTTTCGGTCTGTAGTTGTTTAGCACTATGCTAATATTTTGCGGGGTTGATTCTTTGTTGAGCAATAGCAGACTCAGAGCGCGATCGTCTGGCTCATAGCTTGCCCAGGAACTAACTTTAGCGGTCTTGGTGGACTGAACCAAGCTGGCTCGAAGAAATTGGTTCCACACCTTAAGAGGATAGCCCATGGGGGTAAGCTGATAGTCTTGATCGAAGGCGCTATTGTCTTCTGCCAGGGGATCTGATTCTAGCCACCGCGATGTCCAGAAGTGAACATAGTCTACCTGTTTCGTACTCAAAGTTTGTCCCAGCATCTCAAAATTATGGAGCATTTTCCAGGTATTGTTGGGGTGAGTAACGCTGGGGTTAAAGGAACTATTTTCTGTGACGTTAAGCTTGAGCTGAGGATTATAGGTGGCGATCGCCTCCACGGCATCTTTGAGGTTGTAGTCATAAGAATAAGCGCTATCTTTCCAGGTTGAGTAATTTTCTTCCCAGGAATATTGGTGAGTAACCAAAAAATCTACCTTATCTTTAATGATGGGCATGACTCGCTGCCACCAGTCGTCATTCTCTTTGACTCTCATGCCGTTGGCGCCAATTTTAATTGAGGGATCGACGGCCTTCATTGCCTCTCCTAGCTGCACCACGGTTTGAGCATACTGTTCGGGAGTCCAGACAATCTGCTCGTGGTGTTTGATGTCGCTTTCGTTGCCAATTTCCCAGTGTTTGATCTGGTATCCCTTCTCTACATTGGCATATCTGACCCAGTCTGCTGCCGCGGCGATTACTCTTTCTGGTGCTACATGAGGGGCTGTTCCCCCATAGGCGATCGCATCGATCGGCACGACGATAAATGGCTCTGCTTGAGTTGCTTGGCAAAGTTCCATAAAGCGATCAAAGTCTAGCTTACTCCACCAAGTTCCATCTGCTTGAGCAAAGCTGTTTACCTGCCAAATACTAGGGTCTTGAATGGTTACCTTAGGCTTATTTGGCTCTTGGCTATCAAAAAGATAATATTCGTTGGTGGCATAGCGTAAAGTTCCCACCTGTAATCCCTGTAGCGATTTGCTAATGCCAGGGCGATCGCTCAAAAAATTGAGACCGATACCGAGCTTCTGTTCTACCTGGGTCACAACCTGCTCGACATCAACGGTTATCTGTTCTTCAGGGGCGGCGATCGAGATGCCAACGAGAGAGCTAAGAACCAGCAAGAAGAGAAGACAGAGTAGTAATCTAGACTTTTTCCAGTTCATTAATTTTGTTCGTCAGCAACAGCGTCAGCAGAAAAAGTAGGCGAAACACTAAGATCTTTGTAGCCGATGATAGCTCTAATGTAGGGCAGACACCAGTAGAAGAACCAAAATGCACCAGAATGTCTTTTGGTAAATGCGGTCCAGGGAGAGAGGGGAAAGTTTTTTACCTGAACTACTTTTTTGAGTCTTTGCAGAATCGATAAACTAGGGTCGATCCAGCTACCTGAAACGGCATTCTGAGAGCAGGTGCCGACAAATCCTGGGGCAGCCCAGACCTCACATCCCGCCTGACGGGCTCTCAAACCGTAATCGATATCTCCCAGGGAATGAATAAAGGCTGAATCAATATTGCCAACTTTTTGGGCAACAGCCCGAGGAATTAAAACACAGTTGCCATACATAGTGTCACACTGCTGAAGTTCCTGACTCGGCTCTAAGAACTCTAGCTTATTGGAATACCAGCGCTTGGACTTTACGGCACCGCCATAGGTGGGTTTCCCCGTCACTGGATCTTGGGTCGAACCCACTACAATCGACTCGGCACTGTCTCGTTGAATCAAATCTTGGTGAATATGAAGCAGTTTTTGAAAAGCATCTGGCTCTAGCATGGTGTCGTCATTTAACCAGATGTAATAGTCGTAGTCGCCTTTTAAAGCTTCGCCAAATGCCATTCGCATTCCCCCTGCCCAAAAGAGATTGCCATCTCCTTGAAACAGCTTAACCTGGGGATAATCTTGGCTGACTGTATCGGAAGTACCATCTGAGCTACCGTCATCAACCAAATATACTGTGTGTTCTACCTGCTGTTGAGCTAAAAGCTGCAAACAGGCGATCGTAATGTCATGCCGATTATGGCAGGTCATAATTACGGCTATTCGGAATTCACTCACCGCTTCGGTAATATTGCTCATGTCCGTCTTTTTATAAAATAGCTTAAATCAATTGTTTTAAAATTTGATGATAACTTATCATCCTACCAACTACCCTACGTTTTGCTACATAGATATTAATATAAGTTCAGCTCTAAACTTCTCTCGTTTCCCAAAGATGATTAAGAACCGAAATTCCATAATGATTTGCTCAAGATTAAATTTATAACGCTCCGTGTTTGGTTTGATTGAAAGTTAAAAAATATTTAAATGCCTTGTCTGCTAACACTTTTTATTCGGAAATCGCAAACTTGATTTAGGTAGTCGAATAAGCAAACTATAATTGTTAGCAAAAGTGAATTAGAGAGACATATATAATACTAATTTTAGTTTAGATTACACAACGCAGATAATGGTAATATACTAACCGTAGTTCGAGATATAAATAAAGAGGCAAGATGATAAAAACAAGATCATTTCTGTTATTTAAGCTTTTGAGTAAGTTGCCCTTAGTTAATGATTATGAATTTGGTCAAAATTATAGCAGTTTTAATAGCAGCAAGTTCATTAATAAAACTAATAAAATCAAGCAGTTAGATAATAAAGGAATCAAGCAGATTAACTATGCTTGTGGTGGCAAGTACTTGCAAAATTGGTTGAACGTTGATTTCCATCGCAAAAACTCTTTTATCGTGCCAGACGAGATGATTTACTACTCGGTAGATCTGACTTCTAAGCACCCTTTTCCCGACGATCACTTTGAATTTGGCTTCGCGGAAGACTTCCTAGAACACTTACAGCAGGCCGATTCAATTATTTTCCTGAGCGAATGTTTTCGTACTTTCAAAACAGGCGGCGTTTTGCGTTTAGCTTTTCCTGGTTTGGAAGGGGTCTTGGCAAAACATTATCCCACTGCCGATTATGAAACAGTGATAATAGCGAAAGAGGAGGCTTATACTGCCTGGGGGCATTTACACTTCTACTCCCGGGAAGAACTAACAGCAGTAGCCAAGCACATTGGATTTAGTGAAGTCAACTTTATGGAGTTCGGTGTCTCCAATTATCCTGTCTTAGCAGGTTTAGAAACCCGTGAAGAACAGGTCGGCTTAAATACCTATGTTGAGTTAGTAAAATAACCATTAGCAACAGGGAGAAATTTAAAATATTGTCGTTATTTGAGCCTGAGTAGGTGATGATCTGTATTCAGCCGACGGGGAGATAGGTGAGCAAATATTGCACATTCCGTTTGGCGTTTTTTACCTACTCTGATTTTTTTAGCGTTTTGCCTATCACCTAGCTAAAGCGCATTTTATAAATCCGATAAATTAGCTATTTTTAGGCTTGATTAGCTCAGAAACATTAATTTTGAGGTTAAATTGTCGCAGCCTCTTTTCGATTTTTTTTAGCAGATAGTAGTATTTAGTGCTTATGGGCTTATAGTCTAGGTCATAGTCTAATATTGTTTGACGTAGCCAATTATATTTAACCGACTTTTTATCCATCTGCTCAATCCGATCTAACTCTTTTTGCCAGTTACGATAATAAAATAGCCCAAAATAGTGAATGGATACGATCTCATCAAAGCTAGCCAGCTTAAACTCTGGTGACAAACGATTATGTAATGGTAGAGGATAACTATAGGCAGGAGAAAAGGTAAATACATCTTCTTGCAAAGCGCATACGGTCGCCGAAAGAGAAGACTGTTCGAGCATGTAGTTACCCTGCTTCGGCATAATTTTTGCCTCCATAACCTGTTCAAAATTATTTTTCCAGGTCTGAAAAATACCTGCTCTTCTTCGCACCGCTACCATTCCCGAATTCCAGTAGGCTCTAATCTTTTTGTTGCCAATCGGTGTAGTGACAAATCGCTCTTCCTCCACGCCGACAGTTTGATATAGTTTTTGCCAGTAATCGTCTTGGATATCTTGGCTGCCTGTCGAGCCAATGCCTCGCCCATATTCTACTCGCAGACCAATATTGTAGTTATTCGGAAGCAAAAACTCTGCTGGTTCAGCAAAGAAACATTTATCGCTATCTAAGAAAACTAGAATCTCAGCATCAATAGTTCTCTCCGCATAGTCGCAAACATAAGGTTTATTCGCCAGGTAGTAGTCATGATATTTGGTATTCAATACCACCTGCTGATGATCAACTCCCAAAGTAGCAAAGCCTGACAAGGTCTCTGGCGCTACAGGATCACCTTGGCGGGGATGAAAGCTATAGATAGGAGTGTCCTTGAGTTTGCCACCAAAGGTGCGAATACTTTTGGCTAAAATTTGCGACTGTTTTTCTAATCGACCTGGTTCGGTACAAATTATGAACGCGAGGGGTAAGGGCATAGAGCTTATTTGGAATATTTAGTTATCAAAATTTAGTTGAGCTAGAGTCTACTAAACTTTGAGTTATGCTGAAGGATAAAGCTAATTTCTGCTAGAGTTCGGCAAATTTAAGATCTTGAATAGATAGATTTATATCTGAGACTAAATTGTGGTGTAAGCTATGACGAGAGCAGTTTCTGGGCAAATACTGAGTATCTACCATAGATAGAGTTTGCTATTTGAAAAGTTTTTAAACTTCGATGGTGCTGTTCTAAGTCTCGGGTGAAAATTTGGTTAGCATATTCATAAAGTTCTAGATCTAGCTCGTTGTGCTTTTTGATGACGGATAAGGTTTCTGAGGAAATTTCCAAGCGGCTATAGGAATTGGTTCGATTAGTATTACGTCGATAGTAGTAGGGCGCTCTATGCCAGCCGAGTTTTTTTTGTAGCAGTAATAGGCTTTCATCAAATCGCTCCTGAATGCCCACGACCGCAAAGTTTTGCTGTAAATTTTGTTTTGCCATGGCTAACATAGGTCGATCGCCTATTGCCGATGCTCCAGCACCTGATAAAAATCTCGTCTGACCGTTGCACATATTTTGCCGTCCCATTTGGCAATATTGTTGCAAACTAATATTTTTAGTTTTAATCAGCTCATAGTCTTCGTGACTAGTCAGCTTTTTGACAAAATGGTAGTAGGAAATAACTCGCTCGATAGGATTCCGCAACATTGTAATGTAGGTTGCGGGAAAATCAATAAATTCATGCAGTCCGAAGTACATGTGACCCATGAGGATAGTGATTTCAGCTTTTTTGGCGGGATCAAGCTGTTTAAAATCTTCTTGAGCCTGAACAAACTCCTGACTGTCCAACTCGTAAATTTCATCTGCTGCATATTGCCGATGAATTATATCTCTGAGGGTTGTTCCCGCCGCTTTGGGAATATGTAAAAAGATAATCTTTGATGGTATTTGTTGCTGCATATATTTTTGCGGATCTAACTTTAATATTTTTTCTCTTAGTTGTCATAGATTATTGGTCATAGCTGATCCCAGATCAGCGAAAAAAGAGTCTCAGGCAGTAATTTCAGCTATTTTTCTGGGTAATTGTTTCTTTTGTAGACGTTGATATTCCAAAGAAATTGAGAGACAGGCAGCAATGGACAGAATGCCATAGGCATTAGTGGCGCTAACTCCAAGACCAACATCAGCCAGACTAGCTAAGGTAATAAACATCAAAAATTGATATAGCCAGAAGTATTCTAATTGTTTACGAGCAAATAGCAACACCATTCCCTTAATTGCCGCATTAATGAACACGAGGGCGTAAAAAATTGAGCCAATAATGCCGAGGTAGGCAAACATTTCAATGTAAACACTATGGGCATTAAAATTGTCTCTAATTCCAGCATCTGATGCCCAAGTATTGGCAATCACGTGTGCTCCAGCATCGGAAGTCCAAAAACCACCGTAACCGTAACCAAACCAAGGTCGATTCTGAGTAACGACATCGATTACTAATGTCCAAATGGGTGTACGTCCATTGAAGCTCGTTCCTTCCCCCAAAATATCCACCAAAATTGTTTCTTGTTGTGCCACCACTATCATCAAAATGCCGCTAAAGATGACGCAGGCTAGACTTAAAAGGATCACCCGTACTCGATATTGCTGCTTAACAAGTCCATAGAGGGGCATTTGCGCCAGCAATAAGATCAAGAGCAAGACGCTGGTGGAGCTTTGGGAAACGATCGCCAGAAAAAAGGTCAGACCAAAGCCCATCCAGTAAAACCAGTTTTGCCAATTGTTGAGAGCTAGAGTTACTAATAAAATTCCCCCCAAAACCATCGCTCGTCCCATGTAGTTTTTGTAGGGAAAGATTCCCTGCCAGCCCTGTTCCCCAATGCCATAGCCAGGAACACCTATACATACTAGTAGACTCAGCAATGCCGCTAGCCCAATTACCCAGACAAGGATCTGCATCTGTTCTTTCAGCCTGTAGCGAGCTGTAAAATAGGCTCCGAAGAGGAAAGTCCGCAACAACCCCCGACTAATATCGAGAGTACTATCAAGATCGGCAGACCAGACCGTAGAAAACATGGCTAAAGCTAGAAATAGCAGCAGCGGTATATTTCTGGTTGCTACATAAGCTACTTGTTTCCAGTGCAAAGCGACCAGAAGCGCAACCGCGGGATAGCTTAAAGCATTGATCGCACCTGGGGGAATTGGTGGGGGAATATTTATATCCAGAAAGTATAGTAGCCAAAACACCGTGGCTGCTACCTCTAATTTTTCTACCAGGTGGCGAGGAACCGAGAGTTGCTGTGTACCGATCATAGGAGATTTTGGGCTTTAAATCTAAAGGTGTAAATATGTTTATTTTATTATTAGTAACATTTGCTGCTGCATCAATATTGTGCTAAATCTTTCTAATGGGAATGTGAAATATAGTAGTTTATTCTTTGTCCGTCACAAACCAACTACCCAGAGTTAGCTAATATCTCTTGATAGAGATTTTGATAGCGGCGCGCCTGAATCTCTAAGGCAAATTCCTGTTCGGCTTTGGTGCGAGCCGATTCAGCTAATGTCAACCGTCTCTCTGGATCTTCTAAGACCCAAGCCAAACCTTGAGCCAAATCCTCGACGACGAAAGGGCGAGCTAAGTAGCCATTATGCTGATGTTTAATCATATCGGGCATTCCACCGATATCAAAGGCGACGCTGGGGGTTCCACAGGCGATCGCTTCTAAGACGGTATTGGGCAAATTATCCTGGATTGAAGGGGCGACAAAAACATCAGCGGCAGAGTAGGCGAGGGCGAGAGTCAGATCGTCTCGCATCATGCCCAGATAGTGAGCCTTAAAACCTAATTCTGGGGGATTTTCTGGTTGAGATGCTCCTACTACCATCAGCTCTAGTTGGTCTTGCCAGCCAGATTTACTGAGCTGCTGTAAGGCTGGCTGTAAGAGATGAAATCCTTTGCGTTGATCACTAGTGGCATTGAGGGAAAGGAATAGCACTAGCTGCTTGTCTTGGGGTAGTTTTAATAATTTTCGGGCAGTTTGACCCTCGATCGGTCGAAAAACAGACGTATCTAAACCGTAGGGTATTACTTCAACTCGGCGATCGCCAAATAAAGAACTGGCTTTAGCGCTGTCTCCTAACCAACGACTAGGAGTAACAATGGTCAAGTTTAGATTTGCCCAGGCTTTTTGCTTCCGTTGCCAAATTCGACGAGATAAATCTGCTTCTTTGTTGCTGCCTAAAAGAGGGCAGGCACCACAGGCAAGAGTATACTTCTGGCAGGATTGATTGTAGTGACATCCTCCCGTAAAAGACCACATGTCGTGTAGCGTCCAGACAAGAGGCTGCTGAAACTTGGCTAGGGTTTCAATCTTCAGATAGCCAGCACTGACCCAGTGCAAATTTAGCAGGTCGGGATTTAATTGCGCTACCTGCTCCGTAATTTGAGAGGGCAGCCAGTGAGGAGAAAAAAGCTGCCTAGTTTTCTTGCCGTAGCGCTTGAGGGGTAGCTGATCCAGGGTCAATCTTAGTCCTGTTTTCGCCTGTTCGATTCCCGAAGAAGTTTTCGCTCCGATAACCTGTGGATCTTGACTAAATTTTGACTGAGACAAGATCCAAGATTCGACCTTGATCTGATTTAAGCCTTGATGCAGACGATATGCGGCTCGGGCAGCTCCACCTTGATTATCGAAAGTACTTAGGGATGCAATCTTCATTAATAAATGGTTCTGAGTTAGGTGTGCCAGGCAAGATTTGTATTTTCTAGCGTTGGACAATTAATACTAAGAGTTAGCTTGGCTTAATTGCCTCCATAAATAAAGAGTCTGGCTTATATATATTGCCGTTAGGTTCGGTGTCCAGATTAAAGCTGGCCCAGCAGTCCAAATAACTCTCGCTGGCAGTACGCTGAACTATATCTTGTAAACCATGGTCTGCTAACAGTTTGCCTAGGGAGTAGCGATCATACATCCATTGATGCACTTCACCACTTTGACGAAAATAACCGATTTTAAGCGCCGTATAAAACCGACTCCAGGATTTTGGCAATAGTCGATACGCTTTTGACTTCAATTCTTTGAGCGGCTGAGACAAAGATTTAAGTCGGCTGTAGTTTTGATTAACTAACTTTGATTTTTCAGCTTCCGCACCAAAACGCTCCAAGATAAAATCTTGATTGCAAATTTTCTCTTGAGCAAGATAGGTTGCCATCTCTCCTCCACGACTATTGCGTACCATCTGATCCAAAACTTCTAGTGCCATCCACTCATAATTTGCCGCCCACTCTGTTGACTTAGGAGCTTTTTCCAAAGACGTTAGGTATAGACGAGCAATTTGCTCAAAATCTGGCACCACAACTCGCAGGATTCCTCCTGGGCGCAGCACTCGGCAGCATTCGGCAATAAAAGCCGACGCAGCGGTTCGAGAGAAGTGTTCTAGTACATGAGAATGGTACACCAGTTCAAAAGAGTTGTCCGTAAAGGGAATACCTCTATTTAAATCGTAAGGCAGAACGTTTTCCCCAGTTGCCACAAAGTTTACGTTAGTCCATTGAGAATTGAATCTGTATCCACAGCCTAAATTAAGATATTCAAGTTTGCTATCAACCTGTCTATGACCCATGAATAATTATTTATAGATATTTGTAAGATACTGATAATCTCTAGTTATCAAGCTTTTAATAATTCATAATTACTATAATTCATTTGATATTTTGTAATTAAATTATTGCTCTATTATCTATTTTTCTGGTCGTTCTTTCAAGTTTTTTTACTGTAATCGATTCATTATATAGAATAAAAATAGCCGCTAAAAGTCAAGGTTTTTTTTCGTAGTTTAGACAACTTTTATCTTCTCTATATCTCAGCTTCATATTAGAAAAAGGCGGAAAATTACTGCACAGCGCCGCCTTTATGAGCAGCAAATATCTCCTTCAAGCCTTGATTCTAATCCCATCGTCTTAATTGGCTGTCGATTTTAAATTAGTTTTCGCGAAGCAAACCTGAAAAACTGATTCTTAACTCACCGAATAGCCAAGTTTTTGCATGGTTTCACCCCAACGAGATTCAATTAGCTCGATTATCGTCGGAGATAGCTGAATTTGACCTGCTCCCGAAACAGCCGAACGGACAAAAGCTATATCATCTTTTTTAGTATATTTACTGGGCCAAACATCTTGTTGCTGTTGTTCCAACTGGCGCATACGCTCAATTGAACTGAGTTCGACCGCTCTAGAAACATCAGATTCAGAGCATTTGAGAGACAGAAAGCTAGCAATTTGGTTAAGCTGCTCTGCGATATCGGTTTGAAAATCTTCGTACCGTAGGAGTAAAAAATTTGAGTCGTTTTTTCTAGTTGCCAACCAGCTTTCTGTATTTTCTAACCACGAACCAAGAGGGTTGGATTCGCCAATAAAATGATACTGACCAAACACAAATTTATGGCAAAATTCCTCAAGAGAAGTTGTTTCGCTAATTAACCCATATTTGAGGGCATGAAAGTAACTTGAAAGAGTAACATCACGAGGATCGCGCACTATGAAAATTACTTTTTTATATCTGGGATCGAAATATTCGTGACTTTTAATAATACGCGGTCGAGCCATTTGCAGTAGTTCGCGGTTAGATGTCAGATAAATATCAGGAATGATATTTTTGATATTAGCAAAGGTAATATCGGTATCAGGATATAGTAAATTGGCAATGAGAAATCTAATCCAGGTATTGCCTGATTTGGGATAGGAAACTAGAAAAATATCATCGGCAAAGATCGTTAGCTTTCTGCCTACTGAAGGAGCCTGAATTCCCAAAGTTTCTCTTACTTTGATCCCAATAATAGTTTTTAGGGGCTGCATAAATGCTCTAGTTGAGTAAAAAATTAAATAAACGAATATTAGTTTCAATTATATTTTTGATTTTAAAGCTTTTTGCCACCTTGATGCTGATTTTATTTTGTCTAGGGTAACCAAAAATTGAATAAAAGAAAGCTAGCTCGTTGCTGTTCTAGAACTCTATAGTTTCTAACTTAACTATGAATAAAATTACTTTTGCCTGGTCAGTAAGCTTTTGAATCTGAAGGGGATTAATAACGCTTTGGTTAGCATCGAGCCTGTATGACGCATATCAGGAAAGATAAGACAGCTTAGATAGGAAGAAACAGCATAGGAGATCAGTGTGGCGATCGCGGCTCCAATTGCGCCATATTGGCGAATTAGCCACAGATTAAGTCCAACATTAGTAACTGCACCCATGAGCTGAGTAATCAGGCTTAGACGGGTTTTGTTCTCGATTACGAGCCAGTTGCCACGAGCCACCCCTAAAAAGATAAAGATTCCTGACCAAATATGCAGAGTTAGAACTGCTCCCGCACTAGAGTATTCTGCTCCTAGCAACCCAGTTAAAAGAGATTGAGCCGTAAAAGAGACAACGATCGCGATGACCAAAGACAAGAGCGCCATGAAATCATAAAGCTGCTGCATTCTAGCGTAGTATTCAGCTTGACTTTGCTGTTTTGCCTGGACGACTGCGGGAAAGACAGAGGCGCAAATTACAGTGGGTAAAAAGTACCAGACTTCAGAAAATTTGACAGCGGCGGCGTAGTTGCCCAATTCCAAACTATTAGACATGTTGCCCAACATTACCTGGTCAATACTCATGTAAATTGTCACCATCACGCCAGACAGGATTAGCGGCCAAGAGTTTTGCAGTAGCTCGAATGCCATCGAGCGATCAAACTGCCAGCGACCTGCCTGATGCTCCTGGTCTTGAAGATACACCCAAGTCATGCCAATCGCTCTGATTATGGTATCGGCGACAAAAAGACAGGCAAACGAGATCAGCGGCAGCTCCAGCCAAATAAAGGTTAACTTAGCCAAAGAACTGACCACGAACTGGATACTTCTGACAATGGCGATTGACTTGGATAATACCTGGGACTGAAACCACAGATCTAGAATGTCAAAGCAGGTAAAAATCATGCTAAAAGCAATGATCATCGTCATTTGGCGCACCAGCCAGTCATTAGTTGAGGCGAAAATTCCCGCACTAGTAATAAAAAAAGCAAGGAGACATCCCATCAGCTTCAGCACAAAAGCTGTGCCTAAAATCTTGGCACTAGACTCTTTTTGCTTAACCAAGTTGCGTACAACTATGTCATCCAGCCCTAGCTTGGTTATAGCCAAAAACAAAAAGACAAAACTAGTGCTATAGCTCAGTCTGCCAAACTGTTCTGGTCCTAAGTAGCGAATTACGTAAATACCGACGAAGAAAGATAGTCCCATCCTAATCAAGCGCTCGGCAGATAACCAGCCGATATTACGCATAATTTTTTTTAATCCTGGGCTTAATTTACTCTCTGCTGATTTTAGTTTGTCGAGCATTTCAACCGTGAATCGTAGGTAATGCCTAAAGTAGAGAAATTACGCTGATGCTCTTTCTCAATCGGCGGGTTAAATCTTTGATTAGTGGTGATTTTTTTGATCATGATCTAACAATTAGAGGCAATAATTCTGTTCTTATACGTCCAGCCTGCACTCAGTGGGATTGCCGCCGCTCTTTACTAGTCAATATAAGTAATGTACCAGGTCAGACCGCAACCTGTTTGGCATGATGCTGTAAATGCCAATGCCAAGCATGACTGATAATCTGCTCTAAATCAGCATATTTTGGTTGCCAACCCAAAATCTGAGTTGCTTTTTGACCGCTGCCCACCAGGATGCCTGGATCTCCTGGACGACGAGGACATTCGATCGCCAGAATATCTTTGCCAGTTACTTTGCGAGCGACTTCAATGACCTGTTTGACCGAAAAACCATCGCCATTACCTAGGTTGAAAATGTTCGATTCTTGGTTCTCCAGAAGATAGTCTAAGCCCTGAATATGAGCCTGAATCAAATCGCTGACGTGAATGTAGTCCCGAACGCAGGTACCGTCATGGGTACTATAGTCTGTGCCAAAAATACTAATTGATGGTCTCAATCCCAAAGCCGTAAATAGTACGAGAGGAATTAAATGTGGTTCTGGCTGATGGTCTTCTCCCAATCTCCCTAAAGGCTCCGCTCCTGCCGCATTGAAGTAGCGAAAAATTACGGATTTTAGACCATAGGCCGCATCAAAATCTTGCAGCATCCGTTCTACCGCCAGCTTACTCGCGCCGTAAGGATTAATCGGTGCCTGAGGGTGTGTTTCGGTAATCGGAATCTGGCTCGGCACACCATAAGTTGCGCAGGTCGAGGAAAATACTAGCTTTTTGACTCCCGCTGCCAACATGGCTTCTAATAGGACAAGGGTTCCCATCACGTTATTGCGATAGTACTTGGCGGGACTGCTGACTGATTCTCCCACGTAAGCATAGGCGGCAAAATGCATGACAGCAGCAATCTGATGTTCGCTAAAAATATGATCCAAAAGCTGGCGATCGCTAATATCTCCCACAATCAATTTTGCACCCGAGATTGATTCGGCTATATATCGATGCCCGTTGACCAGATTATCGAGAATAATCACCTCATTTCCCTGCTCTCGAAGGGCAAGAACGGCGTGAGAACCGATGTATCCAGCTCCTCCCGTCACCAAAATTGTCTTACTCATTTAAAATTGCCAAAAGTTCTAAGATTTCTCAATAAAATTAATCGGACTGCCAATCTAGATTTGTTTTTAGTTAGCTGCCTCAAGATATTTGCGATCGGGATAATAGGACTCATAACCATAAGACTCATTGCCCAGGTTTACACCATTGGCGATTACTCCGAGTACATTAAAGTCACTCAACAATTCTTTGGCTGCTTCGGCACTACCGTAATTGGCTACTCCAGGACGAACAACAAACAGCAGACCATCAGCTAATTTACCCAAAATTTTGCTGTCGGCTAAACCAACGATGGGCGGCGCATCAATAATAATACAGTCATAGCGATCGCTAGCACTAATGATCAATGCCTTCATCATCGATGAGTTAAGTAGGGCGATTGGATGTTTGGGAATATTGCCAGAAGTCATCACGTCTAGGTTAGGCATGATTTTGCTAGTAACATCACCCCAAGCAACCTCTTGCTCTAATACTCCTGTTAACCCCACAATATTGGGTAATTCCCACAGTAGATGCTGGGTTGGACGACGTAAGTCTCCGTCAATTAACAAGACTTTTTTGCCACACTGAGCTTGAGCTACGGCTAAATTGGCAGATACTGATGATTTTCCTTCTCCCGCTACGGCGCTGGTCACGACCATCACCTTATGTGCGAGATCGCTATCTAATAGATTCAGGTCGATCTGCAAGTTATGATATGCCTCCCGAATTGGTAATACCGTCATATTGGCGATCGCCAACTCAGGCAGTTTGGAGATGGAGTTGTGTGGTAAAAGCAGCTGCCTTTCTTCATCAATTAAGTTGACATCGGGAACCACCCCTGCCAAAGCATAGGGAAAAAGACGCTTGATTTCATAAGTATCTTTAATAGTTCTGTCTTTGAGATCCAGGAGAAATGCCACCGCAACACCGAGAAACAGGCCCAAAACGCTGGCACCAGCAATAATAATTTCCTTGCGGGGAGCGACAGGATCTTCGGGGATTTCCGCATCAGAAACGCGACGAACATTGCCAATCTTTTGCTGCTCGATAATACTCGTGTCCTGAGATCTTTTTAAGAGAGTCTGATAGGTGGATTGGGCGGCTTGAACTCGACGCTGTAGTTCTCTCTGTTCTTCCTGCAAGCGGGGTAAAGCATCTGATTTCTGCTGATAGGCATCACGAGTATTAGTTAAAGCAACCATCTCTTTTTCTAAACCCTCTTTTTGCAGCCCTAAATCTGCCAGCTCGGCAATTTGAGCCTGCTTCAGTTCTCCTAAACTCAAAACATTGACCTTTTGTAAAACGCTGGCGGAATCAGCTCCCAAAGTATTGGCAATTTCCTGTTCGAGTAATCGGTTAAGATCTGCCTCTTCCTCCTTAAGAGCGATTATCTGGGGCGCATTATCGGAAAGATAATTACTAGTGCGTGACAGCCTAACCTTGACGTTCTGGAGCTGCTCTAGCACTTTCTGCACCCCGACTGACTGACTTAGGGCGCTTACCGCCGAAGCTTCTTGCCAGGTCATGTTTAATTGAGCGCTGAGGCGATCATAGCGAGCATTAATATTTTCTGCCTGGGCTCTCACTTCGTCGAGACGATCCGCGACGCTAGTAATTGATGTGATGTTAGCTGTCGTTTCTTCTTCTAGATTAGCAATCCGATTTTTGCTTTTGAAGTCGCGCAGATTTGCTTCTGCCTGACGTAAATTTGCCTCTACCTGGGGGAGCTGTTTGGTAATGAAACCTCTAGCAGCAGAGCTAGAAGAACTGTTGTTGATTGCGTCCGCCTCAATATATAGATCTACCAATTTGTTTACGGTTTTAGCCGCCATTTCGGGATCTTTACTGATGTAGCTAATTTCCAATACGTCCGTACCAACAATAGGAGTAATATTGAGATTTCCCGTGACATCCTGATACTTTAATAACTTGCCTTCTTTATCTCGCAGATTTAATTCTTTGACTAGCTGATTGACGATTGGTCGAGACTGAATAATTCTTGCCTGGGTGGTGACGGGATTACTGTCGATAGTCAAACCCTCAATCTTGCCCAAATCATCCTCTAAGCCCGTTATCTTGCTGGTATTATCGCTTTCGATCAGGAGTTCTGCTTCAGCTTGGTATTTTTCAGGAGATAAAAAAGAACCAGCAGTGGCGACCCCAACTACACTTGCAAAAGTAACGAGTGCTGGTACCCATCGCCGCTTGAGAACCTGCAAATATTTTTGGAAGTCGAGATATTCGTCTAGATGTACGTTGGAAGTCATAAAAGTTTTATACCTAACTTATTTATCTACTCAAGTTTTGTGTTAAACAAGCAACCTTACCATCAGCAGCTGTTTTGACATGGTCAATTAGCTTGATTTGAGGCTAATTAATTAAATTTTGAGCTTTTTGAACTTATTTAGTCAGAGTTAAAGCCTGGCAAAATCTGCACTGAGAGAATTTATAATAGTCTTAGTTGAGTATTCGCTACAATCGACAAACATGAAAAATCGCGGCATCAGCTTACCCTAGTAAAAAGCTCGAATCAAAAATATTTTCAACCTCTTCAATCGTTATCTGATTCAGTAAGATCCAGTTTTTTATCTGACCGAAAGCCCCAGACCTAAGCAAAAAACTGCTAAGACCAAACTGAATATATTTGCCAGCGATTTTAACGCTCCAGTCTGCTTTTTTCATTTTGAACAATACCCCTTCATTAATTTTATTTTTATTGTTACCTTGCAGTTATTATTAGACGATTTTGCCTGATGATAATATTAATTTACCAAGCTTCAGTGAAATTGCTTTTAAAACCGACAATTTTTTTTAGTTAAATCACCAAATCTTTAAAATTTAGTCAAACAAGTAAAGTTATTGTAAAGGCTGACCGCCCTGAAATTGCTAGTTTATTGCCCAAAAATATACTATCAGAAAAGTAGTTGATTTAAAAGGCAACTATTTGCCTGTAATGAGTCCAGCCAATTTGTTTGAGGTCAAAAAAAAATTTGGACATCAAAAAACCCTGTTATTAGTTTTATTCTCCAGGCAGATCTGACATCAAATAAGTCTGGAGGATTAACTCTATTGATTGCTAATGATATCTGAACCTATTAAATAAGGTGATTGTGGAGAAGGGCTAGTTAGAAAATAATTTATTTCTGAGATTGAAGAAAAATTCTTCGAGCAATAATTTGGCGATAAACCACGGTTCAACTAAATATCTACGCCATAATCTTTTGGGTTCAGTGGCAAGACGATATAGCCACTCCAAGCCTACTTGCCCCATCCAGCGGGGTGGAGTCGCAATTTCCTGAGCAATATAATCAATACAGGCTCCACTAGGTAATACGATATTAGTTTTAACCCGATCAATGTTGGTCAAAATCCATTCTTCTTGACGAGGCATTCCCATCCCGACCATCAATATATTAGGTTGGTAAGCGTTGATTTGGTCAATTACAGCTTGATTTTGGCTGCCAGGCTCAAAATAACCATGAACAGTGGTTATTTCTAACCCAGAATATTGGCGGCGAAGGATCTCAGCACCACGTTCTGCTACTCCTGGTTTTGAGCCCAAATATAATATTCGCCATTTTTTCAGCGCCGCCTGTTCCATCAAAGACCAAACCCAATCGGCATATGTTACTCGATGCTCTCTCTTGAAAGGAAGATTGAGGAGTTTACCCAGAAAAACTAGAGCCATTCCGTCAATATGAACATAATTCACTTTGCTGTAAAAATCTCTCATCGCCTGATTGTGATGAAAAATATAAAGACTATTGAGATTATGATTAGCAACAATCCATTTGGAGTTTGATTCAACAGCTTCTTTAATTAATGAATTAAGCTGTTGCATACTAAGCAGATTGACTTTCACACCAAGGATTTTATACCACTTAGCTTTCATATTTCAGATTGATAAAATTTAAAAATAAAATGAAATTTCTTTATCCACCATTCCTTGTTTAAGCTGACGAATAATATATGATTATGGAATTTTATGGATTTTTTGTAAACACTCCGAGAATGAGCATAATACAACATAATACTATAGTCCATAGTCGCCTATTTTAACCTTAATTTGAGATCAAAAGAATAAAAGCTAATGCCTAAAGCGAGATACTGGGATATTTTTTGGCTCCGACTGTAGCTAGTTGAAATTTGGTCGTTCTGGCAACGGAATATCTTTTAACTGAGCAGGGTTTAGGTCTCGAAGAGGTACATCGCGCAGACGATCGCGCAATGGAGCAGCAGGTTCAGGTTCGGGTTCGGGTTCGGGCGTGGCTTCAGGTGTAGGAGAAGGTGTAGGCATAGGGGCAGACTCAGGTTCAGGTTCAGGCACAGATTCGGGTGTAGGCACAGGGGCAGCTTCGGGTTCGGGGATAGGTTCGAGAGTGGGTTCAGGGGCAACTTCGGGTGCTGTTTGCTGTTTTTCTTCAGCTCTTTTAATGGAGGGTAGAGTCAAAGAAGGACAAATTTCAGCATCATATTGATAATTGACCTGCACCTGATAAGGCTTAGGTTTTTCCGTTGGATTCGCAAAAATGCGATCGCCGATATCTTTACTTGCCTGTTGATTAAAGATAGGATATTGCGCTCCTTTGAGCAGATCCCGAGCCACAACTTCACCTTCTGCGTTGACGACTACGCCAAAAACGCTACTGCCAGCCAGCCTCCTAATGCAGGCATCGCGGGGATAGCTACCATTAATCTCAATCTTGTCTGGCTCAATATCTTTAACCTTAGCCAACCAGACAATATAATTTTTTCTGGCTTCTTCGTCACTCGTACCATCTTTAGTTTTGGTCAGGCTTTGGCGTAAACTGACAATTCGCTCCTGTGATGCCGCTGCTTTTCTCGCCGCGATTTGTTCAGGAGTATTTTGAGGCTTTGCCTCTGGCGGCTTTTCAGCAGAATCTTCTGGCGGCTCTAGTGGTTTGTCTGGTTTTGCCGCTGTTGTTTGGGGTTTATTGGGAGGATCTGTTTCTGTAGTGTCTGCTGGCTGTTCTGGTACTTTTCCTAGATCAGGGGGTAACTGAATTGGCTCAACCTTAAAATCTAGAGGATTAATTGCCGGAGGTAGGGGTAAATCGCTCAAATCGCCGACGGGAGGAAGGGTGATATCAGTAACGGGAGGTAAATTGGGAAGATTGAATATGGGCGGCGGCGGAATAATTAGGGGTGGTAGGGTTGAAGGATCGCCAATTCCTGGAATTAGATTAGGTGGAATGGCAAATGGTGCCGCAGGATCGCTCAAGTCAGGTTGAGGAAGATCTAGATTGGTCAGATCTGGGGTTTCCAGCTGTGGATAAAGGTCGGGCAAACGAGCCTGTTGTTCTGGATTAAGTTCAATCACCGATACTTCTCTTCTGCCACCATCATTGTTAAATTTAATACTGGGCAAGCCGAACTTCAAAATAAGTAAATGCAGCACAATCGACAGCAACAAACATAGCTGTGCTGGATTGATTAACTTCGCAGATTGATGATCTAAATTTGACTCGTAGGACATGACCCGCAACGATAACAATAAGGTCTAATAATGGTCTAGTAGCTTAGTCGTCTAGTTTACAAAATAACTTGGATAATTATAGTGAGGTTTGTCTTTTAAAGAACTAACAATCTGGGCAAACATAGTTAGCGATCGCCACACCAACGCTTATTTTTGACTTGCAAAAAGAATGATTAGCTTAAATCCAGACTAAATGCAATCGTTCTAGATGACAATCATTTAATGTAAATTTTGGATGAAGTAAAACAGCTCATAGCCGATGGCTATATGCCCAACTCAATACCTAGACTGATTCCTCAGTTTCTAATTTGGACAGGCATCACTAGATAGGTCATTCTTAGACCTCCGAGAGGACTAAAGATAACAGGTTGGTTCCATTCATTGAGCTGCATTTTTATTTCTGTAGTTGAAAGCGCCTTCAATCCGTCCATGAGATACTTGATATTAAAAGCAATCTCAATATCTTCTCCCATAATTTCGGCGGGTAAAGACTGCTCGGCATTGCCCACATCCTGAGCATCGGCAGAGACCACCAGCTCAGATTCTTGATTGTGGAGGCTGAACTTAACTAAATTGTTTTTTTGCGCTAGGACTGCCACTAGCTCCAGACTAGAAAGCAAACGTTTACGATCTAAAACAATCTCACGACTAAACTTTTGGGGAATCAACTGTCCGTAAGCAGGATAATCTCCTGATATTTTTGTACTGGTCAAGAGGCGATCGCCTAGTTCAAAGATCATGACCTGTTCGTCAAAACTAACCTTCACCAGGTCATTTTCAGTCGCGTCGCCCACAATTCTTTCTAATTCCCGTAAGGCTTTGGCGGGAATAGTTACGGCTAGAGGCGGTAATTGGAGGGGGGATTCTGCTTCGGTGTCATTTAAATCGGTGGCGACTACTGCCAAACGATGACTATCGGTGGCGGCGAATTCCAAGATGTCTCCTGAGTCCTGAGTTTTTAGATGTACTCCTGTTAATACCTGCTTAGATAATTCCGTCGAAGCCGCAAATAAGCAGCCGCCTAGACCCTGATGCAAAATGCTGATGGGTAACTCTACTGTCTGTTCGACCTTGACTTTGGGAAGCTCAGGAAATTCGGCAGCATCTATACCTGTTAATTGAAACTGACCTGAACTAGAGCTAATTGTGGTTAGGGAACTAGCATCATCTTCGGGAACGTCTAGGGTAATTTCAATTTCTGGTAGACGAGTAACAATATCGTTTAGTAACCTGGCAGGAAGAGTGATGCTGCCTCCTGTTTCGACTTCTGCATTAAAGCTCGTCTTGATGCCCAGGCTGCCGTCAAATGCAACGAGGCTTACCTTCTGAGTTGCTGCATTAGCCTGGATTAGAACATTACCCAAAACGGCGGGTTCTGGACGAGAAGGTACAGCACGGCTCACTAGGGAAAGATTGTTTTTTAGATCGAATGCAGCGCAAATAATTTTCATCTCAGAATCGAAATCAAGGAATGTTGCCCATCGATTGTACTATAAGCTTGATCTCGGTCAGCTTTGATTTTATCGACGGCATAGGTAGCTCTGGTTGGCAAGACAAAAGCTACTTGTTTCGTAAGTAGATAGTCACAACTTTTAGCGGATATATTAATAATTAACTTCCCTGCTTAACTGTTCGTGACTGCTCGCTAAAAATTTCAATCTGGTCTAATAAGTCAAGTTTTTACCTCAACCTGTGGATAACTTGGGGATAAATCGGAAAAATCCTGCCGTTCCTGTGGAAAACTTTTTAGTTTTGCCCTGCTTAACTTAATTTTGAAATTTTTGTCGGCTCACAAAGTTAATGCGATCGCTCAACAGGGAAATAGTTTGATTTAAGGCTCGGTCTTTCCTAAGCTGTTTGGAAATTTTATCACAGCTATACATGACCGAGGTATGGTCTTTGCCACCAAATTTCTCGCCAATACGGGGCAGGCTCAGGTCGGTGTGTTGTCGCATAAGATACATCGCAATGTGTCTGGCGTTGCTAATCTCGCGACGACGAGAGCTACTTTTTAAATCTTCTACGGAAACCTTGAGTATCTCTACTGCCACTTCCAAAATCGTATCGGGAGAAGCCGTAATCTGCTCGACCTTGGGATTTAAGGCTGAGGCAATATTTTCTACAGTCATCGATAGGTTAGAAAGAGAGATATAGGCGATCGCCCTAATTAATGCTCCCTCTAATTCCCTAATATTGGAAGTGTATTGACTCGCAATATATTCAATCGCCTCCCTAGGTAGACGCACATTTTCGTATTCGGCTTTCTTTTGCAAAATTGCCATGCGGGTTTCTAGGTCTGGTACCTGAACATCGGCAATTAGACCCATGGAGAAACGAGAGCTAAGACGCTCCTGAAGCTTAGGAATCTGCTGGGGGGGGCGATCGCTAGCCAAAACTACCTGCCTCCCTGCCTCGTGGAGAGTATTAAAGGTGTGAAAAAACTCTTCTTGAGTGTATTCTTTGCCCTCGATAAACTGAACATCATCTACCAACAGAATATCGGCGGAACGATAATGCTCCCGAAAAGCTTGAATACTATCGTTGCGGATTGCCGCAATCAAATCGTTGGTAAATTGTTCCGTAGAAACATAAAAGACCTTGGCATCAGGATTAATTTCTAAATGGTAATGCCCAATTGCCTGCATTAAATGGGTTTTCCCCAATCCAACTCCACCACAAAGAAACAGGGGATTAAAATCTCTTCCTGGGGATTCGGCTACCGCCAAGGATGCGGCATGAACCATGCGATTAGTCGGGCCAACCACAAAGCTATAGAAACTATATTTAGGATTTAGCTTATTCGGTCTGAGAGAATTCTTCTTCGAGGTAGATTGGCGCTGGTACTGAGCAAAATCACTAGGTCTGGTCAGAAACGATAAATCTTGTCCCTGCAAAGATTTCAGACAAATTTCTAAAGATTTACCTGTAACCTCCTCAACCGCATCGCCGAGCATTTCCAGGTAGTGCTTTTGTAAATGGCTCATCACAAAAGCGTTAGGAGTCACAATAGTTATTCTTTGGGCATCAAAGCTTTCTATAGTAGTATTCTGAATCCAAGTCTCAAAGGTAGGGCGACTTAACCTTTCTTTGAGAAGTTCTAGAACTTTTTCCCATAATTGCTCCGCAGAAATTGCCACTCTATTATTTGACCAGTAAGGATGATATAAAATTCTACCAGTAGAGTTGAAATAGAACGGTAATATTTACTATCTATTCTTAATCGTCCCTAACCCTGTTGACCTAGTTAATCTATGAGCATTACTACGATCGCCAAAATTGGTGAACCAATACTTCGGGGTCTTGCCCAGCCTGTCGAGATGGTATCTGAGCCATATATTGCAGAACTTATTGATCGCTTAATCGAGACAGCGATCGCATCTCAAGGGGTTGGTATCGCCGCACCACAAATTAATTCTCCCTATCGTCTTATTGTGGTTGCCTCTCGTCCTAGCGATCGCTATCCTTTGGCTCCGACCATGGCACCGACGGCAATGATTAATCCGCGGATTCTGTCTCACGGAAAAGAGGTAGTCAAAGATTGGGAAGGATGTTTGAGTATACCCAACGCCAGAGGCTTAGTTCCTCGTTATCGACAGATTGAGGTGGAATATACGACTCAGTTAGGAGAAATAAAACAAGAAATTCTCACCGACTTTATCGCCCGTATTTTTCAGCATGAATTGGATCATCTTGACGGGATTGTCTTTACCGATCACCTAATTGATGGTAGCGATCTATACACAGAAGCAGAATATCGCCACCACATTGCTAAATTGATATAAAAAATAACAAGTTTATTGCAATCTCGAAACATTACTGTTGATGGCAATAAACGAGATTATGTTAAAAGCGGCAAACTCTTTCCTAGACTAGTGATTGCAGTAATTGTTTGAAGCAGTGATGTCGGGCTGAAAATCTGTTCCGATCTTCTAAAAGCAGTAAAAAATAGCAAAACAATTAGACAACTCTGGGGATGTGATTCTAATTTCGATAAAAGTGTTATTGTTAGGGATGAGAATAAACAGATTAAAGATTAAGTTTGTATCCAGTATCTAAGGGTTTCTTCCACAAAGTATTGAGCTATTTCTTTACCAATAATTCTGTCTCTCTAAACACAACACTCATTGAGCAGACGAACACAACATGTCAATTTACGTAGGCAACTTATCTTACGAAGTTAATCAAGAAGACTTGAACGAAGTTTTCACTGAATATGGAACCGTCAAAAGAGTTCATATTCCCAGCGATCGCGAAACTGGTCGTCCTAGAGGATTCGCTTTTGTGGAAATGGAATCTGAAGCTAACGAAGACAAAGCAATTGAAGCTTTGGATGGAGCTGAATGGATGAACCGCCAGCTAAAAGTTAACAAAGCTAGACCTCGTGAAGATCGCAGTGGTGGCAGAAACAACCGTTTCTAAACTCTACTCAGACAATCTAAGATTTAGCGTTGCTCGGAATTGCGTGGATTTATCTCTATATAGCGTTTCTAGCAACGCTTTTTTTTGTGCAGAGGAACCTGGTTCAAACCTGGTTCAAACCAGTTCCTCTGGCTATTCTGCACTGATTACGGCAATACATTCAATTTCTACTAAGACATCTTTGGGCAGGCGAGAAACCTCTACGCAAGCACGAGCTGGAGCTGTATCTGACGCAAAGTATTCAGCGTAAACCTGATTCATCGGCGCAAAGTTAGCCAAATCGGTGAGAAATACGCTGGTCTTAACCACATCCTGCCATTTTGCACCTGCTTCAGCCAGAATTGCCGCAATATTTTTCATAACCTGCTGAGTTTGAACGGTAATATCTCCCTCTCCCACAATTGCTCCCGACTGGGGATCTAGAGGTACTTGCCCTGCTACAAACAGCATTTGACCAGAAGTAGCGATCGCTTGATTGTAGGGTCCTACGGGGGCAGGTGCTTTGTCGGTGCGAATAACTTTTTTAGACATAAGAACTAAAAATTAATCCAACTATAAGTAGTAGTGAACTAGAGAGGTAAAGATAGATCGCCACAAATTTGCTGTTGCTGACTTGTTGGGGGCGATCATGATTTTGCCAGACATGATTTCCTAATTGGTAGGCAAACGGTAGGCTAGCAAAAACCAAAAGACAGAGTTGGGGCAAAATACCTGTCAAGACCAAAACAAAGGTCAAAACATAAATACTAGCGATCGCTAGGTTTAATAGCTTGGCTCCCAGGGCTGTTCCCAGTCGGACAATAGGGGATTTTTTGCCTGCTGCTAAATCATCTTCAACCTGATGAAAATGAGAGCAAAACAGAATTATCGAGGTACTAATGCCGACAATACTTGAAGTAATCAAGCTGTCTACCGAAAATGTCTGGGTTTGAGCGTAGTAGGCAGCCGAAACTGTTCCTGGTCCAAAAGTAAAGAAACAAATTATTTCTCCTAAACCCAAATAGCCCAGTCTAAAAGGTGGTCCCTGATAGGTATAGCCCAAAAAACAGCATACTAGGATCAAACCGACTACCGTAGGGTCATGTTGCCACCAGGATAAAGTCAAGATCCCGCCAATTCCTGCCGCCAGACAAAGGTTAGCAATTCCAAAAACCAGGTTTTTGTTGCCCGTTAGATTGACGACTGAATGGGCTTTATTCACATCTATACCCGTCTCAGAATCGAAAACATCATTGCTGAGATTGAGCCAGGCAATAATCAGCAGGGCTGCACCCAAAAAGGTTAAAAAGCGTTGCGCCTGAAAAATGCCCGTGGCGGCAAAAGCGATCGCTGTTCCCACCGCAATCGGGACAATTGCCACACTGTAAATTGGCGGTTTTATTGCTGCTAACCACAGTTTATTTTTGGGAGATACTTGCTTGGTAGTCATACAAATAGGTTTGGGTGACAGCGAGATTGCGTGCGACTAATAGGATTTAGCAGGGCGCTAACATTAAGACGATATTCAGTACCCTATCAGCTATGACTGCCAGTATTGAGTAAGTTTCATGAAAATTAAACTAAAATTCAACTTATTTATCGTTATTCGTCGGCTATGATTTAGACCCAAAGTTCAATCCTGTGCGAAGTCGCCGATACAAATGTCGCGGATCGTCTCTGGTAGAGAGCGCCAGTTTGAACCAACGATTAAATTTGTCGTCAGTAGGATTGAAGGGATATTGGCATAATTTGGGAGCAAGGCGTTCTAAAAGAGCTACTTGGACTAGGGAACCAAGTCTTTTCGCTTCAGGAATACTCAACAAGAGGGAATAAGTCCGTGACGCATTGAGGACGGGAAATCTAACTAAGTCGGTTAGATCGTATACCTGCTCTTTACTGCTTAACCAACCAGCCTGTCGCTGTTCCAAAAAAAAGCGATCGCGCCAGTCTAAATGCTCTTGGGGATGTTGCTCGATCCAGGAGAGCCATGCTTGTAAACCCATAACTGCTGAGGAATCAGCGGCTTCATCAAATAACTGTGCTATTTGTCTAGCGCCCTGACTGGGAGTAAAGGTTGCTGGAAGCTGACGTAAAGTATGAAACCCACTGGCGATCGCCATCCCGTGTCCGCCAAAAGAAATTCCCCTTAGTTTGTCTCGCACGCCCATCACAAAAGGTTCACTATCACCATCAGAAACGTTGTTTCCAGCGTGCTGTCGTACGAGCTGCCTTCTTTGCTGCTGTTCTTGAGGTGGTTTATTACGTAAAAAGACATGAGGTACGCCACTCTGTCTGGCTAACTTAGGAGGCAAAATCCGATCTGCAAAAGACATTCGTTCGGCGATTCTGGTAAAGGTAGTAAAGTTGACTCCTGCTTGAGCAGCGATCGCCAACATCAGGCGGGAATCATAGCCCCCAGTCAAGCCTAAATGTAGAGGCTGCTTTAATTTACCCAGATTTTGTAGAGCGGTCACTAAAGCCTGCTCAACCATCGTAATTGTCTCTTCGTAACGGCGATCACAGTCGATTTTGGGCATTAAAGGACGGGGAGATATTTTACCAGTCACAAAGTTGAGCGTTTGACTGGCTAATAGCCGTTTTAGCTGCAAAAAGCCTGAACTAGGTGGTGTATACCAAGCTATACCTCTGCCATAGATCAAAATGCGCTCGTCTTGGAGATCTGTGTCTAATATTTGCGCTAGTAAGATGGGGCTGCTCGATAACCAAACATCCCCAGCAGACTTTTCACCATAAAAACAGCCCAGTAGACCATTTGCATCGAGGTGAATCTGCCCTTCACCGATTAATAGCCAGCGTCCTGCCCAACCAGAATAGCGATCGCCGACTTCCGCCGTAGATGACTTGGAGATCGCCTCTTGTGGTTCAATCTGAGCCGTGGTTTCAATTGCCATACCCAGCAAAGTCCACTCCACGCCATCAAGATCTGTTGCCCGACAAATTTTTAAATCTTGATCGTAGGCAAGCCATCGATTGCCAGGCAGGCGATCGCACTCCCAGTTTTCCTGCGCCAAATAAGGTGATGAACCAATGACAAACTGACGACGATGGGGCTGGGCTAATGAATGATTCATTCTTGATTAGAGAATATAAGCTACGAACAAAAGAAAGACTTGCAGACAAATAATATACTTACTTATTACTTATTACTTATTACTTAATAACAATCACCACCTGCAATAATTTGGTTCGTCATTGTCAGGCTGAATGATCCGAAAGTCCATCAACTTCATTTCCCAAGTGCGTTTGGGGGTAGCCCAGGTGGGATCTTTGACGATATTGTTGGTTGTATAAGTGCGATCGCCATATTTGAATTTTAAGGGAACTGTGTAGCCTGCTTTTGTCCATTGGTAAATGAGCTTTCTAAATTCGACGACGGGTAAAAAATGGTCTTGCAAAGGGCGATACTTATGTCCTATTTTGGCGCTTTCATCGTCAATTTTCATTATTTCAACCACATCTTCCTGATAGTTCCAAATCTTTAGGGGATTGTTCCTTAAAAGCAGATGATTACTGGCAGTTCCTTCAGTACGCAAATTACTAAACATCGAAAAGTTGCCAGCGGTGCGTAATCCCAAATAGGAAGTTGAGGCGTAGAGCGATAATAGAGCAATAAACAGATACATGAACTTGGGCATCTTGCGGTCAATTATGGCTACTCCTTGCCAAGAATTAGGCTGCTCGATTAGCTTTTTTACTATTGGATAAATAACGATTAAGACTGAAATAATAAATAAAGTACCCGCGATCGCTTGAAGATTAAATTCGGGATAAGCTAGGTAATATATGCCCGAAATTATGCCAATTACTATATTGATAGTTAGGTAAACAAAACTTCGATTTAACCGCCACTGCAACCAAGGTACTGTAAGGGGCTGTTGCCAGCAAGAAATGTAGTTACTAGGAATAAAGGTTAACCAGAAGGCAAAAGCAAGAGAACCAAAATCGACGAAGCCAATTGGTGCTAATACCAAATGCATCAGCATCGACCAGAAAAATACTATTACTTGAAGCTGGGGGCTAAACATCATAATTGCCCCGGCTATTTCCCATAACAGCACCATAATTGAAGTCGCTAAGACGAAAGCAGAAAAAAGGGAGCTAGTCAGCTCAAAGTAGAATAGAGCGCCGATAGCTAGAGCGGCAAGAGCCAGACAAAAAGCCAGTATAATAAACAGCCATCTGCTGTTCTGCCTGACAAAATTTATGGCGTAGTTAGGAATGACTTTACTCAAAAAAACAATTGCGATCGCGCCTACTAGTACAGCAGTTGGAATTCCCCAGATAGTTGATTTAAGTACCTCAATAACCCCCAAAAACATTGAATTGGAACAGGAAAACTGGGGATCTAAAAAGGCGGTGTTTAATTTATGAAACCCTGCCCAAAAGTAAACAGAAATCAGGGAAATTCTCAAAGGCGAGGCGATCGCACGATATAGATCATCAGGCTGAGAAAATTGACGAGGGCGTATATAGCTGTAGGCGATTGTAATTAAAATAGCCAGATTGGCAAAAATAATTAAGTTAACGTGATTGGCAACTTCAGGAAAATGAAAATATAAAAAATAAGCAGTATTTAAGACAAGAAAAAAAGCAAACTTAATCGGAGTTATTTTGCTAAAAGCTATGCTCACCAATAAAACTAAGCCGACCAAAGTTGCCCAAGGAGTATCCCAATTCTCTGACATTTCTAACCAGAGAGCAACAATATAAAACAGAGCAAATATAGAAAATTTGTTGGGAGATATCTTGTGGTAATTGATGAGGGACATGAATTAGCAATCGATGATTAAAAAATCTTTTGATTTAATTTACACTTTTGCGCTTCTACGATTATGAAAATTTTAGCTGACTCAGATCTTGTAAACCAACTTTCTCTAGAGCGAATGCTGAGATACTTTATTAAATAAGCTCCCCCGCCTCAAAAATTGGCTCACCATACTCTAAAGCACCCAAATCACCCAAATCATCCCTGATCCAGTAGCTACTGTCCTCTGCCACAACATCAATAGCGGCAGAATTAGCCCTCAACTGATAATCATCAACCCTGTAGCCGCCAGGATTGACCACGAGCGGGTCGGCAATAATGTTCTCTGAATTTGTCCTACTTACAGGTGCATCACCAAACCATAAGTTTCGTCCCAAATTGACTCCTGTCAAAGAGTCGATAGAATTAACTTCGCTATTGACTCTTTGATGAAAAATATTACCGTCTATTTGAACATCATCGGTATTAGGATCTTCAAATAAATTGATGCTGGAGGAGTGAGCATCATAAATTGTGTTGTGGGCAATAGTAGTATCGTTTAAACCTTGAAAATTGTTGGTAGCATCTTGATGTATTCCCGCCCAAGTGCCATAGATAATTCCCGAATCTGCACCGACAATAATATTACGCTGGATTAAATTATCATCGAGATAAAATCTTTCGGGTTCAAGCACATCGTAAATTTCATTTGCCAGGGCAATACCGTTGGCAGGAAGATCGTCACGATAAAATTGGCGATCGCCGCTATTATAAACAAAGTTTGATTCGACTAAGCTATCGGTTGTATTGTCTAAATAGATCTGGGCGCTAAAGTTGTCATACAGATAATTTTCGGCGACGATAGCATCATCTACTATGCTTAAACCAATTCCTTCACCATAGTTTTCGCCGACAGTATTTCTGACAATAATTATATTGTCAGCGTTCCAAGCTTGAATAGCTCCTCCCCAGTTATCAGCCCCTTTATTTCTGCCACTATTACTAAGATTGGTTTGATAAACTTGGTTGCCTTCAATGACAATATCCGAGCTTTGAGAAGTAATACCCCCTTCGTATTCACTGTATTCGGGAATTGCCCCACGAACCCGAATACCCATGCTCTGAGTATCGTAGATTAGGTTATCGACCAGATTGATATATTTGCCGTTAACTACCTCGATTCCATGACTAGGAGCATTACGAATCTCTAGCCCGACAATATTGACGCGACGCACGTTCCTAATATCAATGATGTTGCCATTTCCTAAAATTTGGCTACCGTCAATAGTCGCGGCTTCTCCTGGTAGGGGCTGAATGGTTAAAAAAGCGTCTTCTGACCCGCTATGCCGATTGATTTCTATTGTTCGTTCAGGATAATAGATACCCTCTTTGAGAAAAATTTGATTACCATCGTTTTTGTTTGCTCCAGCTACATCAATACTTTGCTGAATAGTCTTAAACGGACGATCAAAGGTTCCTGGGTTATCATCGTCACCATTTTCAGGATCTACGTAATAGGCATCTACATATTCAGAGGTATTCATTATTGCTGCAAACCTAAATTAAAATCAGCACCCAATCTTGAGTATAAGTATTATTTCCTAGAATATTACCAAGCATTTTGAAAACGAGCATAGTTTGCAGAACTGAAAATTGCTCAAATCATTACAGATTATTGGTCTGCAATACAAAAATGCTGATATTTCCAATATTTATCTTTAATCTTCTTCCTCTGGCAGAGAAAAGTCCCCCGCTCGCTCGGACGGAATCGCGGCAATAATGGCATCAATTACTTTGGAGATCGGAATGATTTCTAAACCAAGGTCGTCTGGTAGACTTTGACCTTTAGGCACGATCGCCTTTTTAAAACCTAGTTTTGCTGCTTCTTTGAGACGTAATTCCATCTGCGACACTAAACGAACCTGTCCCCCCAAACCGACTTCGCCAATTAAGACTGTACGAGGATCAACGACGCGATCGCGAAAACTAGCCACAATAGCGATCGCCACACCCAAATCGGCGGCGGGTTCCCCCACACCCAAGCCGCCCACGGAAGCAACATAGGCATCGAGTTTGGACAAGGGTACACCGACCCTTTTTTCTAACACCGCCAAGATCTGCTGGAGTCGATTGTAATCAATGCCTGTAGTAGAACGACGGGGAGAAGTATAGCTAGTGGGACTCACCAGCGCCTGTATCTCTACCACAATGGGTCGAGTCCCCTCACAAGCGACGACAATCGATGTACCAGGGGAAGCTTCATCTCGATTACCTAAAAATAGCTCGGAAGGATTATCAACCTCAACCAGACCCCCTTCTGCCATTTCAAAGATACCGATTTCGTGGGTTGCGCCAAAACGATTTTTTACCGAGCGCAACAGACGATGAGACGCATAGCGATCGCCCTCAAAATAGAGTACGGTATCAACCAAGTGTTCTAAGACCCTGGGTCCTGCGATCGCACCTTCTTTGGTAACGTGACCGACAATTAGCAGAGTAATATTCTCTCTTTTCCC